>CAYLZW010000484.1:0-3770 GCA_964388085.1 uncultured Myxococcales bacterium | reverse complement strand
GCGGCGCCATGGAGTCCATGGGCTCGGCGTCGAGCGGCCGCGTGCGCGTCGAGTACAAGGTGCCGACGCGCGGGCTCATCGGCTTTCGCAACATGTTCCTCACGCTCACGCGCGGCGAGGGCATCATGTCGGCCTACTTCGGTGGCTGGATCCCCTATGAGGGCGACGTGGAGGCGCGCGCCTCCGGCAGCATGGTGTCCATGTCGCAGGGCAGGACGACGCCGTACGCGCTCTTCAACATCCAGCCGCGCGGCGTGCTCTTCGTCGCCGAGGGCACCGAGGTGTACGAGGGCATGATCATCGGCGAGCACAGCCGCGACAACGACATCGACGTCAACGTCTGCCGCGAGAAGAAGCTCACCAACGTGCGCGCCTCGGGCAAGGACGAGAACGTCATCCTGACGCCGCCGCGCAAGATGAGCCTCGAGCAGTGCATGGATTTCATCGACATGGACGAGCTCATGGAGGTGACGCCCGCGTCCATCCGCATGCGCAAGCGCGTGCTGCAGGCGAACATGCGCCCGAAGAAGAAGAAGGTCGACGCGGCGTAGCCAGCCTCGAGGCAGGCTCCCCTCCGCGCGCCTCCTGCGCCCGGCTGCGGTAGGCTGCGCTGTGCGGCGCTGCCAAAGCACGAGGAGGGGAACGATGTCCGAGCACGACGAAGCGCACCCGAGCGACGCGCCGGAGCAGGAGCCGCCGGGGCACCGCGAGTACCGCCAGGACGGCTACGACATCGGCGTGGTGTTCAAGACCCCGTTCGACGACGAGCGCTGGATCCCCAAGGTCATCGTCATGGGGCTCATCGGCCTCATCCCCCTCGTCGGCTGGCTGAACCTGCTGGGTTGGGTGAAGGCGAGCTTCGAGGCGCGCAAGGCCGAGGCGCTCGATCTGCCCGAGGCGGGCTTTCACTACATCGGCGCCGGCTTCCGCATCTTCCTGGCGTTCTTGCCGCTCGGCCTCATCGTCGCCGTGCTGCAGGGCATCCTCGGCGCGCTCGGCGGCGACGGCATCATCGGCGGGCTGTTCGGCCTGGTGGCGTTCGTCATCAGCGTGGCCTTCGCCTTGCTTTCGCCCGCCATCCTCTACGTCGCCATCAAGGACGACGACCTGGCGGCGTCCGTGCGCGTGCAGCGCCTGAAGGGCATCGTCGTCGGCGGCGCCACGTCGAGCTACCTGCTGCTCGTCGTCACCATGCTGTTGCTCTCGCTGTTCGCGAACGCGGGCACGCTCTTGCTCTGCGTCGGCGCGCTGTTCACGACGCCGCTCTCCGCCGCCATGGCCGGCATCGCGCTGGCGGAGTTCGACGGCGATCGCTGACGCAGGCGCACCGCGCACGAGCGTGCCAAGAGACGTTCGTGGCGTCGCCCCTCGGCTCCCGCCGTGGCGTCGAGCGTGCAGGGCGCCGGCCCATGAACTTCTTCTCGAGTGAGCCCTTTCTCGCTGCCGTGGCCGGCTCGTTCTTCCCAAGGCAGAGCTGCCGGGTGCAGTTGACCGAGGTGGAGGGGCGCGTGTTTCGCGTCCTCCGGGTGGGCCGCGCGCGCGTTGTGCACGACGTCCGCTTCCTCGACTACCTCGAGCCGCTGCCGACGAGCGGCGGCGGCGAGCGGGTGCCTCCGAGCGGCTTTCTGCGCCGCGTCTGCCACGGCGTCGTGCGCGCGGGCGCGTGGCAGGCCGAGGTCGTGAGCGGCGGGCCGCGCGCCCAGCAGCTCGCGCGCGGGTTCCAGCCGGCGCCGCTCGTGCGCTGGGCGGGCTTTCGCACCTTCGACGACTTCATCACCGCCGTCGAGGAGCGCTCGAAGAGCGCCTTCAAGACCACCGCCCGCAAGGCCCGCAAGCTCGAGCGCGAGCTCGGCCCGCTGCGCTTCGTCGCCGCGACCTCGGACGAGAAGGTGCTGACGAGCATCTTCGCGTGGAAGAGCGATCAGTATCGGCGCACCAGCCTGCCCGATCTGTTCGCGTCGCCGCGCACGCGGGCGCTGTTCCGTCATCTGTTGCGCGCCGGCGCCATTCAGCTCTCGGCGCTGTACGCGGGCGATCGCCTGGTCGCCGCGCACGCGGGCCCTCGGTATCAGGGGCGCTTCTATCACTGGGTGCCGGCCTACGACCCGGACAGCGAGCTCGCGAAGTACTCGGCCGGCAACGCGCTGAACCACGAGCTGCTGCGCGCGAGCCACGAGGCGCGCGATCACACGTTCGACATGCTGCTCGGCGACGAGCCCTACAAGTGGCGCTACGCCACCCACGTGGCCGACATCGGGCCGCTCGGCAGCGCCCCTCCCGCCCTGCGCGCCTGGCAGGGCTTCAGGGGATCTCTCGCAGCTCCGGTGCGGCGCGTGCCCGCTCTCGAGCAGGCGCTGCGGGCGGCGAAGCGGGCCTTGCGGGAACGAGAGGTACTTCGCTGAGCACCCGACGACGCCCGCGCGTCAGGGAGCGCAGCGCCGACGTCACCATGCTGCCGAGGATCTCCGTCAGGGTCCACGTGCCGAGCACCGGCACGCGCGGCACGACGCTGCCGCGCGTGCGCTCACCCCTCGCGTAGGGGAGCGCCTCGGTCGACCACAGCACCGCGCGGCTCTCCTCGGCGACGATGCGCGCGTGCGTGGCGCCGAAGTGCAGGCCGGGCGTGCCGAAGGGGAACGCGAAGTTCTCCGCCGCACCGAACACCGCCCTGAAGCTCTCGACCGAGCCCCGCACCTCGAGGCGCAGCTCGTCGAGCGTCATCGACGCGGCGCACAGGTGGTGGTCGCTGTGGTTGCCGAGCTGCACGTTCGGGAGCTTCGCGATCCGCTTGCACTCCTCGACGCCGGCGAGGGCGAATTGCGGGTGGTCGGCGAGCCCAGCGAGGTCCGGCGCGACGCCGTCCTCTTCGGCGGCCACCGGCGCGAGCAGATACCGCTGCAGCGCGCTCCAGCTCGTGCTCTCGCGGCGCAGCTCGTAGGAGTCCCAGCGGAAGCCGCGGCGCCGGACGGTCTTCTCGGCGCACACGAAGAAGAGGAACTCGACGTCTGGATAGCGCGGCGCGCGCGACTCCACGTAACGCAAGGCGTCCAGGTAGCCGTCGTCGAAGGTGAGCGACAGTTGGCCCGAGCGGCCGCGCCTCGTCGACGCGAGCACGTCGACGAGGCCGTCGAGCGTGCGCACGTCGATGGACAGCCAGGGCTGCAGCTCTCCCTCCCGGCGCACGTCGTCGTGTACCCGGTGCAAGCAGAGCGCGACGCTGCGCTCGCCGGCGATGCGCCAGAACAGCTTCGCCAACGCGGACGGCGGCAGCTTCGAGAGCGCGCTGATGAGTCGGGAGGGAGGAAACGGGTCCACGGGGGGGAGTAGCTGGCCGAGGCCGACAGGTGCGCTCATGAGGTGGTCGTCGAGCAGAAAGCGATCCAGCGCCTACGGGCGGCGGAGCGAGGCGAGGCGATTTCCGACGCGCACGGACGGCCTCCGTGGCATCCTCCCGCGCACCCGCTGCACGTCGAGGAAGGAGCGACCAGGCCGATGGCGCGAGTTTACACGCTCAAGACGACGCGTACCCCATCGCGGCTCGGCATCGACTACGCCGGCCACCTGAACGGCGAACAGAAGGATGTCGCCTTCGCCCCGAACGGGCCGCTGCTCGTGTTGGCCGGCGCCGGCTCGGGCAAGACGCGCGCGCTCACCTACCGGGTCGCCCGCCTCATCGACACCGGCACCCCGCCCGAGGGCATCTACCTGCTGACGTTCACGAACCGCGCGGCGAAGGAGATGCTCGCGCGCGTCGAGCAGCTCTGCGGCGT
>CAYLZW010000483.1:0-3771 GCA_964388085.1 uncultured Myxococcales bacterium | reverse complement strand
CTCGCCGCGCTGCAGGTGGATGTCGCCGAGGCGCCGGTGCGAGGCGGCGTCGTTCGGGTTCATGCGCAGCGCCTGCTTGTAGACGCGCAGCGCCTTGGTCGGCTCACCGAGCTGGTAGTAGACCTCGCCGAGGTAGAACTTCGCGTCCGCCAGATCGGGATCGAGCTCGAGCGCGTGCAAAAACGCCCTCTCGGCGTCCGGGAAGCGCTTCAGCTTGAAGGCGGAGAGGCCGAGGTTGTACTGCGCCTCGGCGAAGCCTGCGTCCGCCTCGAGCGCCTTTTGGAACGACGCCAGCGCGCCCTCGTTGTTGCCCGTCTTGTCGAGCGTGACGCCGAGGTTGTTGTGCGCGCGCGCCATCGTCGGGTCGCGCTTGACGGCCTCCTCGAACGCCTTCACCGCCGCGGCGTGCTGGTTCAGCCGGAAGTAGACGATGCCCAGGTTGTAGTGGACCTCGGGATCGCCCGGCGCCACGCGGCGCGCACGCGTCAACACATCGTGCGCCTTCGTCAGATCGCCGCGATCCGCGAGCGCCTTCGAGTACGCGAGGTAGATCTCGCCACGGTCGCTCGCGAGGCCGAGCGCGCGCTCGTAGGCCGCGAACGCGTCCTCGTAGCGGCCGAGCTCGTAGTACACGCCGGCGAGACCGATCTGGACCTCCCAGTTGTCCGCGAATTCGGTCGTGATGGCGTCGTATTCAGCCTGTGACTCGGGCGCGCGGCCGGCGCGCTCGAGCACGCGCGCGAGATCGAGCCGGAACTCGACGTTCCGTGCCTTGCTGAGCGCCTGACGCAGGGCGGCCTCGGCGGCGGCGTAGTTCTTGGCGCCCTCCTCGACGAGGCCGAGGCATTGGTAGAGCTCCGCGTCGTCGGGCGCGAGCTTGATGGCGGCCGCGCACGCCGCCCGGGCGTCGTCCCAGCGCGCGAGCTGCGCGTAGGCCGTCGCCAGCAGCTGGCGCGCCTCGGGATCCTGCGGCCGCTCCCGCACCATGGCCTCGTACTTGGCGATGCCCTCGAGCAGCTCGCTGTCGCTCGGCGCTTGCCCCGAGAGCGCCGCCGTCGGAGCGCCCGCCGCCGACGCCGCGTCGACCGCAGGGACGCCGGACGTCGCCGCCTCGGCATCGGCAGCCGCGGGCTCCTGGACGTCCGTCTGCGCGTGCGCGACCGAAACGGCGAACGGCCCACACGTGAGCGCGAGCAGGGAGAGTCTCAGGCGGGAGAGCGTGCGCTTCACGTCGTCAGTCCACCAGATCCGCCCAAGGGCCGCCATACGCGCCGTTCGAGCGCTGCTGCAGTCGGTCTGAGAGCTTGTTGTACTCCGCCCGCCGCTCGGAGACGACCTTCTCGAGCTCGACGAGCGCGGCCTGCTCTTCCTGCTCGGCGACCTCCTTGTCGCTGACCTGCTCGTCGAAGCTCTTCACCTCGATGCTGGTGCCTCCCTCGGGGTTGTGGTCCTTCACGAGGGTCGCCTTGGCGCGCTCGTAGCGCGCGCGCGACGCCCACAGGCGGGCTTCGGCGGTCTCGTGCTTCTGGCGCATGTAGGCGACCTCGGCCTTGCGTACCTCGATGCGGGCGTCGTTCCACGCGGCGAGGAGCTCGAGCACCTCGGGGGTGTCGACCACGGCGCCCGACTCCCGCCGCGTATCGATGACGCCTCGGTACTCGTACGCGCGCTCGAGCGCCCGCTCGGCGTCGCGCAGCGCGCGATCGGCGGTCTCCATCTCGTCCTTCGCGATGTACACGCCGTTCTCGGCGTCGAAGAGCAGCAGCTTCTCTTCGTTGGGCACGTCGTCGAGCAGCGAACGATCGACGCGGTGCCAGAGCCCCGCGCAGCCGAGCGACGAGCACGCCAGCAGCAGCACACCGACGAGCAGCAGGACGCGCGAGGGGCGCTTCATCTCAGGTCACCTCCCGTTCCTGGCTTGAGCGTACTGCTCGATGACGTCGGGCGACGAGGCGTCGACGCTGCCGGCGCGCCCGAAGAGCTCCTGCGCCTTCTTCTGGTTGCCGTACAGCGCGTACAGCGTCCCGAGGTTCGCCTGCGCCTCGCCGAGGCGTCCTCGTCGCAGCGCCTCCTTGAAGGCCGCCGCCGCCGCCTGCATGCGGTTCGTCCCCACGTTGGCGACGCCGAGGAGGTTGTGCAGCGCGGCGTTCTTCTCGTCGAGCTCGATGGCCTTGAGCGCGAGCTGTCGCGCGAGGTGATGGTCCTTGACGGAGATGGCCGCCCGGATGAGCTGGGTCAGCGCGCCGACGTCACGCGGGTTCTCCGCGAGCCTCTTCTCGAGGACGTCCCGGTTCGGCACGCGGATGCCGCGCGGCCGCGCGAAAACACGATCACCGTCCTCGGCCACCGGCTGGTCGGCCACGCAGGCCTTGACGAAGCGGTTGAAGGCGTCGAGCTCGCGCGCCTTCGACCGGCACACCTCGGTGGCCTCGCGCGCCTGCTGCTTGAGCGGCTCGGAGCGCTCCTTCAGCGCCGCGCGGTACTGCGCCTCCTCGTCGGGGGTCAGGCCGCCGGGCATCGGCGCGGTGTCGAGAAATTCCGCCGCCTCGCGATAGGCCGCGGCGATCCGGTACAGCGCGCCCATGGCCCACTCGGGATCGCCCGCCTGGATGGCGCCGATGTACGAGGCCTCCAGCATCGCGAGCGTGTCGAACTTCGCCTGCAGGACCTCGCCGTCCTCCCCCATGCCGAACTGCACGGCCTCGAATTGACGACGAGCGGTCTCGCCGAGCGTGTAGAGCGCGCGACCGAGCCACTGCTTGCCGTCGCGCAGGCCGTTGCCCGCCTGCCCCTTTTGAATGGCGTCCTGCAAGAGCGCGGCGGCGCCCTCGAGGTCACCCGCGCGCAGCGCCGCTTCGCCGGCGATGGCACCGGCGAGCACCGCGTGATCACGGCTCTCGAGGATCTGGCTCGCGGCCTGCTCGGCGCGGCGCCAATCGCCCGCCTCGACGGCCGTGCTCGCGACGAGCGCGTAGAAGCGCTCGCGCTGCTCGGCGCGCCCCTGGCGCGTCAGCCGATCGAAGTCGGTGAGCGCGGCGTCGTACTCGCCGAGCTCGAGACGGATCATGGCCGCACCCTCGAGCAGCTCGTCGGACGATTGCCCCTCGGGATACGTGCGCGCGTACTCCTCGTAGTAGGCGGCCGCCTCTTCTACCTGAGACATGCGCAGCGAGTGGTCGGCGAGCGCGGGCAGCACCTCCTTCGCGTAGTCGGAGGTCTTGTAGTCGTCGATGAGCTGGCGTCCCGCGGACACCATGTTCTCGAAGTCCCGCCGGTCGCGCGCGATCACGAAGGCCTGGTAGAGCGCCTTCGCCGCCACCTCGGTGCCCTTCTTGTCGACGATGAAGCTGGCCAGCACCTCCTGCACCTTGCCGTCGGCGGCGATGGTGCGGCGGTTGATCTCCTCCTGGTCGGCCTGCTCCGCCATCTTCGTGAAGCGCGCCTTGAAGGACTCGTCGGCGAGCCCCTGCAGCGTCGCGAAGTCACGGGCGGCCTTGGCGAGACCCTGGAAGTCCTCTTTCTGCGCGAACGCGTCGAGCGTGAGCTCGGCCGCGGAGACGGCGTCCTTGTGCCGCGGATACTCCTTCACGAAGGCCGTGAAGAGCTCGATGGACTCGTCGAACAGCCCTTGCTCGAAGTACGCGCGCGCGATGTTGAACTTCACCTGCGGCGCGTTCGGGTCGTCCGGGTAGACGCGCACGAAGCGCGCGCCGAGATCCTTGATGCCCTCGCGCGCCATCATGGAGTCGAAGCGCGTGCCCTTGTCCTCGA
>CAYLZW010000482.1:0-3782 GCA_964388085.1 uncultured Myxococcales bacterium | reverse complement strand
CCACGCTACCGCGGCGGTCAAGCCGGCGGAATGACGCCCTTTGCCGGACGCATACGCGCTGACGGCCAGCCGAAGTGCGCTCCGCGGGACGCCGGCCTCGAAGAGGCGGCGGACGGCGGGGGCACGGACGAGAAGCGTCCGGACGACGACGCGGGTCCCGTGGAGCGCGACGGCGGCGCGGACCTCGAGGACGCCGGCGACCCTCCGGACCCGTCCCTGCCCGACGCTGGCGCGGGCCGTTCGGACGCGGGCCGAGACGACGGGGGCGCGGCGCTCACCGACGGCGGAACGACGCTGTCCGACGCCGGAGCGCCAGCGCCCGACGCGGGACCACCGCCGCCGACGTTCCCAGACACCATCGGCCACTTGAGCTTCGCGATCCGCACCGGCGCGCAGGCGAACGCGCGCTCGGACAGCCGCTACGAGGTCTGCCTCAACGCCACGCGCTGCTTCCCGCTCGACGTGCCCGCCGTCGACGACATGCGAACGGGCGACTTCGATGTGTTCCACTTCCGCTCCGTGGGGCTGCCGCGCGCGCAGGTCGATCGCGTGGAGCTGCGTCACGTCTCCGGCGCTGACGCCTGGCGTCCGGTCTGCGTCGAGACGCGCTTCGACGGCGAGCCCGTGCAGTGTCGCGCAGGCCTCGACGTCTCGCTCGGCAACGGCCCCGGCGACGCTCAACGCTTCCGCGTCCCCGGTGACATCTCGAGCACGTGCGGCACCTGTTACCCCTCGCGCGTCACGCACGGGCCGCTGGTCGGGGCGGTGACGCACAAGAACGCGCGCATCCTCGTGCGCAGCGACGCCAGCCGCCCGATCTCGCTGCGGGTCGCGCGCGAGGCCGCCCCCGACGACGTCAGCACCATCGGCCCCGTCTATCCGGCGCCCGGCCATGACTTCACGCACACATTCGTCGTGCGCGACCTTCAGCCCCGCACGCGATACGTCGCGCACGTCGTCGTCGGGCAGACCGTCACGAACAAGGTGGCCCGCTTCAAGACCGCTCCCCCGCCCGGCGCCGCGTCGTCGTTCCGCGTGGCGACCGGATCGTGCTCGAACAACCATAACGTGCCGGGGCCGCACCCCATCTTCGACACCATTCGCGGGCGCTCGCCCGACGTCATGCTGTTCATCGGCGACAACCACTACGGCAACACTGGCAACCGCTTCGGACAGTGGTGGAACTATCGCGACGTGCTCTCGAACCCGCCCCGCGCGCGCCTCGTGGCCGGCACCTCGTCGTTGGCGATCTGGGACGACCACGACTACACGGGCAACAACGGCACGCGCCACGCGCCCGGGCGGCAAGCGGCGTTGAGAGCCTTCCAGGACTATTGGGCCAACCCGTCCTACGGCACGGCCGGCCAGCCCGGCGTGTTCTTCCGTCATAGCCACGGCGACGTGGACTTCTTCATGCTCGACGTGCGCTACGAGCGGGATCGGCCGCCTGCCGCCGGCGACCCACCGGCGGGGAGCATCCTCGGCGCGGCGCAACACGACTGGCTCGAGCAGCAGCTGCTCGCGTCGACCGCCACGTTCAAGATCCTGGTCTCGGGCAGCCTCTTCAGCAGGAGCGGCGGCGAGACGTGGTGGGAGTACGCCTCGCGCGCCCGCTTGTTCTCGTTCATTCGCACGCAGAACATCGGCGGCGTCGTGCTCATGGCGGGCGACATTCACCACAGCGCGCTGCGCCGCATCCATCGCCCGAACGATTACGATCTGCCCGAGATCATCGCGTCCGGGTTCGCCAACGTGGACCCGTCGGGCTGTAACGCCGGCCCGGCGGAAGCGACGCAGGTGGCCTGCTACGGCAACGCGCAGTCCTTCGCCGAGCTCGACATCGACACCACGCGCGCGGACCCGCGCATCGTCGTGCGCCTCATCGGCGGCGACGGCGCGTCACACGGACAGATGACCATCCGGCGCTCCCAGCTGCAGTGACGGTGTCCGCGCCGCGCGGCGCAGGGCCCGTGCTGTCGCGCCCCATGCGAAGCCCTACTCGGCGGCGCGACGGCTCGTCGCCTGGCTCGCGGAGATGGCCGCCGGCGTCGACGGGGGCGGCCCCTTGCCCTGGCGGTACTTCTTGATGCTGAGCTTGTCGATCCACGTATAGGCGACCGGCACGACGAGCAGGGTCAGGATGGTCGAGGTGATCACGCCGCCGATGACGGCGATGGCCATGGGGCGGTTGAATTCGGAGCCCTCCGCGGACGAGAGCGCGGTGGGCAGCTCGCCCAGCACGATGGCGGCGGAGGTCATCAGGATCGGGCGCAAGCGCTTTGGGGCGGCGTCGAGGAGCGCGGGGATGGCGGCCACGCCCGTCCGCTCTCGGGTCTGGTTCGTGTAGTCGACGAGCAAGATGCCGTTCTTGGTCACGAGGCCCATGAGCAGGATGATTCCGATCATGGCCGGCATGCCGAGGGGGATGCCCGTGAGGAACAGCCCGGCCAGCGCGCCGATGATCGCCAGCGGCAGCGCGAGCATGATCGTGAAGGGGTGGACGAAGCTCTCGAACTGCGACGCGAGGATCAGGTAAATGAAGATGATGGCCAGGCCGAGGGCGATGAGCATGTTCTTCATCGTGTCGGCCATGTTCTCGGCCTCGCCGTCGAACTTGTAGCTGTAGCCCGGCGGCAGATGCATCGCCTCCATGCCCGCCTCGAGGTCGGCGATGACCTCACCGAGCGAGCGGTTGGCGAGGCTCGCGGAGACGGTCACGGCCCGCTGGCGGTCGTTGCGCGTGATCGAGGCGGGCGCCGGCGCTTCGACGACGTCGACGATCTCGTCGAGGCGCACGAGGCGTTGGCCCGCCGGACCCGGCTGCGTGGCCACGACGATCTGTCCGAGCACCGCCACCGACGAGCTCTCTGCGCCGGCGATGCGCACGCGGACGTCGATGTCCTCGCCGTCATCCGGGATGGTCGCCACGACGTCGCCCTCCAGCGAATTGCGCAAGGCCATGGCGGCCTGCGCGAAGCTGACGCCGAGGTCGGCGGCGCGGGCCCGGTTGACCTCGAAGCGCTGCTCGGGGGAGCCAGGCTTGAGGTCCATGGCGACGTCACGCGTGCCGGGTGTGTTCATGGCGAGGCTCATGGCGCTCTCGGCGATACGTGTCAGCGTCTTGTAGTCGGGGCCGCTAATGAGCAGCATCACCGGCGATTGGCCGGCGGAGTCACCCGCCAGGCCAGGGATGCTCAGCTTGAAGGTCACGCCGGGGATGGCCGCGAATTTCTCGCGCGCGACCTCCATGATCTCGTCCATGCTGATGCCGCGCTCGTCCTTCTTCGACGTGAGCACGAAGATCTTGAACTTGCTGGCGTCGCGGTCCACGCCGACGGTGGTGACGAAGCTGCGCACCTCGGGCACCTCGCTGACGAGCAGGTGCTCCGCGCGCCGCGCGAGCTTGTCCGCCTCCAAAAGCGAGATGCCCGAGGGCGCCTCGAAGAGCACCTCGAACTTCCCCTGGTCGCCGCGCGCCATGAACTCGCTGCCCATGAACTGCACGAGGAGGATGGAGCCGACGAAGAGGCCGAAGGCGCCGAAGATCACCTTGAAGCGGTGCCGCAGCGCGGTCTTCAGGATGTCCTTGTACCCGGCGTCCAGCGCCTCGAAGAAACGCGTGGGCGGCCCATAGAGCCAATGTCGGCGCATGGTCTCGTGACGGTCGCGCTCGATGTTCTTGGCCACCCGCGCCGACAGCATGGGGTCGATGGTGAAGGACACCAACAAGGAGACGAGCACGGCCGCGGTGAGCGTGAGCCCGAACTGGCGGAAGAAGCGGC
>CAYLZW010000481.1:0-3787 GCA_964388085.1 uncultured Myxococcales bacterium | reverse complement strand
CGTGTACATCGCCGGCTACGGCGGCGTGCGCATCGAGAACCTCGTCACCTGCGTCACCGATCCCGAGCAGGACGGCTTCTTGCGCGTGCGCCCGCTGACCTTCTCGCCCCTCGACAAGCGGCTCATCGATCGCTCGCTCTTGACCGCGCACGAGAAGGCCTTCCTCGGCTGGTTCGAGCAGGGCGCGAAGCTGTCCGCCGAGGAGCGCCTGCGCATGCCGCTGCCGCCGCTGCCCTGATCGGCGACCGCGGCGAGCGAGCACAGGGCGGGCAGAGCAGCGTTCCCTCGCCCGTGGGTGCTAGCTTTGCTTTGTGAACGTGAAGGGCAGCACCATCAAGGCGCGCGTGCGCTGGGTCGAGGAGCGCGGGGTCTCCGAGGTCGCGCGCTTTTTGAGCGCGCTCTCGCCGAAGGCGCGCGTCAGCGTCGAGCAGGGCATCCAGCCGGGCGAGTGGTATCCGTTCGCGATCTTCGTCGAGGTGTGCACCGTCATCGATGCGCTGTTCGGCAAAGGGGACCTCGGGCTCTGTGACGAGCTCGGCCGCTACGCCGCGAACGTGAACCTGAAGACGCTGTACCGCTTCCTGTTTCGGGTCGGGAACCCGCACTTCATCATCCGGCGGGCCGCGGCCGCCTGGCGCCTGAACTACGACGAAGGCGAGATGGTCGTCGTCAGCGAGGGCCCCACGAGCTGCGTGCTGCAGATCAACGGCTGGCCCGAGCCGCACCGCGCGCACTGCTTGAGCGTGCGCGCCTGGGTGAACGAGGCCGGCCGCATCTCGTCGGGGAAGGACAGCTTCCGCTGCGTGCACGAGCGCTGCCGCGCGAGCGGCGACGAGGTCTGCGAGCTGGCCTTCGATTGGGCGTGAGCGAAAAGGCGCCGAATCACCCCATCGCACGCGAGACGGCGACGTAGCAGCCGAGCACGACGAGGCCGAGCAGCAGGGAGCCGAACAGCCGCGGGGCGACGCCGGCGTAGCGCTTGCCGACGAGCGTGAGCAGCGGGAACGCGATGGTGAGCGAGAGCAGCTGGCCGGCCTCGACGCCGAAATTGAAGCCGAGCAGCGCCGTCACGACGCCGTGGCTGTCGCCGAGCGCCGCCTGCAGCATGCTGGCGAAGCCGAGCCCGTGGACGAGGCCGAAGCCCCCGACGAGGGACACCTCGAGCGCGGCCGACGGCGACGGCTGCTGGCTGCCCGGGTAGCTGAGGGTGCCGGCCGTGAGCCGATAGAGCGCGGCCGCGGCGGCGACGGCGATGGAGGCCGCGATCACGGGCTCCACGATCTCGGGGCGCACGCGCACTACCCCGAGGGCGCCGAGCGCGAGCGTGACGCTGTGCGCGAGCGTGAACGCCGTGGCGACGAGGAACAGCCTGCGCCAGCGCGAGCAGCCGAGCAGCAGCGCGAGCAGGAACGCGAGGTGATCCCAGCCGATGAGGATGTGCTCGACGCCGCTCACGAAGAAGCGCGCCAGGGTCTCGAGGAAAGACGGCCGCTTGACGACGAGGACGGCCTTCGGCGTGCGGCGCGAGAGCACGGTCGCGTGCTCGATGCCGCCGGGCGCCGTCACCGTCGTGATGGAGAGCACCTCGAGCGTCGACACCGCCGACAGCCCCCAGTGGATGGTCAGCACCTCCGGCAGCGCGGCGCAGGCGGCGTCGGCGAGGAGCTTCACCCCGCGCGCGCCCTCGCGCTGCCAGGAGCGGAAGGTGACCGGACAGGGCTCCTCGTCCCCGACGAGCACGAGCCAGCGCGGCAGGCCCGTCGACAGCCGCCCCGCGAGCAGGCCGGCCCCGGCCTCCGCCGCCTCCCGCGGGCTCGACATATCGATGTTCACGAGCTCGAGCAGGTCCTCTTCGGTGAGCGTGATCTCGATGCGGACGAGGCCGTCTGTGCCCACGTCGAAGTGACTGCGCGCGCGCGAGGTGTTGTGCGCAGCGGCGCCCGCCGGCGCGAGGGCCGCGGCGACGAGCAGGATGGCAAACAGCGCGCGCATGAGGGGGCGTGACCGTCCCCGCTGCGCGGCGCGTTGGCAACCGGGACGGCGACACCGCCGGGGAGGGGCTCCGCGCGCTCGCACGCGGGTAGGTGTCCCTCGCACCGTCTGCACGACCGCGGCTCCACGGACTGCCGTAAGCTCGCTCTCGTGTCCGACCACGCCCCGTCCTTGAGCGCGCTCGTCGTCGATGACGACCCCGCGCTGGGTGATCTGCTGGTGACCGTGCTGGCCGAAGCCGGGCTACACGCGGCGCTCGTCGGCACCGCGGACGAGGCCGAGGCCACGCTGGCAAAGCGCCCCTACGACGTCGTCCTGCTCGACCGCGACCTGCCGGGCGGACGCGACGGGCTCTCGCTGCTCGAGAAGCTGCGCCAGGACGGCAGCGACGTCTGCGTCGTCATCATCACCGGCGTCGGCACGGTCGCGAACGCGACGCGGGCCATGGAGCTCGGGGTCAGCGCCTTCCTGGCCAAGCCCTTCGCGGACATCTTCGAGGTCGTCGAGCTCATCCGCCGCCTGGCCGCGCGCAGCGCCGAGCGGCGGCAGCGTCGAGAGAGGCGCCAGACGCCCGCCTCGCTCGAGGAGGTGACGGCGGCGCTGCGCAATATGACCGAGCGGCTCGAGGCGCGCGCGCACACGCAGGTGGTGTCGCGGGCGGCGCTGCTCGTCGAGGATGCGGGGGACCGCGAGCTCGCGCGTCACGAGCTGGCGGCGCAGGGAGTGGAGGCGCGCGAGGTCGGGGGAGCGGGCGCGTTGTCGTCGGCGTACGATCTCGTCGTCGTGGGCGCGCCCATCGATCGGCTGCTGGCGCTGGTCGAGAGCGCGCGCTCGTTCACGCAGGCCCCGCTGCTGGTGATGTCGACGGCGCCGAAGATGGAGCTGGTGTCGCGCCTGATTGGGCTTGGCGTGGTGGCGTTTGCGGAGCGGCCGGCGCACGACGTCGTCGCGTTGCGAAAGAAGATCGCTGTCGCACTGCGCCGAGCACGCGATGGCTGAGCGAGTCTCCGTAGCCGTGGCCGTAAGATCGTAGCCGCGGCCCGAAGCGAGGTTACTCGAGGGAGATCTTCGAGCCGGAGTGCAGCATCTTGAGGTGCTCCCAGCCCTCGTCAGCGAGATCAGACCAGGAGAACCCGTCAAGGTCGGAGCCGGGCACCAGAAAGGTGGCGTCACCGTCGAGGCCGTGGTCGAAATCGAGCAAATTGATGCTGTCGACGAGCTCCCCCAGGCGAGGTCGTGAGTAGGAGTCCTCGTCCTCGTCATCGAGCTCGTCGTGCCACGGGTGCGGACGCGACAACAAGAAGATCAGCGAGACCACGATATAGCGCTTGTCCTTGTCGAGGCGCCGATAGCCATCCACGTCGTCACCGAGCTCCCGCGGCTCGGTCGCCATGTTGGCCTCGATCTCGCTCACCCACTCATGGAACTCGTCGGCCGCGTAGCGGTAATCGTCCTGGTACGACCAGCTCGCGTACTCGTAATAGGGCTCGGCCTCGAGCAACACGCTCGTCAGCGACTTGTAATAGCGCCGCTTGGCGTTCGGGTCTTCCTCGGGCGGGCCGTCGATGAGCTCGTGCAATTGCTTGCGCAGGTCGGGGATGCCGTCCGCGTGGATGACGAGCTGGACCGCGAAGCAGCCCTGGCGGAACGGCTTTCTTCCGAGCAGGCGACCAAAGAGCCCGCGGCGGCTGATTCCCATGGTTTTGCTCCTCTCCTGTCAGGCGTCGGCGCCCAGCACGCTGAGCGGCGCCAGCGGTGCCCCTTGTGCCACCTGATACAGGTACGCGTCCACGTC
>CAYLZW010000480.1:0-3790 GCA_964388085.1 uncultured Myxococcales bacterium | reverse complement strand
AAGGCGTCGCGCATCGGTCCGCTCGAGTTCGACGGCGATCTGCTGAACCTCTCCATCGAGGCGCTGAAGGCGCGCGACGCGCTCGGCGGCCTCGTCCAGAAGGGCGGCTACTCGGGGCTGGCCGACGACGCGCTCGTCCCGGGCGTGAAGGCGGCGTCGAGCCTCGAGGTCGCCGAGGTCACCTTGCGCTACGACGTGAAGGCCGCCCCGAAGGCGCCGCGCGGCTCGCGCGTGCTCGGCAAGAAGGACGAGCCCACGGACGACCAGGTGGGCCTCGGCGGCGACGGCGGGCGCTCGATCTTGTCGGCCGGCGACAAGGGCTCCCGCCTATCCATGCGCGACGACTCGAAGGACAAGCTCGGCGGCCGGCGCGACGCGCGCAAGTCCGACTTCGTGCAAGAGGACGTGCCGCTCATGGAGCAGGCCTGGTTCTGGCCCACCGCCATCGCGGGCGGCGTCGTCGGCGGGCTCCTCGTGGTCGGTGGGCTGGCCGGCGGCCTGCTCGCTACGGACATCATCCCCCGTGAGCGCACGGGCATGCAGGTCAACGTCGAGCTGCCGGAGTGATCATGCACACCCGTATCGTACCTCTCCCGAACGCTCGGCTCCTCGGCGCGATCGCGCTCAGCTCCGGCCTCGTCGCCTGTGAGCCGCTCGTCGACGTGAACGTGAAGCTGATCGAGCCCTGCAACCAGAGCGGCACCGCGCTGTCCGGCGTCGGCACCTACCAGGTCAGCCACGACGGACCGGGCGCGACGAACGCGGTGCTGCTCACGAAGTCGGGCGCCAGCGAGCCGCTCGTCATGCACGAGGTCGCCGAAGACGTCATCGTCACGGTGCAGGGCTACGTCGGTGACGTGGGCCAGGACCCGGCCGTGACCAACGGCGCTCCGCAGGCCATCGGCCGCACGCTGCCGCTCGACATCACCGGCACCGCGCCCGACCTCGACGTCGTCATGCCCATGGGCCTCGTGGACAGCTTCGGCCAGGCGACGGACGCCGAGGGGGCCTGTACGTTCTCGCAGAACGGCGAGGCCATCCCCGGCCGCCACGGGCACACGGCGACGTATCTGCCGGACCAGAACAAGGTGCTCATTTTCGGCGGCGCGGTCTGGACGGAGGCGAACGGCGTGCGCGGCGAGGCGCTTCTCTCGAGCGCCGAGTTGTTCGACCCCGTCACCGGCACCTTCGAGCTGTTGCCGGCCTCCGATCTGGTGAAGGCCCGCGGCTATCACACGGCGACGGCGTTGCCGGACGGGCGGGTGTTGATCGCGGGGGGCTTCGGCATCATCAACGGCGAGATCCAGGCGCTCACGAACGGGCTCCTCTACACGCCGGACGACCCCTCCGGCGACCCGTGGGTCAGCGTCACCTTCCGGGTCCAGCGCGCGCTCCATACCGCGACGTTGTTGGCCGAACAGCAGCTCGTGCTGCTCATCGGCGGCTGCGCGGGCGAGGGCTGCCGGCCGCAGGGCGCGACGGATCCCGGCGACGGCGACCCGACCGCCGCCCCCAAGCTGGCGAACTCCATCGCCGTCTACGACATCGCCAACGACGAGGTCATCGCGCAGCCGAACGTCATGGTGACGACGAGGGCGATGCACGCCGCGTCCGCGCTCGAAGGCGGCCGCGTGCTGGTCTCGGGCGGCGTCAACGCCTCGGGCGTGGTCTGTGACATCGAGGTCTTCCAGACGAACGGCACGTCGGTGAGCTCGCTGGCCGCGCCCGGCGAGGCGACGTTCTCCGCGTGCCCCGCCGGTCACACGCAGGTCACGCTCAGCGACTCGCGCGTGATGTTCATCGGCGGCCAGACGGCGGCGCCGGGCGGCATCCCCGGTGGTCCAGGCGTCAGCACGGTCCAGTTCTGGAACACCACAGTGGGCATCGAGACGTTGACGGCGGCCATGCTCTCGGGTCGCGCGAACCACGCGTCCACGTTGCTCGCCGACGGCAGCGTCCTCGTCGTCGGCGGCACGGTGGCCGCGGGCGGCGCCACGGCCGAACGCCTGGTGCCGCAGGGCGAGACGTACATGCACCAGGCGCTCGCGGGCACGCCGCTGCAGTCGGCGCGTGCGCGGCTCGCCATCGCGCCGCTGCCGAACAACCAGGTGGTGGTCGTCGGCGGTCAGATCGATCTGCCGGCGGGAGCGGGCACCGTGTCGAGCGATCTCGTCGAGATCTATTACGGGCGCTGAGCCTTCACAGCGCTCCCTGCGCGAACGCGTCCGCGATCTCGTCGCGGGCGCGCTCGTACACCTCTCGTCCAGGAAGTCCGAGCGGCGCCGCGAAGCGCGCTAGCGCCGGCGCCACGAGCTGCAGGAAGTAGACGTCGACCATGCGGCGGGCGAACGCCACGCGCGCGCGGGAGAGGCGGCTCTGCCCGATGCCCTCGCGCTCGAGCAATCGCACGGCCTCGGTCGCGAGCACCTTGTGTCGCGCCTCGTCCTTGAGGATGTGCTGAAAGAGAGCGTGCAAGAGCGGCTCGTCGACGCGCGCGAGCACCTCGTCGATGAGCGCCGTGGCGTAGAACTCGATGCTGGTGAGCACCGCCAGCGCGCCGGCGTAGGCGTCCCGCTGCAGCAGCTTGCCGACCTCACAGCCGACCACGTTCTCCCAGCGCACATCGGTGGGGGCATCGAGCAGGTTGGCGTAGCGGCCGAGCAGCGCCGCGTGCGCGCGTTCGTCCTGCATCTGCGCGGCGTACGCCGAGCGCAGGCTGGCGACGGGGGTGTGCTTCGCGAGCGTGGCGAGGTTCGCCGGGCTCGTGGCCTCGATGTAGCGCATCTGCTGGAGGAAAAAGCCGAGCGCTCGCTGCTGCTGCGCGTCGAGGCGCGAGGGATCGAAGAGCGTCCACTCGAGCTCCGGGCGGTCCACGTTGCGCTTCAGGGTGGCGCGCACGACGCGCTCGAGGCGCTCGGTGGTCGCTTCGAAACTTATGGAAGTGAGCGCCAAGTCCATGTGGGCGCAGCATACCGTCTCGTAGGCCCTCGGTCCTGCGCTTCCCTGCGTGCTGTCCGAGCACGCGTTGACCTGCGTCCCGAGGGCTCCTAAGAAGCGCGCATGGCACCGAGGAGATCCACCATGCGTCGTCAGACCCGCTCCATCGCACACGCGCCCGTCGCGCTCGCCGCCCTGCTCTCCGCCTTCACGCTCGCGGCCTGCGAGAAGAAGGCGCAGGGCCCCGAGGACGAGGCCGAGCCGGCGCAGACGGCCGAGGGCGCCGCCGCGGTCCCCGTCGACGAGAACACCATCCTCATCGGCGAGGTGGGCTCCTTGACCGGCAGCGAGGCGAGCTTCGGCATCTCGACGCGCAACGGCATCGATCTCGCGGTCAACGAGGTGAACGCGGCCGGCGGCGTCAAGGGCAAGAAGCTCGCGGTGCGCGTGTACGACGACCAGGGCAAGCCCGAAGAGGCCGCCAACGCGACCAAGCGCCTCATCAGCCAGGACAAGGCCGTCATCATCCTCGGAGAGGTGGCGTCGTCGAACAGCCTGGCCATGGCGCCCATCGCGCAAGCGGCCGGCGTCCCGATGATCACGCCCTCGAGCACGAACCCGAAGGTCACCGACGTCGGCGACTACATCTTCCGCGTCTGCTTCATCGATCCCTTCCAGGGCTACGTGATGGCGAAGTTCGCGCGCGAGAACCTGAAGATCCCCACCGCGGCCATCCTGAAGGACAACAAGAGCGACTACTCGCTCGGCCTCTCGGGCGTGTTCAAGACGAAGTTCGCCGAGCTCGGCGGCAAGATCGTCGGCGAGGAGGCCTACAGCAAGGGCGACACCGACT
>CAYLZW010000479.1:0-3810 GCA_964388085.1 uncultured Myxococcales bacterium | reverse complement strand
TGCGCGGCCTCGAGGGCGCCGAGCAGCTGCACGCCGATGCGCGCGACCCGGCTCGCGCTCACCGGACCCGCGCGACGGATCTCGTCGCCGATGCCGCGCCCGTCGACGAGCTCCATGGCGATGAAGAAGGTGCCGTCGTCGTCCTCGCCGAAGTCGTGCACCTGCACGCAGTTTTCGTGGCGCAGCCGGCTCGTCGCCATGGCCTCGCGGCGAAAGCGCGCGACCAGCTTCAGATCACGCGAGAGGTGCGGCGCCAGGACCTTCACCGCCACGCGCTGGTCGGTGTGGATGTGACGCCCCTCGTAGACGGCGCCCATGCCGCCCCGCCCCACGCAGCGCACCAGCCGATAGCGCCGCGAGATGATGCGATCGAGCAGCGGGTCGACCTCCGTCAGCGTGGCGCCGTGCTCCGGGCACGACGTCGTGGCGGCGGGGTACTCGCGCTGGCAGACCGAGCATCGCAGGACTGTGGGTGCCTGGCTCAACCCTCACCTTTGCCGCGCGGGCACGCAGCGTCCGACGTCATGACGACGGCGCAGCATACAGCGTCGTCGCGCGAGCCGGGGAAGCAACGTCGCTCTCCCGCGTCATTCGGCAGCTGGTAAGGTCTCGCCGGCGAGGTGTGGATGAGGGTCTGTCCCGAGTGTCGCAAGCAGTACGCCGACGACGTAGAGGCGTGTCCCGACGACGGCATGGCGCTGCTCGCCGCGCCCGACCGGCTGCCCGCGAACCCCGAGCTGCGCGACGTGGTGCCGGTGTCCCCGACGGACCACACCGCCATGATCGACCTGGAGGCCATCGAAGCGGAGCGGGAGCGACGCGCGGCGCTGAACCCGCCGGCCGCTTCCTCCACGGCCGAGGAGACGGAGGACGCCGACGGCGCGGGCGGGGACGACGACGAGGCGGAACAGGAGCGACACGATCCGGACGCCACCGGCACCTTCTTCGCCGATGATCTGAAGCGACAGGAGCGGACGCAGCTGACGTCCGCCGGCAGCCTCGTCGCCGACGCTGACGACGCCCAGGACGACGCTGACCCGGGAGACGCCGCCTACCGGCGCGAGGCGACCCAGGTGACGCGCAGGCCGCGGGGGGACGAGGTCACCGCCGGGCGCCCGCGCGCGGACGGTGCCCCGGCGCCCGCGGGCGGCGCGCGCCCCGGAAAGCCCCCCGTCGTCCTCGTGGCCGCGATCGCGGGCGCCGCCGTCGTCGCGCTCGGCCTCTCGCTCGCCGTGTGGTGGTACGTGTCGAGCCGCGGCGCGGTGCTGACCGTCACGAGCGTCCCGCCGGGAGCGACCATCCTGCTCGACGGCGAGGAGGTCGGCGTGGCGCCGATGCAGGATCGCGTCGCCATCGGCAGCCACGTCATCGAGCTCACGCTCGCGGGCTACAAGCCCTTCAAGGAGGTCGTCGACGTCCCCGCCGAGGGCCTGCCCTTCCTGCAGCCGCTCGAGGCCGATCCGGGCTCTACGGCCGCGACCACGACGACGACGGACGCCGGTCCGCGAGCGGGCGCGACGCCCCCGCCGCCGGGCGCTCCGGACGGCGGCGCGGACGTTCCGAGCGCCGCGGACGGCGGCCCCACGACGGACAACGCCGTGCCCTCCGCCGATGCGTTGGTGACGTCGTTCGACGAGCTGGTCGCGAAGGGCGACTACGATGCCGCGCTCGATCGCATCAAGCAGCTCGTCATGCACCACCCGACGGACAAGCGCGCGGACGCGCTGTTCGGACGCCTCGCGGACGCCCGCATCCAGAAGGCCAGCGGCAGCAAGCGGCCGGCGCAGCACACGGGCAAGCGGACGCTCACGCCCGAGCAGAAGAAGCGGGAGGCGCGGGAGGCCTACGCGGCCGGCGAGGCGCTCTATCGCGAGGGCAGCTACGACGAGGCGCGCGCCAAGCTCTTGTCCGCCATCCAGCTCGACCCGCGCTTTCCGCAGCCGCACCGCGCGGTCGCTCGCCTGTACGAGCGCGCCAACGACATCGCCAAGACGCGCTATCACCTCGATCGCTACCTGCGCCTCGGCGGCCGTGACCCGGACTACCGCGTGCGCCGCTGGCTCGAGGACCACAAGGAGTAGTCGCGTGAGCGCGAGCGACGTCGAGCAGGATCCGCGCGAGCCGCTGAAGCGGGTGTTGCTCCCGCCGCTGCGCTTCGCGGCCAAGAACGGCTACGCGGGCCTCGAGCGACTGAAGGGCTTCTCGCAGCTCGTCTCGCGGGCGCTGTCGGACAGCGCAGCCGGTGACGCGGGCCTGCGCGCCGAGCTCGGGCGCATCGCGGACGGCTTCGACGACGTGGCGCTGCCCGAGCGGCGCGCTCGCGTGGAGCGCGCGCTCGCGCTGCTCGACGATGCGCAGGGGAGAGCCGCCGCGCCGGAGCGCCCGGTGAAGGCGCCGGAAGCGACGAGCGCTGTCGCCACACCGGCCAGGGCGCGCGCCCCGCGGCGGACGACGACGCCGGACGTCTCGACGACGGAGGACGTGCTCGCCCTCGACGTCAGCGCGCTCAAGGGCATCGGCCCGCACAAGGCCGAGCTGCTGCGCGCGCGCGGCTTGTCGACGCTGGGCGATGTGTTGCTGGTGCTGCCGCGCGCCTGGGAAGACCGCCGCAACGTCAGCGACCTCGGCGCGCTGCAGGCGGGCGCCGTGGCCGTGGTGTCGGGTGACATCCTCGCCAGCGGACAGATCGGCGGCGGACGCGGCAAGCGCTGGGAGGTGTTGCTCGACGACGGGCGCGGCCGCGTGAAGCTGGTGTTCTTCCGCTACAACGCGTTTCAGATGAAGCAGCGCTTCACGCCGGGCGCCACGGTGACGGCGACGGGTGAGGTGCAGCAGCGGCACGGCGGCATCTCGCAGATGGTCCACCCGCGCGTCGCCATGGGCGCGCAGACGGGATCGCTCTCGGGCGTGTGGCCCGTGTATCCCGAGATCGGAGGGCTGCACCCCGCCGAGCTCGCGCGCACCGCCGCCGCCGCGCTCGAGCGCCTGCAGGCGTCGCCGCCCTTCGACCCGCTGCCCGAGCCCGTGCGGCGCGCCGCCGACGTCATCGACTTGCGGGAGGCGCTCGTCGAGCTGCACGCGCCGAAGGAGGAGCTGAGCGCCGCCGCGCTGAAGGCCCTCGTCGAGCGCACGGCGCCGGCCTTCCGCCGCCTGGCCTTCGAGGAGCTGTTCGCGCTGCAGCTCGCCATGGCCCTGCGTCGTCGAGCGGGCGCCGCGGATCCGGCCGCGATCGCCCTTGGCGCCGACGCCGACACGCTCGCCAAGGAGCTGCTGCCCTTCCCGCTCACGAACGCGCAACGACGCACGACGACGGAGGTGCTGCGGGACCTCGAGCGAGCGGAGCCGATGGCGAGGCTGCTGCAGGGTGACGTCGGCGCGGGCAAGACCGCCGTCGCCGCCCTCGCCCTCTTGCGCACCGCGCGCGCCGGCCTGCAGGGCGCGATCATGGCGCCCACGGAGCTGCTGGCCGAGCAGCACCGACGTACGCTCGAGCGCTGGCTGACGCCGCTCGGTGTGCGGGTCGAGACCATCACCGGCTCCCTGCGCGCGAAGGCTCGTCGGGAAGCGGTCGCTCGGCTCGCCTCCGGAGAGTCCGCCGTCGCCGTCGGGACGCACGCGCTGTTGAGCGACGACGTCGTGTTCCGAAAGCTCGCCCTCTGCGTCATCGACGAGCAGCATCGCTTCGGCGTGGAGCAGCGCGTGGGGCTGAAGGCGAAGGGCTTCGTGCCCGACGGTGATCGCGGGCCTGCCGAGGACGACGAGCGACGGCGTCTGGTGCCGCACTTGCTCGTCATGACGGCGACGCCGATC
>CAYLZW010000478.1:0-3812 GCA_964388085.1 uncultured Myxococcales bacterium | reverse complement strand
GTCGTCGAGATGCCGAGCTCCGCGCCGAGGCCGAGCTCGCCGCCGTCGTTGAAGCGCGTGGAGGCGTTCACCAGCACGCAGCTCGCGTCGACCTCGCGCAAGAAGCGCATGGCGACATCGTGCTCGTTCGTGATGATGCTCTCGGTGTGCCGGCTGCCGTGCGCGGCCAGGAACGCGACGGCCTCGTCGTAGCCGGACACGACCTTCAGGGCACAGATGAGCGAGAGGAACTCGCTGTCGAAGTCCTCGGCTGTGGCAGGCATGAGGCCCGCGCGCGCGCCGCCGAGCGCGAGCGCCCGCTCGCAGCCGCGCACCTCGACGCCGCGCAAGGTCAGCGCCTCGACCGCTCGCGGAACAAAGACCTCGGCGACCGCCTCGTCGACGACCAGGCACTCCATGCTGTTGCACACGCCCGGCCGCTGCACCTTCGCGTTCACGGCGATGGCGAGCGCTCGCTCGAGGTCGGCGCCCTCGTGCACGTACACGTGACAGATGCCTTGGTAGTGCTGCATGACCGGCACGCGCGCGTGCTCGTTCACGGAATCGATGAGCGAGGTGCCGCCGCGGGGGATGGCGAGATCGATCTCCCCCGCCCGGCCGAGCAGCGCATAGAGCAGCTCGCGATCGGGATCGTCTATGAGGAGCGCCGCGTCCTCGGGCAGCCCTTCGTCGCGCAGCGCAGCGCGGAACAGGTTCGCGAGCGCGAGGTTGGTCGCGCGCGCTTCCTTGCCGCCGCGCAAGAGCACGGCGTTACCCGCCTTCATGCACAGGGCGGCAGCGTCGACGGTGACGTTCGGCCGCGACTCGTAGACGATCAGGATCACACCCAGCGGAACGCTCATGCGCCCCACCTGTATGCCCGAGGGACGCGGCTTCAGGTCGGAGATGGCGCCGACCGGATCGGGCAGTGCGGCGATCTCCCGCGTGGCCGCGGCGAGCTGCGTGAGGCCCTGGTCGTCGAGCCGGAGGCGCTCGAGCAGGGCGCCGGAGAGCCCCGCTGCCCGTGCGGCCGTCAGGTCTCTCGCGTTGGCCGCTTGCAGCGCGGCGCGCGCGTCCGGCTGCTCGAGGAGGGACGCGAGCCGCGAGAGCGCGGCGTCCTTCTGCCGCGTGCTCGCCTTCGCCATGGCGCGGGCGGCGCTCTTCGCGCGGGAGGTCAACTCTTTGGCGTCGTCGGAGCGAGCGGACATGGTCTCTTATAGCCTGGCTCAACGAAGACGGCCGAGCGGGCCGAGATCGAGGTTCAGGTCCTCGGGCTCGAGGCCGAAGCGCTCGGCGAGGTCGCGCACGGTGTCCTCGAGGGCCATGAGCCCCTGCCCGACCCTCTCGGCCTCGTCGTCGCTGAGCGTGCCGCGCTCCAGGCGGCGGATGGCCTGGCGCTCGAGCAGCTCGCGGATGAACTCCACCAGGGTGAGGACGAGCTGCACGACGGCGCTGTCCACGTCCTCCTGCTTCGGGTTCCAGCGCACGACGCCCCTCGCCTCGAGGCGCTCCTCGAGCTCGCGCTTGAGCGCCTGCACGTCTTCGAGATCGAGGTCACGAAGCTCGGTCGTCATGCGAGCTCCGGCACGAAGGCGTAAGGCGGCCACGGGCCCGTGACCTGTAGGCGCGCGCCGCTCTCCGCGCGCGACTCGGTCAGCGCCCGCCGCCAAGCCTCGACGTCGGCGAGCGGCACGAGGTGGTACAGCGAGGCCAGCTCGCGTGGCTCGCCGCTGAGCTGCGACCTCTCCGCGCGCGTCCACGGCGACAGCGCGCGCAACAGGCGCTCCAGCTGCGGGGGGGAGCGGCGGGCCCGCTGAGCCTCGAGGTAGGCGCGCCCGGATCGCTTGCGCACGGGATCGCGTGTCGTCGCATCGCCGCTCACGGAGGCCTCGTCGGCGGGCGGCGTCAGCTTCAGCCGCACGGTCATCTGCACGCAGCCCTCGACGAGCGCCAGCGCGGCCGCGAACGCGCGCTCTCGGGCGACGAGCGCTGCGCGCAGCGCGTCCGCGTCGTCTACCTGCCCAAAGCGCGCCGGCAGCAGCGGCCCTGACGATGACAGCGCGCGCACGACGCGATCGTGAGCCGAGAGGCTGGCCTTCGACACCTCGGGCGCGACGCGCATGGCTCCGACCACGGCGCTCACGCTCCCCGCCGGGAGCAGCGACAGCGGCTCGCCGAACCCGCCCTCGGTCAGCTCCGGTCGCGTCGTGCCGCCGACGACGGCGTATAGGTACGGCACCTCAGGGCTCCTCGTCGTCGTTGAAGAAGCGATCCGCGGCGCCGAGCACCAGCGAGAGGCGCACGTAGACGAGATCGACCTCGCAGATGCCGAGCATGAGCTCGCCCGTGAGCACGACGCCCTTGTCGAGCAGGTGATCCACGAGCTCGAGCAGCGGCGCGTCCACCACCTCGTCCTCGATGGGGAACAGCGTGTCGATGGCGTCGCTCACGGCGCGTCCAGGAAGTGATACGGCGGCCAGGGACCGCTCAGCGTGAGCTCCACGCCGCTCTCTCCGAGCTCGCCGGCGAGCCGCGCTACCTCTCGCTCGACGGCCGCTTGCTCCCCGCTCGTCACGAGCAGCACCCCGTCGAGGAGCGTGCGCTGCGCGCCCTCGGGGACCGACTTCTGCTTGTGCGCGCGCGCGAGCGTCGAGAGCCGCGCGAAGGCCGCGTCCGCCGCCTCCCGCCCTCGCGCGGCCGCGCCGCGCACGGCGTCGCGCCGATCCTTCTTCTGCCGCAAGAACGCCGCGCCGCTCGCCGGTCTCGGCGTCGTGGAGGCCACCTCGATGGGCCGCGCCTGCGCGCGCACGCCGAGCTCCACGCAGCCGTCGATGTGCTGCACCACGGCGTCCACCTCGGCGGCGCGTCCGCGCACATGGGCACGCGCGCCCTCGTCGTCGAGAAAGAGCGTGAACAGCTTCATGGGCAGGAGCGCGCCGGCCGCGGGCAGGAGCGCCGCGTTCACCGCCTCGTGCGCGAGCGCGACGTCGGACACCCAGTCGAGGTCCTTGAGCCCGGCCGCGATGGCGCTCTCGCCGTAGCGCTCGAGAGATGCGCTCGCGACCACGAGCCACCGGCCGGGTCGGATGTCGAGCAGCCGAGGTCGCTCGGCGCCGGGGACGCCGGCCGGCAGCGCGTCGAGCGCGGGCCGCTCGCCCTCGACGAGGCAGTACACCCAGGTGGCGCGCACCTCGGCAGCCTTCGGCCTTCTACTCGTCGATGCCATCGACGCTCACCTCGACGCCGCTGACGCGGGTGCCACGCTCGCCCATGCGAACGCCGCCCGCGGCCTCCCGCTTCTGCACCTGGATCTCGTGCAGCCGGCGCAGGATGTCGGTCTCAGCCTCCACGAACTGCTCCTCCGTGATCTCCCCGAGCTCGAGCCGCATCTGCGCGCTCAAGAGATGCTCGCGCAGCCGGTCCTCGTTGTTCAGCTCCCCGTCGACGCTGTCGGCCAGCCGCTCGAGCACGAACTTGACGCCGCCGGTCAGGAGCTTGTCGAGGATGATCATGCGAGCTTCACTCGGTCTCTTTGGCGCGCTCGAGCTTGAGGCGAATGTTGACGAAGTTATAGGGCGGCCAAGGGCCCGTGTAACGGAAGGTGAGGTTATCGAGCTCGCTGCCGATGGCGCGCACGGCCTGATCGAACGCGGCCTCCTGGTCTCGAGACACCAAGAATGCCGCGTTCAGGATCATGCGGTCACCGATGGGCTTGTTCGCGCGCGAGGCCACCGACACGTCGCGCAGCGCCGAGAAGATGTGCGCGACGAACGCCTCCGAGCGCTCCTGCAGGAGCTGGTCGACGAGGCGCCCGTACTGCATGCGCGCGAAGT
>CAYLZW010000477.1:0-3812 GCA_964388085.1 uncultured Myxococcales bacterium | reverse complement strand
GCGGCATCGGTGAGATCCGCGTCAGCCAGGGCTTCTTCTCGATCGCGAAGACCTGTCACGTCTGCCAGGGCTCAGGGCGCGTCATCGAGAAGCCCTGCGACACCTGCCGCGGGCTCGGCCAGCGCGAGATCGAGCGCGACATCACGGTGAAGGTCCCCGCCGGCGTCGGGGACGGCACGCGCCTGCGCTTTGTCGGCGAGGGAGAAGCCGGCCGGCTCGGGGGGCCGCGCGGCGACCTCTATGTCGTCGTCGCCATCCAGCCGCACCCGTTGTTCGAGCGCGACGCCGAGCACGTCTATTGCGAGATCCCGATCAGCTTCCCGCAGGCGGCGCTCGGCTGTGACCTCGACGTGCCCACGCTCGACGGCAAGGTGACCATGAAGATCCCGTCCGGCACGCAGCCGGGCGCCGTGTTCCGCCTGCGCTCGCGCGGCATCCCGCACCTGCGCGGCAACGGCCGCGGCGACCAGCTCGTCAAGGTGCGCATCGAGGTGCCGCGAAAGCTCGACGAGAGCCAACGTGCGCTGCTCGAGCAGTTCGCCGCCACCATGGGCGAGGACGTTCACCCCGAGCGCAAGAGCTTCTTCGACAAGGTCCGCGAGCTGTTTGATTGAGCGAGCGATCGAGCCCGGCGCGACGGAGTCGGGGGCGACGGAGCGGTAGCTTGGGCCCGCTGCATCGGGCAGACTGCGCTCGCGCCTGAGCGCGGAGGGACGATGCGGGCGCTCACCATCGGCGCGCTGTTGCTGTTGCTGTTGAGCGCCGGGGGCGCCTTCGCGAACCGCTCGAACGCAGCCGCCTACCGCTATAGCGGCCGCCCGAGCGACGGCTCGCGCGACTGCACGGACTGTCACGACGCGACGTCGGTGTTGCCGCCGAGCGTCTCGGTGCAGGGGCTCACGGGCCTCACGGAGGGGGGCTCCACGGAGCTGACGCTCACCGTCACGTCGTCGAACCTGAACCCGAGCGGCCGGCTCGCGGGCTTCGTGCTCGCGACCGACGGCGCCGGCGTGTTCTCGAACAGCCGCGGCGACGGCATCACGAACCACTGCGACGTCGGGAACGCCATCAAGCATGAGGCGCCGGCGACCTCGCTCATCGCCTGCGACGGCGAGGTGCCCTGCCCTTCGTTCTTCGACGCCGACGGGACGGCCACGTACACGTTCTTCCTCGAAGACCTGCAGGCAGGATCGTTCACGCTCTATGTCGGCGTGAACGACGCCAACAACAACCGCTCCTCCTCGGCGGACCGCGGCAGCACCGTTCAGCTCCCCTTCACGGTCGCCGAAGCGAGCGGAGAGCCGGGGCCCGACGGCGGCGCGCTCGAGCCGGTCACCTGCCGGCCCCCCGGTGAGGGCGAAGGCGAGGGCGAGGGCGAGGGTGAGGGGGAAGGCGAGGGGGAAGGAGAGGGCGAAGGCGACGACGATCTACCGTTCGGTTGCGCCGGTGTGAGCGCGCGCACGGACGGTTCGCTCGCCCTGCTGCTCCCGGCCCTCGCTGTCGTCGTCCGCCTTGCGCGCCGGCGCCGGGTGAGACAAAGCCGCTAATCACTAGCGGGTGCAATGCGATTGGTGCATGCTTCCTGCGAACTTCGCGCCGCGGGGAGCGTCCTTTGACGCAGCGCAGTCCTCCTCGCGGCCGCTGAGCTTCTCGGTCACGCTCGACGAGCGAGCACGACCGTTCATCGTCTCGGGCAGACCCGCGGGCTCTGCTCCATGGAGGAAACATGATTTCGATGCGTTCCATGCGGCTTCTGGTCCTGATCGGCCTGATGAGCCTGCTCAGCTTCCCCTTCGCCTGCACCTGTGACCCCGGCCCGGGCGCCGACGCCGGCACCGACGCTGGTGAGGGCGAAGGTGAGGGCGAGGGCGAAGGTGAGGGCGAAGGCGAAGGTGAGGGCGAAGGCGAAGGTGAGGGCGAAGGTGAGGGCGAAGGCGAAGGCGAAGGCGAGGGCGAAGGCGAGGGCGAGGACGCCGGCACCGACGCTGGTGACGAGGTCGACGCCGGCGACGAGACCGACGCTGGCGACGAGACCGACGCGGGCGGCGAGACCGACGACGCGGGCGTTGACTCCGGCAACCCCTGATCGCGCGCTGACCTGAACCTGGGAGCGGGCGGCCTTCGAGCCGCCCGTTCGCTTTTCGGCGCTTTGCGGGTGCATCGCGCTGGCCTCGGCGCGCTTGGCCTCTCGCCGTGGCTGCGGCGGGGCGCCGCAAGAGGCGTCCGTTCCGACGCAGGCACGCGTCGCGAGCGGCGGCAGATCCGCGGCTTGTCGTACGTTGGGCTTCGGCACGCCGTTCGCTTCAAGCCACTCAGAGCCACTTCAGAGTCGCTTCAGAGCCGCTTCAGGGCCGCTTCAGGGCCAAGCCAAGTACCCGCCGAGGGCGACCAGGAGGCAGCATGCTTCACCGGAGCTCCCACGCCGCAAGCCCGACGATGGCCCCGCTCGTCCGGGTGTTCGCGGCTCGCGCGGCGCGCGCGGCGTTTGGCGCGGTCCTGATCGCGGGCGCGCCCGCCGTGGTCGCCGCGCTCTTCCTCGATCCCGTGTGGTCCGGGTATCTGCTCGTCTCCTGCCTGCCGCTCGCGGTGCTGGTGTGGCTGGTGGTTCGCCTGCTGGCCCCCTCGTTGGCGCTCGCGCTCGCCCGCCAGGAGCTCGCCTTCGGCGGTGGCCCGAGCCTGCCGGTGTCCCTCATGGCCTCCCCCGGCGCTTCGTCGAGGTTGCGCTTGTGCGCCGGCCGTCTCGAGCGGCCGTCCTACGCCCTGCCCCTCGTCGGGCTCGCGCTCCTCGGACCGCTCAGCCTGCACGCTCCCGTCGTGCTCACCGAGCCGGACGCCTGGTCGGCCCTCGGAACGTGGATCCTGCTCAGCGCCCTGTTCACCGGGCTCGCACACCTGACCTTGGCGGCCTTTGGCGTCCGCTTCGCGCACGGCCTCTACGCGGGGACGCTCAAGCGCAGCCCAGAGCGCGAGGGCTTCCTCGCCGTCGGCGGCACGGTGGTGGCGTCGTTGATCCCCGGCGCGCTGGCGGCCTTCATCCCGCCCCTCGTGGTGGCGTTTACGGGAGCGTTGTTCGTGCCGGCGACGTTCATCGCCATCGCGAGAACCCAGCGCCGAGAGCGCGCGCTACTCGCCGAACACCAGGGTGCCGAAGCGATCTAGGTTGTGGAAGTCACCCGAGAGCGGCGAAGACCAGGCGGCCGCCTCGCTGCCGACGACCCGCTCCCCTCGGCGCAGGCGATCGAGGCGGAAGAAGTTCACCTTCCATTCGCTGCCCACGGCGGGCGGCGCCGGCACGTCACGCAGCTCGGCGATGGGGATGCGCCACTCGCTCACCCAGCCTTTGTCGACGTCGGAGCCGTCGTTGAGGGTGCCGTCGAGCTTCGCCTTGGTCTGGTAGTTGACATCGTACGAGGTGTCGAAGTTCTTGCGCCGGCCGCCGGCGAAGGCGGCGTCGAAGTGCACGTCGTTCGGAGCCGCCTGCAGCTCCACGTACACGTCCTTGTCGCCGTCCGCGTCGATGAAGATCTCTACCGCCTCCGACTCGTAGAGCGGGTCATCGCGCTCTTCGTAAGGCGTGTGGATGTCTTTGTCGTCGCACTCGAAGGCGACGTACAGCTGGTCCGCGTCCCACAGGACGCGCACCCACGTCGGGTTCGTGATCTTCCGCCTGCCGTCGTAGGCGATGAACGGCCCCGCGCGCTCGGCGCGCTGCCAGTCCGCCTCGTCGAGCACGCCGTCGATGCGCAGCGCCCCTTGGCGCTTCTTCGCCGTCATGCGCAGCTCGCTCGGCCCACCGCCCTTGACGGGCAGCG
>CAYLZW010000476.1:0-3825 GCA_964388085.1 uncultured Myxococcales bacterium | reverse complement strand
GCGTCGACGACGACGCGGCGGATGCCGTCCTCGCCGCGCAGCGCGTCCTCGAAGGTCTCCTCGATGCCGCGCCGGCCGATGCGATCGCCGAGCCGATAGCCCTCGTCGCGCAGCTCCTGGTACTCGGTCGGCGTCAGCTCGTTCATGAAGCCGACCACGTGAGCCGCGCGCTCTCGCTGCAGGTAACGTCGACGCTGTGACTCCACCAGGCTGATACCGGGCAGCTCGCCGAGCGAGATGCCCGCGCGGATGCGCGCGTAGGCGTCGAAGTCGATGTCCTCGAGCAGGAGCGTCGGCTTGAAGCGGCCGAGCCCGCGCGACTTCGAGAACGCGCGCATCACGAGCGGACCCATCTCGTCCGCGCTCACGCCCACCAGCGCGCGTAGACGCGCGAACACGGACGCGCGCGACGGGAAGTCTCGCGCCTCGACGCTGATGCGGCAGCCGTCTTCATCTACGGGTGTGAGCCAGTCCACCACGACGCCGTTGATCTCGCGTTTGCGGCTGCTCTCTTCCACCTCGCGACACACCTCGGCGCGCGCGTGGTGCGCGACCTCCACGACGTCGCTGCCCTCCGCGGTGACCGCGGCCAGCACGCGCTTGTCGATCTCCTGCAACTCCTCGGCGGACAGCTCGAGCGGGTAGGCGATCATCGCGAGGCTCTTCTCGCTGTCGGGCAGAAACGCCAACGTCATCATGACGTCGTGCGAGGGCCGGTTGTCGACGAGCGGGCGCTGCGCCTGGTCGTAGATGAGGCCGCGCGCGTGCGCGATGCGGTGCTCTTGCACGAAGTTGCTGGTGCTCTTTTGCCGGTACTCCTCGCCCTTGGTGATCTGCAGGTACCAGAGCCGCCCACAGAGGACGGAGAACGCCAGCGCGACGAACACGCCCGTGATGGCGAAGCGGCGCGCCTCGAAGGCAGGCTCCATGGAGCTCTCGAGGCCCTTCATGCGCCCCTCGCCCGCCGGGCCAGCCGCTCCTCCATGGAGGCCTCCCGCTCCTCGAGCCCGACGACGACGAGCAGCCGCTGCGCGAGGGGAAAGAGCAGCAACGAGAGCAAGCCGTTCGAGATCGACGTCGTCACGATGCCCTGAACCGCGAAGCTCTCGCGGTCCGCCTCGAAGACGTAGAGCAGCGTCAGCACGAGCAGGTGGTAGCCGGCCGAGAGCAGCGCCGCGAACAGGAAGCCGCTGACGCCGCGCGGTGACGGGACGCGGGCGGCCGCGACGCGGCCGAGCAACAGCACGAGGAGGCACGCGAGCATGTTGAGCCCGAGCGCGGAGCCGGAGAGCGCGTCGAGCACGAGGCCGAGGCTCGACGCCGTGAGCGCGGCCTCCACCGGAGGCTCGACGAGCGCCGCGTAGGCGACGAGCACGACGGCGGGCGCGAGGGGGATCGAGGTCACGCCGAGGACGACCGCGAGCCCGGCCTCGAGCGCGTGCAGGAGCAGGCCGAGCCCGGCGAGGAGCAACACGCGGCTCACGGCGGGGTCCCTTCCGGCTTCGGCGTTGGCGCTGGAGCAGGTACAGCCGGCTTCGGCGTCGTCTCCGCAGGCTTCGGCGTCGTCGTCGTCGCGGCAGGCTTCGGCGTCGTCGCGGCAGGCTTCGTCGTCGTCGCGGCCGGCTTCGTCGTCGTCGCGGCAGGCTTCGGCGTCGTCGCGGCAGGCTTCGGCGTCGTCGCGGCAGGCTTCGGCGTCGTCGCGGCAGGCTTCGGCGTCGTCTCCGCAGGCTTCGGCGTCGTCGCGGCAGGCTTCGGCGTCGTCTCGGCAGGCTTCGGCGTCGTCTCCGCAGGCTTCGGTGTCGTCGCGGCAGGCTTCGGTGTCGTCTCTGCGGTGGCGGCGGGACGGGTCGGCTTACGCGTCGCGGCCTCGGAGGCGCTCTTCGCAGGGTCCGACTCCTGCTCGTCAGTGGGGCCGGCATCGGTGGTGGCTCGGTCCCCCTCGTCGAGGCCGCCGAGGCGCGGCAGGCGTTCGGCGTCGCGCCGGACGAGGATGAGCACGAGCTCCACGCGCGCGACGTCGACGGCGGGCCTCACGTCGGCGATCTGGTACAGGCCGTCCTCGCGCAGGGCGACCTCGTGCACCTCGCCGACGAGGAGACCGGTCGGGAACTTGCCGCCGAGCCCGCTCGTCACGAGCGCGTCGCCCACGCGCACGTCGGCGAGGCGATCGAAGTCCTCGACGCGCACGCGGTAGCTCGTCTCCTCGCCCGTGCCACGCACGATGCCGCGCGCGCGCGTCCGCTGTGACACGACGTCGACGGCGGCGGAGGGATCGGTCAGCAAGAGCACGTCGCTCGAGTGTCGCCCCGTCGCGAGCACACGCCCGAGCACGCCACGCGCGGTGACGACGCCGTCGCCTCGCTCGATGCCGTCGTAGCGGCCGCGATCGATGCGCAGGATCCTCGTGAGCGGCGCGCCCGAGCGGCCGATGACGCGCGCCCCGATGGCCCGCGGCCCGTCGACGCGCTGGGCCACGTGCGCGAGCCCGCGCAGCACCTCGTTCTCGTGCTCGAGCTCGGCGATGCGCGCGCGCAAGGAAGCCGCGCTCCGCTCGTCGCGACGCAGCCGCAACAGCTCGTCGTAGCTCGCGACGCTGGTCACGTACTCCTGCAGCACGTCGCTGACGCCGCCGGTGGCCCAGAGCAGCGCCCGCTCGACGAGGGAGGCGCCGTCGATGACGAGCCCCACGACGGGGCCGCGAGCGTCCGGCGCGCGCGTCTGTGCGTACAGCAGGATCAAGGGCGCGACGATGAGCGCGCCCACCAGGAGAAAGCCTCGATACCGCTGGAGCAGGTCCCACATGAGCGCGAAAGGCCTCTCGCCGGTTCACGGCCGCTGCGCGACCACACCCGGACGCCCACTTTGGTGCATCGCGCACGCATGCGTAAAGGTGCGAGTGACGCCGCGAGGCAGGCTTCAGCCACCGACGTTGATGCACTGGCCGCTGACGCAGAGGAGCCCGTCACAACAGTCGGCGTTGTCGCTGCATTCCTGACATTGGCCGTCGACGCACGCGAGGCTGCCGCACGAGCACTCCGTGCACTCCTCCGCGGGAGGGCCGGCGTCCGGCAGCGTCGCCGGAGGCAGGTCGCCCGCGCAGGCCACGTGCAGGTCGAGCCGGCCCTGCTCGTCCTCGTGCACCTCGGTGCAGGTGCTCGGACACAGGGTGATGGCGCTCCCGTCGAGGTAGAAGCCGCCGCTCGCGCACGCGTCCGCGCCGTCGCGGCGGACGAGCGAGGCGGGCGCGCCGCCGCCCGGCGTGTAGACCACGACGACGCCGTTCAGATCGAGCGCTTCGCCGGCCGGAGGCTCCGGCGGGGTCAGGCGGCAGGGCAGCTGCACCGCGTCGATGACACCGGCCGCGATCTCCTGGAACACGGCGTCGAAGCTGTCATTGTCGCAGAGCGGGAAGCGCAGGCCGCCGGTGAGCACGCTCAGCTGCTGGTAACGCACCGCGGCCGACCGCGAGCCCGGCTCACACTCCTCCTGCACGATCTCGTCCGTCGGCAACCACGGGTCCGAGCCCGGCGGCGGCGACTTGAACGCCAGGCCGATGATGCTGTGCCAGATGTAGCGCCGCGCGCTCGCGTCACCGAATTGTTCGGGCGCGAGCGCCAGCAGCTGGTCGTCGAACCAGCCGGCCGTCTCGTTCGGCCGGTCGTCGGAGATGAGCAGGAAGACCTTGAGCGCCTCCGTGCGCAGCTCCGCTCCCCAGCCGTCCGGCAGGAGGCCATGCTCGTCGCCGGCGGCGTAGCTGTCGAGCAGCACCTCGAAGGCGTCGTGGCTGTCCACCATGGTGTCGTAGTGGAAGAACGACGGCGGGTT
>CAYLZW010000475.1:0-3867 GCA_964388085.1 uncultured Myxococcales bacterium | reverse complement strand
CTTCGCCTTCGCCTTCGCCTTCGCCTTCGCCTTCGCCTTCGCCTTCGCCCTCGCCGGGGTCACCGCAGAGGCAGCTGTTCGGGGCGCAGGCCAGCCCAACCGGGCAGTCGTCGTCGTCGAAGCACTCACAGGGGACCGGCGGGCCCTCGCCCTCGCCCTCGCCGGCGTCGGGTGGCGGCGGCGGACCCGCGTCGAGCGCGGCGTCGATGCAGACCCCGCAGCCGTCGAAGAACACCTCGTCACAGAGTTTTGGGGAAGGGCACTCGAGGTCTACCGCTTCGCCACACTCACAGGGCGGCGGCGCCACGTTCTGCGCGCGTGCGCCGCTAGCGACGAAGCCAGACAACAGGAGAGCGAGCACGACGACACGAGGCTGCATGGGGAGCATTTTCTCACGCAAAGCCGCCAAGCCGCAAAGGAACGCACCTGTGTTCCCTTTGCGGCTCTGCGGCTTTGCGTGAGAATTCGTTCTGAAAGCCTGCCGAGCGCCTACGCGTCTTCAGGTCCATCGAGGCCACCGGGCCCGCAGGGGTAGAGCGCCAGGCCGCTCTCTTCGATGATCATGCGCGCGATGGGGTCGGCGTATCCCTCGAGGAAGTACACGCGCTGGATGCCGGCGTTGATGATCATCTTCGCGCAGATGGAGCAGGGGTGCGTCGTCACGTACATGTCGGCGCCGGCGATGGCGACGCCGTGGTACGCGGCCTGAATGATCGCGTTCTGCTCCGCGTGCAGCCCGCGGCAGATCTCGTGACGCTGGCCGGACGGCACCTTCAGCTCGGTGCGCAGGCAGCCGACCTCCTCGGCGTGCGCGAGGCCCTTCGGCGCGCCGTTGTAGCCGCTGGCGAGCATATGCCGCTCTTTCACGATGACGGCGCCCACCGCTCGACGGATGCACGTCGCTCGTGAGCGCGCGAGCAAGGCGAACTGCATGAAGTAGGCGTCCCAGCCCGGACGTGCCCGAACCCGCTCGAGGCCCTCCTCGTTCCCCGCGAAGCCGAGCGGAGGACTCATGCGCGGCACCGCCTGCACGCTTCCGTCGTTGTTCAACACCTTCAAGGGACCGTTGCCGCTCATGCCGTCACTCCGCCCCCTGTCACAGCGCTACGACCTCAACCTCGGCTCCGCGATCACGGGCGTCACGCGCCCGCTCCTCGATCTGGGCAGCGATGTCATCCGCGATCCATTCCTCGCCGCACTGCTCGCAGACGCTCGCCGGCACGTTGCGAACGACGATGACGCCGGTGCCAAGCTCTGCGGAGAACGTCACGTTGCCGGCGACACGCTCGCCACCGCACAAGGGGCAGACGGGGCTACTGGCAGCGCTGTTCATCGGGGCCTCCGGGTCTTCCAGTCCGCCTCGAACCGGGTGGCGTGCGGCTCGTACACCGTGATGATATAGGCATGCGGCCCCGCTCCGTCGAGTGCGACGACGACGTGTAACGGCCGGGCCGCCACGAAACCCAACACCAGGGCGCTCGGATACGGCGTGTCGTCCGGATACCGCTCGATCACCTCGCCAGCGCTCAACACTTGACCCCATCGGCACGGCTCACGTTTCGTTCGATCATCCGCTGCAGCACGTGCTTCCGCCAGTGCACGCGACCCGACGCTACCGCGTCGACGACGGCGACGAGGTCGACCCCCTCGTTGTTGCTCATGCCATCACCACGTCACTCCGCGTCCGCGCTCACTCGGCGAAAGCGCCCAGCGCCTCATAGGCCTCGAGCCGCTTGGCATACAGCGGGAAGCCGCTCGTCAGCGCGTGCACCTTCGCCATCACCTTCCGCTGCGCGGCGTCGTCGTCGGCGCCCGCCAGGCTCTCGCCGATGAGGGCCGCGATCTGGCGCATCTCCCGCTCGCCCATGCCGCGTGACGTCACCGCCGGCGTGCCCACGCGGATCCCGCTGGTCACGAAGGGAGACTCCGGATCGAACGGCACCTTGTTCTTGTTCACCGTGATGTCGGCCTGACCGAGCGTCTCCTCGGCCTTCTTCCCCGTCATGCCCTTGCTGCGCAGATCGAGGAGCATCAGGTGGTTGTCGGTGCCGCCGCTGACGAGGGCGAAGCCCTGCTCCATGAGCCCGGCGGCCAGCGCCTTGGCGTTCTGCACGATGCGCTTTTGGTACTCGCCGAACTCGCTCGAGAGCGCCTCCTGGAAGGCCACGGCCTTGCCGGCGATGACGTGCATGAGCGGCCCGCCCTGGGTGCCGGGGAACACGCGGCTGTCGACCTTCTTCGCGAGCTCTTGCTTGCAGAGGATGAGGCCGCCGCGCGGGCCGCGCAGGGTCTTGTGCGTCGTCGTCGTCACGATGTCCGCGTGCGGGACCGGGGACGGGTGCAGCCCGGCCGCGACGAGGCCGGCGATGTGCGCCATGTCGACGACGAGCTTGGCGCCCACCTGCTTGGCGATGGCGCCGAAGCGCTCGAAGTCGAGGATGCGCGCGTACGCGGACGCGCCCGCCACGATGACCTTCGGCTTGTGCTCGTTCGCGAGGCGCTCGACCTCGTCGTAGTCGATGCGGCCGTCCTCCTCGCGCACGCCGTAGGGCACGATCTGGAACATGCGGCCGGAGAAGTTCACCGGCGAGCCGTGCGTCAGGTGGCCGCCGTGGTCGAGGTTCATGGCGAGCATGGTCTCGCCCGGCTCGATGACGGCGGAGTAGGCCGAGAAGTTCGCGGTCGCGCCCGAGTGCGGCTGCACGTTGGCGTGCTCGGCGCCGAACAGCTTCTTGGCGCGCTCGATGGCGAGCCGCTCGATCTCGTCGTGGAACTGACAGCCGCCGTAGTAGCGCTTGCCGGGGTAGCCCTCGGCGTACTTGTTGGTCAGCTCGGTGCCGACGGCCTCGAGCACGGCCTCGGAGACGAAGTTCTCGCTGGCGATGAGCTCGAGGCCCTCCGCTTGCCTTCGCACCTCTTTGGCGATGAAGCGGAACACCTCGGGATCGGTCTTCTTCAGGGCTTCGTACATGACGCGCACCTCGTGTCTCGTCAGAGATCGATCTTACCGACGCGTCCCTCGTGGCGGCCGCCGTCGAATTCCGTCGTAAAAAACACGCGCACGATGTTCTCCGCGAGGTCCACGCCGACGACGCGCTCGCCGAGGCAGAGCACGTTGGCGTCGTTGTGGCGACGGCTCATCTCGGCCTGGAACTCGAGCGTGCAGTTGGCCGCGCGCACGCCGGCGTGCTTATTCGCGACCATGCAGACGCCGATGCCGGAGCCGCACACGAGCACACCCCGCTCTACGGCGCCATCGGATACCTGCTTGGCCACCTGATGGCCGAGGTCCGGATAGTCCGCGCGGTCGGTGTTGAACACGCCAACGTCGATGACCTCGTGGCCAGCCCCCGAGAGCCAGCGCTGCACGCGCTCCTTCATCTCGAAGCCGGCGTGGTCCGAGCCGATGGCGACCTTCACGCCGAGGCTCCTTGCGGGCTCTCGGACGACGAGGCGTCCTCCGGCGCCCGCGTCATGGACTCGTGCACCAGGATGCGCTGGCAGCTCGGGCAGGTCTCGAGCACGTCGCCGCGATAGATCTGGATCACGAGCTGGGGCGGCATGGTGCGCTTACACGACGTACACATCTCACCGTGGATGATGGCGACGGCGTTGCCGCGCTTCTCGGCGATGCGGTCGTAGCGCTTCATGAGCGGGGGCGGCAGCTTCTCGACGAGCGCGCGGCGCGCCTTCTGGTGCTGCTCGACCTCGGCCTCGGCGGCCTTCAGGTCCGCGGAGACCTTGCCCCACTCCTCCTTCACGCGCGCCTCGGCGGCAGCGAGGGCCTCCTCGGCGGCCTTGAGCTCCTTGGTGGCGTCCTCGAGCTCCTGCATCTTCTCGAGCGTGTCGTTCTCGAGGTGCGTGATG
>CAYLZW010000474.1:0-3867 GCA_964388085.1 uncultured Myxococcales bacterium | reverse complement strand
CGGCCTACCGCCAGGAGATGCGCGAGCAGGCCATCAACGTGCCGAGCCAGAGCTGCATCACGCGCGACAACATCCAGGTCGAGGTCGACGGCGTCGTCTACCTGAAGGTCATCGACGCGTACAAAGCCAGCTACGGCATCGGCGACTACAACCAGGCGAGCGTCAACCTGGCGCAGACCACCATGCGCTCGGAGATCGGCAAGCTCACCATCGACGAGACCTTCAGCGAGCGCGATCGCATCAACGAGAACATCGTGCGCGAGATCGACAAGGCGTCCGAGCCCTGGGGCGTGAAGATGATCCGCTACGAGATCATGAACATCACCCCCTCACGGCGGGTCATCGACACGATGGAGAAGCAGATGGAGGCCGAGCGTCACAAGCGCGCCGAGATCACCATCTCGACCGGCCACCGCGAGGCGCAGATCCTCGCCTCCGAGGGCCACAAGCTCGCGGCCATCAACGAGTCCGAGGGCGAGAAGGTGCGCCGCATCAACGAGGCCACCGGGCGCGCCGAGGAGATCCGCGTGCTCGCCAACGCGTCCGCCGAGGGGCTCCGCCTCATCGCCTCGTCCATCCAGCAGCCCGGCGGCAGCGCCGCGGTCAAGGCGCAGCTGCTCGAGCAGTTCATCGAAGAGTACGGCCGGGTGCTCGAGGAGGGCGACGTCTCCGTCGTGCCCGCCGACCTCGCGCGCATCCAGGGTGTGTTCGAGGGCCTCGGCGAGGTCACCACCGCCTTCGCCGACGCGCCGAAGGGAGGCCGCCGATGAGCGTCTTCAGCGGCATCGCGCTCGCCCTCTGGGGCGGCCTCGCGTTGATCACCGGCATCCAGCTCGCGCGCTGCATCCGCATGGTGCCGAACCGCCGCGAGTACGTCGTCGAGCGCCTCGGCAAGTACTCGCGCACGCTCGGCCCGGGCCTGCACATCCTCGTGCCCTTCTTCGACAAGGTCGCCTACATGCGCGACCTGCGCGAGGAGTCCATCGAGGTGCCGCCGCAAGAGGCCTTCACCGCCGACAACGTGCGCGTCGAGGTCGACGGCGTCATCTACATCTCGGTGACCAACACCTACAACGCGAGCTACGGCATCACCGACTACCGCTACGCGGCGTCGACCTTGGCGCAGACCACCACCCGCTCGGTCATCGGCACGCTCGATCTCGATCGCACCTTCGAGGAGCGCGAGGCCATCAACGCCCGCGTCGTGCAGACGCTGTCCGAGGTGGGCGAGGCCTGGGGCATGCGGGTGCACCGCTACGAGGTGAAGAACATCGTGCCGCCGCCGTCGGTGCGCGACGCCATGGAGCGACAGATGGCCGCCGAGCGCGATCGCCGCGCGCTCATCTTCCGCGCCGAGGGCGAACGGCAGTCGGTCATCAACGCCTCCGAGGGCAAGAAGGGCGAGCTCATCAACTCCTCCGAGGGTGAGAAGCAGCGCCGCATCAACGAAGCGGAGGGGCGAGCGTCGGAGGTGTTGTCCCTCGCGCAAGCGACGGCGGAGTCCATCGAGACGGTGGGCTGGGCCCTCGCGCAGCAGGGCGGCAGCGACGCCATCCGGCTGCAGCTCAGCAAGCGCTTCCTCGACAAGCTCGACGGGCTCGCGCGCAAGGGCGCCCGCGTCGTGGTGCCGGCGGACCTCGGCAAGATGAGCGACCTGCTCGCGGGGGTCGGTCTGCGCGGCGCCGAGCTCGAGGTGCCGGCCGAGCAGCAGGAGGCGGCCAAGCGCATGCCGCCGCCCCGCCCTCGTCCGCTGCCGAGCGCCGACGACGTCGAGCGCGCGCCGAAGGTGGTCCTCGAGGATCCGGTGCCGGCCATGCCTGCGCGCGAGTCGGTGCTGACGCCTCCGCGGGATCGGGACTAGGGGCTGTGTCCCCTTTGGGACACGCCCTGGCGATTCACGGCGTCACAGCTCGGACGCCAACGCGATGCACACCCGGTCGCGCCCAGCGTCCTTCGCGCGATAGAGCGCGTCGTCGGCCACGCGGATGAGCTCCTCGAGCTCGGCCGCGTGCCCGGGGAAGAGCGAGATGCCGACGCTGACCGTCTGCGGCGTGTGCTTCTCGGGCACGAGGTCCTGGATGGGGATGTCGCGCACGGCCGCGCGGTAGCGCTCGCCGACGTCGTGCACGCGCTCGGGGGAGGTCTCGGTCAGCAGCACGATGAACTCCTCGCCGCCGAAGCGCGCGAGGATGTCGGATTCGCGCGCACACGTGCGGATGGCGTTCGCCGTCGCCACGAGCACGGAGTCGCCCGCCTGGTGGCCATAGTTGTCGTTCACGGCCTTGAAGTGGTCGAGGTCGCACATGACGATGCCGGCGTGGCGGTCATGGCGGCGCGCGCTCGTCAGGGCGACCTGCGCGTGCTCGGTGAAGGCGCGGCGGTTCAACAGGCCCGTGAGCGGGTCCGTGCGCGCCAGGTGCGTGACCTGCTGCAGCGCCTGCTGCAGGTCACGCGTGCGCTCGCCGACGAGGCGCTCGAGCTCGCCGGCGCGCTCCTGCTCCTTCGCGAGGATGTCGCGGTAGCGCTTGTGCAGCCCCGCCTCCACCGACATGTCGCGGATGACCTCGATGAGCCCGAGCACGGCGCCGCCGTCGTCGAGGATGGGCGTGAACGAGATCCAGGCCGGAAAGGGCTCCCCGCCCTCGCCCGGCGGCAGCATGCGCACCTCGGCGTGCCGCACGATCTCCCGCCGCTCCTTGCACTGCTGCGCGAAGCTGAAGTCGACGTCGTGCTCGGCGCGAAAGAGCCCGATGGCGCCGGCCGCCTCGAGGATGGCCTTCTTGAACTGCCGGAGCCCGAGCCCGCTGGCCTGTCGGTACACCGGGTTTGCGTGCACAAAGCGGAGCTCCACGTCGAGGACGAGGGCTGCATCGAAGAGCCCATCAACGAATCCAACGGCTGCTTGGATGCGAGGGTGGATGCTCAGGTCCTCTCGACAGGCGAACGCCGCCTCCGAGAAAGCTACCGGATTCCAGGGCCAAACGACCCGGTGTCTCGGGTCGGCCCTGTCTCGCTCCGGGCCTGTGTCTCGTGTCGGACAACGTGCGTGGATTGCGCACGGCTGCCCGGCCTCAATGCCTCGGCGGCGCCGCGAGCTCCGACCACGCGTGCGTCGCGCGCCGCCGGCTCGGCTGGCCTCGCTCGAGGACGTGCCGGTCCCAGCCGCCGAGGTTCGCCGCCGCCTCGTAGGTGCTCTGCAGAAACCCGAGCAGGGTGCCGTCCGGGTCGCGCGCGCTGCGCACCACGTCGTAGGGCAGCACGAACTCCCGCAGCTCCTCGTGGTAGCGCGCCTCGGTCGGCGCCACCGGGTAGCCCGGGTACCCGAGCGGCTCCGGATACGCGTAAGAGTAGAACGTCGCGTCGTCGACGCCGTGCCCGCCGGGCCAAAACCCCGCGCTCGAGCACTCGTGCGAGTAGGCCTCTCGGACGACGAAGTCCGCGATGTTCGGAGAGCCCGGGTGCTCCGGCGCGCGCCGGCCGGAGAAGCGCGTGATCGCGTGGTCGAAGGCGCCCCAGAACAGGTGCGCCGGGCTCGCCTTGCCGAGGAAGCGGGCGCGAAAGTCCCGGAACACGCGGTCCACCTGCAAGAGCGCGCGCCAGTAGCGATGGGCGAGCGCGGGGTCGTAGGCGCCGTGGTGCGTGTCCTCGTCGAGGGGCGTGCGGTCCTCGACCTCGACCGGCACCGGCCAGATGTCGGGCCAGAGGCCGATGCTGCTGAGCGCCGTGACGACGTCGTCATAGAAGGCCGCCACCGGTCGCCCCTCGAGCGGCAGCGTCGTCGTGCTCCCCTCGCTGGTGTCGATGCGCAGCAGGTGATGGTGCAGGTCGAGCTCCATCTCGAACACGCGCGTGCCGAACGGGATGCTC
>CAYLZW010000473.1:0-3870 GCA_964388085.1 uncultured Myxococcales bacterium | reverse complement strand
CATCCTAGCCTCGAACTGCGCGGGACTGAGGTAGCCCAGCGCCGAATGCATGCGCACACGGTTGTAGAAGACCTCGATGTACTCGAAGACGGACAGCTCGGCCTCATCCGTCGACGTGTACTTGCTGAGGTAGACCAGCTCACGCTTCAGCGTGGCGAAGAACGACTCCGCGATGGCGTTGTCCCAGCAGTCGCCGGACCGGCTCATCGACGGCGTGATGCCCTTCGCGATGAGCACGTTCTGGAAGGCCTTGCATGCCCACTCCGAGCCCCGGTCCGAGTGGAACAGGCGCGGAGTGCGGCGCGTCCTGGCGAACGCCCGCTTCAGGGCCGCGACGGCGAGCTCTCCGCCGATGGTGGTGCTGGTCTCGAACCCGACCACGCGCCGGCTGCAGACGTCGATGATGACCGCCAGGTAGAGCCATCCTCGTCGTGTGCGGATGTAGGTCACGTCGCCTGCCCATGCTTCGCCGGGCCGTTCCACCTCGGAGAAGCGTCGGTCGAGGACGTTGTCCGCGACGGTGAAGTGATGCTTCGAGTTCGTCGTCACGCGGTACTTCTTGGGTATCCGCGCTCGGATGCCGTTCGCCTTCATCAATCGAGCGACACGCTTGCGGCTCACACGGTGCCCTCGGGCCTTCAGCCCTCGGTACACACGTGGGCTGCCGTAGCTCATGCGGCTCTCGACGTATACCTCGCGTATCTCGTCGAGAAGCTCTGCGTCCCGCTCAGCACGCCGAGAGCTACCTCGCCCGAGCCAGGCGTAGAAGCCGCTGCGCGAGACGCCGAGGAGCCGGCACATACGATCGACGGAGTGGCGCGCCTTCTCTGCCTTGATGAACTGGAACGTCACTTGTTTTCTCGGGCAAAGAAGGCTGCGGCTTTTTTTAGGATTTCGCGGTCCTCCTCGAGCTCAGCGACGCGACGCCTGAGCCCCTCAAGCTCGGCCCGCTCGTCGTCGGACAAGCCCTTCGGCGCTGTCACCTCCCGTTCGGGCGTCTTCCCGGCCCCCTGCTTCCCGTACTCGGCGCGCCACCGGAACAGGCAGGCCGGTACCACGTCGAGCTCCCTGGCGACCTCGTTCAGAGGCCTCCCGGAGCTGAGCAGGAGCCGTACAGCGTCCCGCTTGAACTTCTCGTCGAACCTTCTCCGTTTCACAGACACCTCGAGGGCCAAGTCTGGCCCAGTGAAGGTGTCCACGAAACCGGGGCAGCCCCACCTCCCCCCGCGCTGGGAGCGGCCCGCGCGGACCGTCCCGGCACAGCTCCGCCGCCGCCGTATTGCGCGGGAGAGCCGCGCGGGTTGACGCCGGGGCCCGCCTTCGTTAACGTAAGGTAACAGCAGATGACCGAAACGCTCGACCCAGGAGAGCACACCGACAAGGACGTCCGTGAGGCGCTCGCCTACGCCACGGCGCGAGGCTGGCGGCTCATCAAGGGTGGGCACTGGGGGATCCTCATGTGCCACCAGGCTGACCGAGAAGGGTGCCGCTTCTCGGTCGCGGGGACACCCCGCAATGCCGGCAACGAGGCGAAGCGTATTCGTAGGCGAGTGGATGGCTGCCCGCACGTGGAGGAAACAGATGGCTGAACACGTGTTCGAGATCCAAGTCGAGGGCTTCGATGAGGCGATCCGAGAGGACACGGACGCGTTCGGCGAGCTCGCGTCGAAGCTTCACGAGATCGGCCCGGCCGACCTAGGCCTGTCGCTACAAGGCGGGGCGCTGATCGTCGATGTCTGGCGCGACGACTGTGCGACGGCGAAGGATGCGCTGCTGAAATCGATCGAGGAGCTCCGGTCGCTCGGTCTCCGCGCAGTGCGTATCGCGCCCGATGACTTCGTTACGGCGGCCGAGCTCGCGGAGCGACTGCATAGAACGCCGGCCAGCATCGCGCAGCTCATCAAGGGCGACCGAGGGCGGGGAAGGTTTCCTCCTCCCGTCGTGATGCACGCCCGCAAGTCTCGGGTTTACAGCTACGTCAAGGTTCTGCAGTGGACGCTCGAGACGAGCACGGACCTAATCGAGCACGCCGAAGCAGAGCTGCGGAAGGCCAAGGCGATCAAGACCGCGAACGACGCGCTGGGTCTGATTCAGGAGTGCGTCGTCGCGGAGGAGAAGCTGCCAGAGCTCATCAGGGAGTAAGTCGTCGTTTGCGATCGTCTCCCTGGGGTGGAAAGAGCGTTGGAGAACGAGCCCCGCGAGGGCGACGGGTGACTGGACCAGCCCCTATCACCGGTCGACGCAACGGGCGGACTTCGCTCGCGTGTGGGCCTCGGGGTAGCGAGGGTGTTTGATCAGTGTGCTCTGGGCTGCCCATTGTCACCCCGACCTTCGCTGCACCCGGTGGTGTGGGCCGGCAGTCGACGCTGCGCCAGGGTCCCTCGGGCATTTCCTCCCTATGACGTGGGCTCCCTCGCGGGAAGGATGGGGGCGCAGCGGCGACCTGTTCGTGTGGTCTTGGCTTCGGTTGCTCTGTACCCGGCTACACCCCCTCGGCGTCGATGCGGTCCTGCGGCCGGCTCGAGTCGCGCGCGGCTTGGGCGGCGGCCTCCCGTCGCTCGCTGTAGCGGTCGACCAGCAGGTCGCGGATGTCGCGCGTCAGCACGGTGAACCGGTAGAGCTCCTCCATGACGTCGACCACGCGGTCGCGGAAGGGCGAGTCCTTCATGCGGCCGTCGTCGTGGAACTCCTGCCACGCCTTCGCCACCGAGCTCTGGTTCGGGATCGTCAGCATACGCATCCACCGGCCGAGCACGCGCAGCGTGTTCACGGTGTTGAACGACTGTGAGCCGCCCGATACCTGCATGACGGCGAGCGTCCGCCCCTGCGTCGGTCGTACCGCGCCGCCGGGCAGCGGGATCCAGTCGATCTGGTTCTTGAACACGCCCGTGATCGTGCCGTGCATCTCCGGGCAGGACCACACCTGCCCCTCCGACCACAGCGAGAGCTCGCGCAGCTTCTGGACCTCGGGGTGCTCCTCGGGCACCGAGCCCTTGATGGGCAGGTCGCGTGGGTGGAAGAAGCGCACCTCGGCGCCGATCCCCTCGAGGATCCGCGCGCCCTCCTCGGCGAGCAGCCGACTGTAGGAGCGCTCCCGCAACGAGCCGTAGAGCATCAGCATGCGGGGCGGATGCGTCGACCGCACGATGTCCTTCGGCAGCGCGGGCACCTCGAGAGCGGGCGGGTTGCCGTCGTGCCACGTGCTCATGACTCGCCTGCCTCGCCCCGTTGCGCTTTCAGGTCTCGGAGGCGCCTTGCGATCTCGTCGCGCGCCTCGCGGAAGTAGGCGAGCCGCTGCTCGTCGCTGAGGTCCTCGTGCTTTCGGTCGGGGTCGGGCAGCGGCCAGTGCAGCCGCTGGGCCTCGCCGAGGAACACGGGGCAGACCTCCTCGGCGCAAAGGGTGATGACGAGGTCGACGCTCGCAGGATCGATGGTGTCGACCAGCTTCGAGGCGTGCCCGCGGATGTCGACGCCGAGCTCATCGAGCGCGCGGATGGCGAACGGGTTCACGCGCGTCGGGCTCGAGCCTGCCGACTGCACGCGCACGTCGTCGCCGAACAGGTGGCGCGCGAGGCCCTCGGCCATCTGCGAGCGCGCCGAGTTGGCGACGCACAGAAAGAGCAGGGAATCGAATCGCATGGGCGTCTCCTATGCGTTCGTCTTGGCGGGGAACCAGTGACGCGTCCGGTTGGCGAAGGCGACGAGCGAGAGCATGACCGGCACCTCGATCAGCACGCCGACCACGGTGGCGAGCGCGGCCCCGGACGACAGCCCGAAGAGGCTGATGGCGACGGCGACGGCGAGCTCGAAGAAGTTCGATGTGCCGATCATGGCGCCGGGCGCGGCCACGTCGTGCGGCAACCGGAGCGC
>CAYLZW010000472.1:0-3884 GCA_964388085.1 uncultured Myxococcales bacterium | reverse complement strand
GACTGGCCGTCGTTCAAGGGCCGCATCGAGCTCGTGACCTGCCCCTACCTGCTGCGCGTCAGCGACGAGCTGGCCATCTACCAGGACCAGGTGCCGCGCTCGCTGCGGGGCGTGCACATCGCGCCGCACGCGCTCGAGGTCGCCGCGCGCTGGGCGGTGCTCACCCGCCTCGAGCCGCCCGATCCCGTGCGCTACGACGAGAACGTGCGCAAGCTCGTCGCGGAGCTGACCGCGGAGGAGAAGCTCGAGCTCTACGACAACGGCGCCGTGCCGGAGCGGCTCAGCCAGCGCGAGCGGCGTGATCTCCGTCAGGCCGCGGACGCGCTCTACAACGAGTGGATCGACGAGGACGAGTACGAGGGTCGGCACGGCGCCAGCGTGCGTGAGGTGCGGACCGTGTGCCTGAACGCGGCGCAGGATCGACGCTGGGATCACCTCTCGCCCATCGCCGTCATCGAGCAGCTGCGCTCGCTCGTGCGCGAGAAGAGCACCTACCAGTTCCTGCGCCGGGAGCCGGTGCGCGGCTACCGCGACGCCGAGCGCTTCGTGCTGCTCGTCGAGGACTGGTATCTGCAGGTGCTCGACGAGGAGGTCAGGAGCGCCATGGGCCTCGTCAAGGAGGGCTCGCACACGGAGCTGTTCGCGCGCTACCTGAAGAACATCAGCGCGTGGACCAAGCAGGAGAAGCTGGCCGATCCGCTGACGGGCAAGATGGTGGAGGCCGACGCGGAGCTCATGAAGAACGTCGAGCGCGTGTTGCTCGCCTCCGAAGAGGACGCGCAGGACTTCCGCCGCTCGCTGATCTCGCAGATCGGCGCCGTCAAGCTCGACCACCCCGACGAGGACGTCGACTACGAGCTGCTGTTCGGCTCGTACATGCGGCGCCTGAAGGAAGACTTCTACAACCAGCGTCGCAAGATCATCGAGAAGCTCGAGGAGGCCTTCTTGAAGACGCTCGACGGCGACGACAAGGGCCTCGACGCGCGCGACCGGGAGCAGGTGCAGACGCTGCGCGAGAACATGCACGCGCGCGGCTACACCGACGCCTCCGCGCGCAGCGCCATCGCCTACTTGTTGAAACGCCGACGCTGAGCGGCCTGAGCGTGGCCCCGCCGCGAGGCCACGGCGGATCGGTCGCGAGGAGCCCGCGGGGCACGCACGCGGATGGCGTCGGCGTGGTGACCGCCGCCCAAGGACAGGCGCGCGCGGGTCAGCGGCGCGAGCTCGCGGAGCTGAGGCCACTGGTCGACGAGCGGCTGCGCCAGCTCGGGGTGGTGATAGGCGACGAGCGCGAGGTGCGTGCCGAGCAGCGTGCCGCGCGCGAAGCGGTAGACGTCGGCGCCGATGAGGTACGACGACGGTGTGCTGCTCGCGTGCGTGCCGACCAGCACCGGCTCGCTGGCCTCGGACTGGGTCAGCCAATAGCCGCCGCCGCTCATGCCGCCGAGGAGCGGGGCGAGCTCGACCGACCTCTTTTCGCGGTAGGGGTTCTCCGGCCCACAGTCGCGCTCCTGGATCCACAGCACGACGTTGCGCTCGTCGGGCTTGAGGCCGAGCGCCTCGGGGGGCCTCGGCCCACCGCCTTTGCCCGCGACGCCGGTCGTGTAGCAGAGCAGCTGTACGGACGGAGAGCCCGTGTCCCCTTTGGTCGTCGACGGGTGGCCCGAGAGCGTGACCACCGAGCTCTCCCAGTCGGCGTCCTCCGCGAGCGCGATGTGGCTCTCCGCCACGCTGTGACGAAACAGCCGCGTCTCTGTCTCCGCGTCCTTCGGCACGAGCTCGAGGAAGCCCGCGTCGACGCCGTCGCTCGTGACCGTGAGCCCCCAGGTGGGCACCTCCACGGCGAGCGGGCGCTCGCCGAAGACCTTGTCCGCGTCGGGCGGGATGGGCGTGCCGATGAGCAGGCGCACGCTCTCGTCGAGGCCGCCGAGCACATGCCCCGCCGTCAGCAGAAAGAAGCGGCCGAACAACCGGCAGGGAACGCCGGAGGCGACGCCGATGACGTCACGGGGGTTGCCGGTGCGGCAGAACAGGATCGGGGCGGTATGGGCCTTGGCCCACGCATGCGTCGCGACGATCGCTTGCATGAGCCCCTTGTCGGTGGCCATGGGCTCTCCTTCGTGCAGACGAGGAGGCGTTGCTTAGGCCGTGCCGTTCAGGTGTCCGCGGCGCCAAGAAGGACCTTCACGCAAAGACAAGGCCGCGGAGCCGCGAAGGCGAGCGCTGTGGCTTGCGGCTCTGCGGCTCCCAGGCTCCGCGTGAGGGTCTCGCGGCGGTCCCTGCGCCGTCAGAAGGACCAGTCCGAGAGGAGCTTCTGCTTGAAGCTCGCGAACTCTTCGAGCTTTTTGTCCTCGATGGTCGGCTCGGTCGACGTCGTCAGCTCGGCGACCTTGAGGTTGATGCGCTTGAGGCGCCCCGCGAGCACGCCCGCCATGGCGTAGATGAGCTTGTAGGCGGCCGTGGGGTTGTTCACGAGCAGCTCCTGAAAGTCGCCCCACTCGACGCGCAGCACTCTCGCGTGACCCTTCACGCGCGCGGTGGCCGAACGGTTCGACAGGCTCAGGAGGCTCATCTCGCCGAGCAGCGAGAGCGGCCCGAGCGTCGCGAGCACCGCCACGCGATCGTTCTCGGCCCGCTTCACGACCTCGACCTCACCGTCGACGATGAGGAAGAACTCGCGCGCCGGCGAGCCCTCGTCGAAGATGTGCTGGCCGCCGCGATACTCCTCCCGCTTGGACACGAGGTGGAGCTCGATGGCCTCCGGCTCGCTGAGCTCCTTGCCGATGGCGCTCTTCTGCCAGATGTGATGGTTGATGTCGGTCACTCGGCTTTCCATGGCTCGTGACTTCCTCGTGAATGATGGCTTGGCGACGGAGGGAGAGCGAGGGGAAGAGGGGCGCGGCCCTCGGAGAGAGGGCTCAGATCCCGCGCAACACACGCGCCTTGCCGACGCGCCCGATGGCGACGATGAACGCGGCGGTGCGCAGCGAGACCTTGCGCTCCTGCGCCACCTTCCAGAGGGTGTCGAAGCCCCGCTTCATGCGCGCCTCGAGCTGCTCGTTCACGTGGTCCTCGGACCAGGTGAACTGCTGGAGGTTCTGCACCCACTCGAAGTAGCTGACGGTCACGCCGCCGGCGTTCGCGTAGATGTCCGGCACGAGGATGACCTCACGCTGCTCGAGGATGTCGTTGGCCTCGGGCGTGGTGGGCCCGTTCGCGGCCTCGACGATGATCTTGGCGCGGATGTCGCGCGCGTTCTCGCGCGTGATGACGTTGCCGAGCGCGGCGGGGATGAGCACGTCGACCGGCTCGTGGAGGATCTCGTCACCCAAGAAGCCCTCGGCGCCGGCGAAGCCCTTGACGCCGCCGGTCTCGCGCACGTGCTGGATGCACTTCTCGACGTCGATGCCGCGCTTGTTGCGGATGGCGCCCGTGATGTCGCTGATGGCCGTGATCTTCGCGCCCATGCCGGTGGCGACGCGCGCCGTCCAGGTGCCGACGTTGCCGAAGCCCTGGATGGCGAGGGACGTCCCCTCGATGGAGCGTCCGAGGGCGGTGAGCGTCTCGCGGGTGGCGATGGCGACGCCGCGACCCGTCGCCGCCTCGCGGCCGAGCGATCCGTACAGCTCGGGCGGCTTGCCCGTGACGACGGCGGGGCTGTGCCCGTGCACCTTCGAGTACTGGTCGTAGATCCACGCCATGTGCTGCGCGTTCGTGTTCACGTCCGGCGCCGGGATGTCGATCTGCGGGCCGATGACGTCGTGAATGCGATCGACGAACTTGCGCGTCAGGCGCTCGATCTCGTCCGGAGAGAGCGTGCGCGGGTCGACGGTGATGCCGCCCTTGGCGCCGCCGAAGGGCACGTCGATGACGGCGGTCTTCCA
>CAYLZW010000471.1:0-3893 GCA_964388085.1 uncultured Myxococcales bacterium | reverse complement strand
GCCTTCTCGATGAGGAAGCGCGCCACGCGGCCGTACACGTCGAGCAGCGCGAGGTTGCCGATGCTCTCATCGGCGCGGCGCAGGCGCACGCACATCTCCGTCATGACGTTGATGGTGATGGACGGGTAGCGCCGCAGCACGCCGAGGAAGTCCTTGCGGGACAGGCGCAGGATGTGCGCGTCGCGCGTGACGGTGACGTTGGCGGAGCGCGCCTCGCCGTCGATGAGCGCCATCTCGCCGAAGAACGCGCCCGAGTGCAGCGTCGACAGGATGATCTCGCGCCCGTTGTCGCTCCACAACGAGACCTTGGCGTCGCCGTTCACGATCACGTAGAGCGCGTCGCCGGGATCGAAGGCAGACACCACCACGGAGTCACGCGGATAGTGCTTCTCCGTGAGCAGCAGCGCCAGGCGACTGAGGTCGTCGTCGTCGAGCCCGGCGAAGACCGGGACGTCCCTGAGAAGCTCGATGGCGGGCTTCCCTCCTGCTGCGAGCGACATCCCAACCCCTCAATGACGGCATCCATGGGAAGGCCATGCGCCGCTTGCGCACGCTAGCGGCGTTGTTCACGAGCGGTCAAGTGAACCGCCCGGGCCCGCGGGCAGCTTGCCGGCGGCCGGACCCTGGTCGTCGATGACCTTCTGGACGAGATCCTCGAGCACCGCGCGGGCGTCCTCGTCGAAGCCCGTCAGCTCGATGGCGTAGCCGCCCTCGGCCGCGCGCACGACCCGCCCCTCGCCTTGCAGGAAGTGGGCGCCGTCGCGCGTGGTGAGCTGGATGAACACCTTCGTGCCCGGCGGCTTGTGACCGTCCGTCGCGATGAACAGGCCGCTCTGGCTGACGTTCAGGGCGTAGTCGAAGTGCGGCTCCTCGAGCGCACCGAAGCGGTACTGCACGAGGAGAGGCACGGACACCCGCTGGTGTCGCCGTTGCAGGTTCGGCTCCGGCTCGGACATCGGGGGCACTGTAGCAAGAGTCCGGCGCGTCTACCCGTTCACGCTCGCCGAGCGGCCCTGGCGGGCGCCTTCTTCGCGGGCGCCTTCTTCTTCTTCGCGGGCGCCTTCTTCTTCTTCGCGGGCGCCTTCTTCTTCTTCGGCGCGGCGACGGGCAGCGGGGGCGGCAGCGAGGCCACGCGCTGGAGCTCGTCCCACTGCGCCTTGGTCAGCGGAGAGACGCTCAGCCGGCTCATCTTCACGAACTTCATCTCGGCGAGCTGCGGGTGTGCCTTGATCTCGTCGAGGGAGATCGCGCGCGGCAGCGGCTCGCGCGGCACGATGTCGACGCACACCCAGCGCGGGTCCTCGGCGGTGGCGTCCGGATACGCCTCCTTCACGATCTCGACGACGCCGACGACGTCGCGCGGGCCCACCGAGTGATACAGGAAGGCCTCGTCGCCGACCTTCATCGCCGCGAGGTTGTTGCGCGCCATGAAGTTGCGCACGCCGTCCCACGCGGTCCGTCCGTCGCGCACGAGGTCGTCCCACGAGTAGGTGCCGGGCTCGGTCTTCAGCAGCCAGTACGCCATCGTCCGCGCTCCTTGGTCCTTCGGCCCCTTCGCGAACCGCGCGGCGTCGGTCAAGGCGGCCCCTGCAGCCGGCGTGATGAATTCATACAACAGCACGACGGGGGGACGACGACGATGGAGCGGAGCCCCCGTGATCGACCTGCACTACTTTCCGACGCCGAACGGCCACAAGATCACCATCTTCCTCGAGGAGGCTGGCGTCCCCTACCGCCTGAAGACGGTGAACATCCTGACGGGCGAGCAGTTCAAGCCGGACTTCGTGCGCATCTCGCCGAACAGCAAGATGCCCGTCATCGTCGACCATGAGCCCGCGGATGGCGGCGCGCCGCTCAGCGTGTTCGAGTCGGGCGCGATCCTGCTCTACCTCGCGGAGAAGACCGGCCGCTTCTTGCCGAGGGAGCTGCGCGCAGAGACCGAGGTGCGCGAGTGGCTGTTCTGGCAGGTGGCCGGCCTCGGCCCCATGGCGGGACAGGCCGGGCACTTCGTCGAGTTCGCCAAGGAGAAGGTGCCCTACGCCATCAAGCGCTACGTCGACGAGACCGCGCGCCTGTTCGGCGTGCTGAACCGCAAGCTCGAGGGCCGCGAGTACATCGCCGGCGACTACTCCATCGCCGACATGGCGTCGTATCCCTGGATCGAGACCTACAAGCGCCTACAGCAGGATCCGAACGACTTCCCGCACCTCTTGGCGTGGATGGAGCGCATGGCGGCGCGCCCGGCCGTGCAGCGCGCCTACGCGCGCGAGGAGGAGGTGCTCGCCGCCGTCAAGTCGGCCGAGCCGGTCGCCTGAGGACCGAGCCGCCGGCTCAGGCCGCGCGCTTCTTCCTGGCGAGCTTCACGAAGCTGATGAGGAACGCGAGCGCGAAGCCGCCCCCGAGCGCGAGCAGCTGCCAGAGCACGAAGTCACCGAGGGCCGCGTCCACGCCGAGCTCCACCGACGAGCGGCACTCCTTCAGCAGCGGCGAGGACTGCTGCCAGGTGACGAGGCTCCTGCCGAGGAAGGTGCCCGCCGTCGCGAACAGCGCCGCCCCCGCGAGGCCGATGACGAGCGCGACCTTGAGCGCGCCGAGGCCGCCGCCCTGCTTCTTGCCGTCGTGTACGACGACGTCCACGCGCACAGGGCCTCGCTCGATGCTCTGCTCACTCATGGCTGCTCTCGCATGGCTGCTCACTCATGGCTGCGACCTTTCCTCGAGGGCGGGGGCGACCATAGCGTCCGGGCGCTGGGCGAGGCGAGCGCGCGTCTTGGCGTCGAGCTCGGCGAGCGCCTCCTGCCAGGCCTGCTCGATCTCGTGCTCGCCGAGGCCGAGCGCGCGCGCCTGGCGGCGGTATCTGCGGCGCACGGCCGGCGCGCCGAGGAGGTTCGCGCCCGCCATGGTCACCGTCGTCAGCGTGAGCCCGATGGCGAGCCCGGCGAGCGCGCACACCGGCAGCCAGATGCCGGTGACGCCGAGGTAAGCGGACAGCGCGAGCGTGACGCCGGCGGATCCCGGGATGAGCAGCAGCGAGCCCCCGAGCGTCAGCGTGCGCCTGCGTCCCTCGAGGTCGCTGGCGAGCTCTCGCGCCATGGCGAGGTGCGAGCGCGGATCGCCGCCGGCGAGGCTCACGGGCGCGGCCGACGTCGATGGCAGTGCGGGTCGGAGATCGTTCGTCATGGCTCGGGTGGGTTCGGCGGGGTCTCCTCGGGGAGGGTAACGACGCGCGCGCATGGGCGTGCGCTAGACCTTCCGCGCGCCCTTCGGCGCCCAGCGCTCCTTGCGATCGCCGACGCCATAGAACTCGTCGTGGTCGAGCTGCATCTGCTCGATGACGTGCGTGGTGACGTCGCGCAAGATGCCGTTCGCGAGCGCGAGCGACTCGTCGTCGCGCACGAGGTTGAGCGTCTTCTTGACCTTGGGATCGCACGCGGCTCGCACGACGACGAGGAAGACGCCGAGCGCCTGGCCGGACTTGTAACCCTGCAGGCCGAGCTGGAACTTGAGATCGCGCTTCGCCGTCGTGAACGTCTGGAAGGTGATGCCGAGGTCCTGCAGGAGCTCGTTGTCGCCGATGAGCTTCGGCGGATTGCGCTTCGCGAGCACGGCGTTCAACTGCGCGATGCGCTCGTCGGCGTAGATGCGGTCCTGACGCGCTTTCGGCAGCGAAGCGATGAGGTGCCCGAGCAGCTCGTGCGGCCCCATGTCGTCCTTCGCCAGGCGAAAGGCCCACTCCTTCTTGGCGCCGTCCTTGATCTTCAAGATGGCCTGCTCGAGGGCCCGGTAGCGCTCGAGGTACTGCGCGTGCGGCAGCCCCGCCTCGTCATCCTTGATCTTCTCGGCCTTGCGCTCGTGCGTGCGCGCCTTGACGAGCGGGCTCGGCTCCTCCTTGG
>CAYLZW010000470.1:0-3910 GCA_964388085.1 uncultured Myxococcales bacterium | reverse complement strand
ATCTCGAAGCGCGGCGAGGAGGTGCTCGCCCGCGTCGGCGCCGTGCTCGCCACCGTCGAGGACAAGCAGATCCAGGTCTCCGGCCACACGGACGACTCGCCGCCCACCGACAAGATCAAGGACCGCTTCCCCACCAATTGGGAGCTCTCGGCCGCGCGCGCGACCAACGTGGTGCGCTTCCTCGAGGAGAAGGCGAAGGTGCGCGGGCAGCGGCTGGTGGCCAGCGGGCACGGCCAATACCGCCCGGTGGCCACGAACATCACGGCCACGGGCCGCGCGCGGAACCGTCGCATCGAGATCCTGCTCATGCCGCTCATCGAGCCGGTGCCCGCCTCTCGTGGCGCGAAGCAAGGGGCGAGGTAGAGCGCACCATGCGGAGCTGCGAGCGCTGCCACACGCCCTACAAGACGCGCGTCGAGTACTGCGGGCTCGACGGCGCGCCGGTCATCGAGAGCGATCACGATCCGCTGGTGGGCTCGAGCTTCGATCGCTACCGGGTCACCGAGCGCCTCGGCGGCGGCGGCATGGCGGTGGTCTATCGCGCGCGTCACGACGTCATCGAGCGCGAGGTGGCGATCAAGATCCTGTTCGGCGAGCTCGCGGCCGACAAGGAGTTCGCCGAGCGCTTCCGGCGCGAGGCGAACGCGGCGAGCCGCATCAAGCACCCGAACGTCGTCGAGATCTTCGACTTCGGCGAGACGCGCGAGGGCATGAGCTTCCTCGTCATGGAGCTGTTGAAGGGCGAGACGCTCAACGAGGCCATCCAGTGGACGGGGCCCTTCCGCCCTCGTCGAGCGGCCGGGGTGCTGCGACAGCTCGCGTCCGGCCTGCAGGCCGCGCACGACATGGGCTACATCCACCGCGATCTGAAGCCGGGCAACGTCATGCTCGGCAGCGGGCCTCCGGGCGGCCCGGTGGAGCTCGCCAAGATCCTCGACTTCGGCCTCGTGCTGGTCGCCTCCGACGAGGCCACGCGGCTGACGCGCACCGGACAGACGCTGGGCACGCCGCACTACATGGCGCCCGAGCAGTTCGCCGGCGGCGAGGCGACGGTGCGCTCCGACCTCTACAGCCTCGGCGCCGTGCTGCACGAGATGCTGGCGGGGCACGCGCCCTTCCGCGGCTCGCTCGGCGAGGTGCTGGTGCAGCAGCAGTCGGCGCAGCCGCCGCCGCTGCCGAAGTCCGGCGGCCTCGAGAAGCTGGCCGCCCGGCTGCTCGAGAAGCAGGCGAAGAAGCGGCCGGCCTCGGCGACGGAGGTCATCGAGCTCATCGACGGGCTCGGCCTCGGCGAGGTGCGGCCGGAGGACATCCCGGCCCGTCCGGAGACGCTGGACCTCGATCTCCATCAGGTGCTCGAGGTGAAGGGCGTCGGCCTGAGCCCGCTCGGCGCCGCCAAGGAAGCGAGCGCGGTCGAGCCTGACGATGCTCCCGTCGAGGTCGCCAAGGCCGAGCTGGTGCCGGCCAGACCGCTAGCGGCGGTCGCGCTCGCGAACGAGGTCGCGCCGGACGCAGGGCACCCTCCGCACGCGGCGGACGACGCGTCGGGGAGGGCGCCCGGAACGGTGCCTTCGCCGGCGCCCCCGACGGAGGATCTGCGGGAGCTGCGCGAAGCGGCGGCGCAAGCGCGGGTCGCCGCCGACAGCCGCGGTGGCCGCGTGGTCGTCGTCCTCGCGCTGCTCGGCGGCCTGGCGCTGAGCGGCGTGCTGTTCCTCGAGGCCGGGCCCCTGCCGGAATTCCTCGCCCTCGCAGGCGACGCGACGACGGCACGAGCGAGCGCCGCCGTCGGCATGGACGGCGCGCACGAGGACACCGTCCCCTACGTGCGCCAAGCGCTCGACCGCCGGGGCCTTACGCTCGCCGACGCCGACGACATGCCGACGCTGGCCCCGAAGGTGGCGGCCTGGCGCCAGGCGGCCGACCAGGGCCCGTCCGGCGCCGCGACGGCCGCTGCCGGGCGGCTCATCGTCGAGGTCGAGCGCGCGCGCATCGACGCCGCGCTCTTGCACGAGAAGCTGCGGCGCCTGTCGGCGTCCGTCGCGAAGAAGCCGCCGGCCGCGCGCGCGTCGTTGCAGCCGAAGGTCGCCGCCTTGCAGCAGGAGGTGACGGACGACCTCAGCGAAGCCGAGTGCAGCCGCTTGGCGCTGCGCATCTCCGCCCTCGAGCTCGAGGCCGACCGAGAGTAGGGCGCACGGCCGGCCCCCTCAACGAAGCTCCTCGAGCGCCCGCAGCGCGAGGCCGCTCGCCACCGTCGTCAGCTCCTCGCCGCCCACGAGCTTGTCGCTGCCGAAGCGGCGGGCGAATTCCGCGCGCACGAGGGGCACGAGCGAGGTGCCGCCCGTCAAGAACACGCGATCGACGACGTCGGCGCTCGCTCCCGTTCGGGCGAGCAGGCGATCCACGGCCTCTCCCATGAGCGCTACCTCGGGCTCGATCCAGGCCTCGAAGTCCTGCCGCGTCACCTGCACGTCGAGCTCGAGCGGCGCGAAGCGGAGCCGCGTGACGTCCGACGACGAGAGCGCGACCTTGGTGCCCTCGACCGCGCGGTGCAGGCCGAGCCCGAGATCCTCCTCGACGAGGAGCTGCAGGCGCTCGATGGCGACGGGGTCCTCGGCGCCCTGGCGGATCTCCGCCAGCAGCCGCTCGGTCTTCTGCGACTTCAAGAAGCTCAACAGATGCCAGCGCGACAGGTGCCGAAACAGCCAGAGCGGCACGTCGGTCATGCCGTCGAACACGCGGTATTGGCTGCCGAGCCCGAGGTGGGGCGCGACCACGCGCTCGAGCACGCGCTGATCGAAGGCGTCCCCCGCGAGGCCCACGCCAGAGGTGCCCACCACGCGCTCTTTGCCGGCGCCGCGGCGAGAGGGGCCGACGCGGACGAGGCAGAGGTCCGTGGTGCCGCCGCCGAAGTCCGCGATCAGCACGAGCTCGTCGTGGTCGAGCCGGCGCTCGTAGCGCCAGGCGGCGGCGACGGGCTCGAGCTCGAAGACGACCTCCTCGAGGCCCGCGGACGAGAGGGCCGCGCGCAGCCGGTTCTCCGCGTGCGCGTCCGACTCCGCGTCGGACTCGTCGGCCACGAAGTGCACCGGCCGCCCGACCACCGCGCGCACGCCGCCGCGCCCGTCGGCCTTCTCGAGCAGCAGCCGCACGAGCTCCGAGACGAGCTGCTCGAGGGTGTAGCGGGCGCCGAAGATGCTGGTGGCGGAGAACACGCGGCTCGCGAGGTGCGACTTCAGGGACTGCAGCAGGCGGCCGCCCTCCCCGTCGTGGAAGCGATCGATGGCCTCGCGCCCGCCGTAGGCGAGGGGGCGCCGGTCGCGGCCGCGCTCCTCGGGATCGAAGTAGAGCACGGAGCGATAGGTGCCGCCCCCGTCGAGGGGGGCGAGCGTCACCTCGCCGCCGGGCGCGGGGAAGGCGACGGCGCTGTTCGTGGTGCCGAAGTCGAGCCCGACGATCATGCTCACCTCCACGCCGCCTCGCTGGGCCCGCTGGATCCGGGCCGGCGCGCCGGTCCCGGTGTCGCTATTTTGGGGCGTACCCAAGCGTGCGGGGATTGCGTTCGGCTATTGCAGAGCCGGGCGCAAGACGCCACGCAGGGGACGTTGCGTCGCACAAGCGCTCCGCAACCCGATCGCAAAGCGCTTGCGCGAGCGAAAAGAAGAACGACATCCCGCTGACCTTCGAAGGAACGCACTCTTTATGACGTCCCGCCGCGCGGACCTCCGCAACATCGCCATCATCGCTCACGTCGACCACGGCAAGACCACGCTGGTCGACGCCATGCTCAAGCAGGCCGGCACGTTCCGTTCGAACGAGCACGTCGCTGAGCGGGCCATGGACACCATGGACCAGGAGCGCGAGCGCGGTATCACCATCATGGCGAAGAACACCGGCATCGTCCTCGGTGACGTGC
>CAYLZW010000469.1:0-3911 GCA_964388085.1 uncultured Myxococcales bacterium | reverse complement strand
CTGCTCACGGGAGGCGGCCCCGCGTTCCAGACCGAGGTGCTGCCCATCTACACCTATCGGGTGGCTTTCCGCTCCTTCGACCTCGGCTACGGCGCGGCGCTGTCGACGCTGCTGCTGCTCATCAACTTCGCGCTCGCCCTCGGCTACCTGCGCCTGCTGCGGAAGCGCGCATGAGGATCGCCATGACGCCCGACGCGCGCTGGACGTTGGCCGCGAAGGTCGTGCGCGGCGTCGTGCTGTGCTTCTTCGCGCTCTATCTCGTGACGCCGATGCTGTGGCTCCTGACCGCGCCCTTCTCTCAGGCGGCCAGCTTCCGGCTGCAGTGGCCGGACTTCACGCTCGGCAACTTCCCGCGCCTGCTCGAGGCGCGCGGCGCGCTCGCGGCCTTCGGCAACTCGCTGGTGCTCTCGGGGGCCACCATGGTGGGGGTGACCTTCATCGCCATGCTCGCCGCCTATTCGTTCTGCCGGCGCCCGTTCAAGGGCCGTGATCTGATCCTCTACGTGCTGCTGCTGTTCTCGAGCGTAGTGACCGGCGTCGCCGCCATCGTGCCGCTGTTCACCATTACGCTGAGGCTCGGGCTGCTCGACACGCACATCGGCGTCATCCTGGTGCTCTCGGGTGGGCTGCTCCCTTCGGGCCTGTTCATCCTCAAGGACTTCGTCGAGAGCATCCCGCGCTCGTACGAGGAGGCGTCGCTCGTCGACGGCGCCACGCCTTGGCAGACGTTTCGGAACGTGGCGCTGCCGCTCATGTCGGGGGGCGCCGCGGTGGTCGCGCTGCTCACCTTCGTGAACGCCTGGGGCAACTTTCTGACGCCGTACATTCTGCTGCGCAGCCAAGGCAAGCTGCCGGCCTCCGTCGCCATCTATTCTTTCTTCAATGAGATGGGTCTGCCCTTCGTCAACCTCGTCGCTGCCTACGCGCTCCTCTACACGCTGCCCGTCCTCTTGCTCTATGTCGTGTTGCAGCGCGTGTTCGGCTTTCAGCTCTCCGGCGGCATCAAGGGGTAATCGTGAGTCGCACCGAGCTATCCGGCATCTGCAAACGCTTCGGCGCCGTGACCGCGCTGCACGAAGTGAATTGCACCATCGAGCAAGGCGAGCTGTTCACGCTGCTCGGGCCCTCGGGCTCGGGCAAGACGACGCTGCTCCGCATCCTGGCCGGGCTCGAGACCGCCAGCGGCGGGCGCCTGACCTTCGACGGTGAGGACGTCACGCAGCTGCCGCCGTGGAAGCGCCAGATCGCGATGGTGTTCCAGAACTACGCGCTCTACCCGCACCTCAGCGTCTTCGAGAACATCGCCTACCCGCTGAAGATTCGAAAGGAGCCGGCGGCGGAGCGAACCAAGCGCGTGAAGGAGGTCAGCGAGGCGCTGCAGATCGGCCATCTGCTGGCGCGCAAGCCGACGGAGATCTCGGGCGGCCAACAGCAGCGCGTCGCCCTCGCGCGCGCGCTCGCGCACAAGCCGCGCCTGTTCCTGTTCGACGAGCCGCTCTCGAACCTCGACGCCAAGATGCGCCTCGAGGCGCGCACGTTCATCAAATCGCTTCAGCGCCAATTGGGCATCACGGCCGTCTACGTCACGCACGACCAGACCGAGGCCATGGCGATGTCCGACCGCATGGCCATCCTCGAGAAGGGACATCTGCGCCAGGTGGGTACGCCCCGCGAGGTCTATCGCCGCCCGGCCGACCCCTTCGTGGCGTCGTTCGTGGGCAGCCCGCCCATGAACCTGCTCGAGGTCAACCTCGAGTCGAACGACGGTAGCCGGCGGCTCGTGCTCGGCGATTCACACCTGCCGGCGCCCGACTCGGTCCTGAAGGACGGTCGCGTGTTGCTCGGCGTTCGTCCCGAGGCGCTCACCTTCAGCGAGGACGCGAGCGCCGGCGGCGTGCCCGCCAAGGTGATCTTGAGCGAGGATCTCGGTCACGAGGTGCTCGTCACCCTCGAGGTGGCCTCGCAACGGCTGACCCTGCGCAGCACCGCGGAGCCGCTGCCCGCCGAGCGACGCGGCTACGTGCTGTTCGATACGGCGCGCGCGCTGCTCTACGACGCCGCGCCGTCGTCGTCCTGAAGGCTCGACCACAGCCACCAGAGCACGAGCAGCGTCGGCACCAGCGAGAGCGTGCTCAGCACGAAGAACACCGTGTAGCTCGAGCCCTCGACCACGAAGCCCGACACGCCCCCGACGAGCTTGCCGGGCAGGTTCGCGAGCGAGCTGAGCAGCGCGTACTGCGTCGCCGTGTAGCTCTTGTTCGCCAGCGTCGACATGAACGCGATGAGCACGGTGCCCGCGAAGCCCTGCGAGAGGTTGTCGCCCGAGATGGTGAGCACGAACGCCCACAGCTCGCCCGGTGCCAGCGACATCGTCAGGAACAGCAGGTTCGAGAGCGCGACGGCGATGGCGGCGATGACCAAAGACCAGCGCAGCCCCACGGCCGCGACGACCACGCCGCCGAGGAACGCGCCGCCGATGCCGACCCACACGCCGTAGAGCTTCGACACGGTAGCGATGTCGGCCTTGCTGAAGCCGGCGTCGAGATAGAACGGCCCCGCGATGACGCCGAGGACCTGGTCGGGCAGCTTGAACAGCCCGACGAACAGGAGCAGCGCGAGCGCGAGCGCGAAGCCGTTGCGCTGGAAGAACTCGACGAAGGGCCCCGAGAACGCCTGCCACCAATCGCGCAGCGACGACGGACCCGCGATGGGGAGGTGCACCGCCGGCTCTTTGGCCAGGAGCGTCGCCGTCATGGGGATGCCGAGCAAGAGCGCCATGGCGCCATAGGCGATGGGCCAGCTCTGCAGCTCGGCGAGGTACAGCGCGCCGACGCCCGCCGCCATGAGCCCGATGCGGTAGCCGAGCGTATACGTGGCCGCGAGCGCCGCCTGCTCTTGCGCGGGGGCGATCTCGATGCGGTAGGCGTCCACCGCGATGTCCTGCGTCGCGCCCGCGAAGGCGCTCATCATCGTCAAGGCGACGAACAGCGGCAGCCCGCGCTCGGGTCCGAGGAGCGCCATGCCCGCGAGCCCCGCGACGAGGAGCACCTGCGCCGAGAGCAGCCAGCCTCGACGACGTCCGAGCCGGCCGAAGATGGGCACGGCCACGCGATCGAGCACGGGCGCCCACAGGAACTTCAGCACGTAGAGAAGGCCGACGTAGCTCAACAGCCCGATGAGCCCGAGCTCGAGCCCGACGTCGCGCAGCCAGATGGACAGCACGTAGCCGAAGAGCAAAAACGGCAGCCCGCAGGCAAAGCCGAAGAAGAAGAGCGTCAGCGCCGCCGGGTTGCGAAACGCGGCGACGATGCCTCGCCACCCCTTCGGGGGCGCCGGCGGCTCGGTCTCGGCGGGGGCGGTCATGTGCCCGTCATTCCACGGGCGCTCGTTCGAAGGCAAGCGCCGGTGATCGCCTCGAGCCAGCGCCAGGTCGGACTAGGGCTTTCGTCCCCTTTGAAGACCCGCCCTACCTCGAGACCTCGCCGCCGTCGGGGTCGCCGTCCTCGTCCTGATGCTCGTCGTCGTCGTCGTCTCTGTCCTCGGCGCCCTCCTCGGCGGCGCCCCCCTGCACCGGCGCGCCGAGCTCCTCGAGCAGGCTCTCGATGATGCGCTGGGCGAGCTCCTCGTCGTCCTCGGCCAGCACCTCGAGGTTCTCCTGGAAGAGCAGCACGCGTTCCACGACGTACTCGCCGGACGCCTCGCCCTCGCTGCGCAGCTCCACGGTGCAGGGCGCGTCCGGCGAGACGGGCACCCCCGCGGCGCGAAAGGCCGCCAGATCGGGTCGCGCTTCCACGTCGATCGCGACGCCGTCGAGCACGTCCGCGAGCAGCGGCGGCAGATCCGACAGCGCCTCGAGCGCGACCTCCTTGAAGCGCTGCGGCGAGAGGCGGATGGGCTTCGGGAACGCCTCG
>CAYLZW010000468.1:0-3924 GCA_964388085.1 uncultured Myxococcales bacterium | reverse complement strand
ACTACGACAAGGTCGACAAGCTCCGCGGCATGAACATCACCTTCGTCACGAGCGCCCCGAATGACGAGCAAGGCAAGGCCCTTCTCGTTCACCTCGGCATGCCGTTCCGCAAGTAGTAGAGCGAGGTCAACCTGTCATGATGACCGATCCCGTCGCTGATTTTTTGGCTCGTATCCGTAACGCCCAGCTCGTGAAGCACCCCGAGGTGGTGCTCCCGTCGTCGAAGATGAAGACGGCCATCGCGGAGATCCTCTCGGAAGAGGGCTACGTCGGTGACGTCCGCGTCGAGAAGGACGAGAAGCAGGGCAAGCTCTTCGTCGCGCTCAAGTACGACCGCGAGGGCACGCCGGTGATCGAGGGGCTTCGTCGCGTCTCGAAGCCGGGCCTGCGCGTCTACAAGGCCGCGAAGGACCTGCCGAAGGTGCGCGGCGGTATGGGCATGGCGGTGGTGTCCACGTCGCGGGGCATCATGAGCGACATGCGTGCTCGCAAGGAGAACATCGGTGGCGAGGTCCTCTGCTACGTCTGGTAGCTGAGGTGCCCATTTGCGGCGGTCCTCGCTGGACCGCTCGCGGAGCCGCGCTCCCCGGAGCCCTCACCGCAATCGCCCCCGTCGGAGGAATGTCATGTCCCGCGTTGGAAAGAAGCCCGTTCCGCTGCCCGAGAAGGTCAAGGTCAACGTCGCCGGCCGCACGGTGAACGTCGAGGGCCCGAAGGGCAAGTTGTCCATGAGTCACCACCCGACCGTAAAGGTCGAGGTGAAGGACAACGTCATTCACGTCACGCGGCCCGACGAGAGCAACGAGGCTCGCGCGCTGCACGGGCTCACGCGCGCGCTCATCGCCAATATGGTGCACGGCGTCAGCCAGGGCTTCACGCGCGAGCTCGAGATTCAGGGCGTCGGTTATCGCGCCGAGATCAAGGGCAAGGCCCTCAACCTGGCGCTCGGGTTCTCGCACGCGGTGCAGTTCCCGCTGCCCGACGGCATCAGCGCGGCGGTCGACGACAGGAAGACCAAGATCACGCTGAGCGGCATCGATCGCCAGCTCGTCGGCGCCACCGCCGCGAAGCTGCGCTCGCTCCGTCCGCCGGAGCCGTACGGCGGCAAGGGCGTGCGCTACTCGGACGAGGTCGTTCGTCGCAAGGAAGGCAAGTCGGGCGCCAAGTGAGCGTTGCCGGATTTGGAGCATTATCATGAAGGCGAACCTGCAAACCCTCCGCAAGAAGTCTCCCTCCGAGGCGCGGCGCACCAAGCGCAAGCTCTCGGTGCGGAAGAAGATCTCCGGCACCGCCGAGCGCCCGCGGCTCAGCGTGTTCAGGAGCGCCAAGCACATCTACGTGCAGGCCATCGACGACGAGAGCAACGTCACGCTGTGCGCGGCGAGCACCGTCGACAAGGACGTGCGCGGACCGGCCACCGGCGTCAAGAAGAAGGACGCCGCCTCGCAGGTCGGCGCGGCCCTCGCCAAGCGGCTGCTCGAGAAGGGGGTCAAGTCGGCCGTCTTCGACCGCAATGGCTATCGGTATCACGGACGCGTCGCCGCGGTGGCGACGGGCGCGCGCGAAGCGGGACTGGAGTTCTGAGATGAGCAGCACGACCAACGCAGCGGATCGCATCAACCCGGATACGGTCGGCGAGCTCACCGAGCGCGTCATTCACATCAACCGCGTCGCCAAGGTGGTCAAGGGCGGCCGGCGCTTCTCGTTCTCCGCGCTCGTCGTCGTGGGCGACGGTGACGGCCACGTCGGCGTCGGCATGGGCAAGGCCAACGAGGTGCCCGAGGCCATCCGGAAGGGCACCGAGCGCGCGAAGAAGTCTCTCTTCAAGGTCCCGCTGCGCGGCACCACCATCCCGCACCCGATCGTCGGGCACTTCGGCGCCGGCCGCGTGTTCCTGCGCCCGGCCGCGGACGGTACCGGCGTCATCGCCGGCGGCACCGTGCGCGCGGTCCTCGAGGCGGCCGGCGTGCACAACATCCTCTCGAAGTCGCTCGGCACCAAGAACCCGCACAACGTGGTGCGCGCCACGGTGGCCGGGCTCCAGAGCCTGCGCTCCGAAGACCAGCACCGCACCCGCCGCGGCAAGGAGCCGCGCGGCGACAAGGGCGCGCCCGAGGCCACTCCCCCGGCCACCCCTCCGGCCACCGCCTGAGCGAGCCGTCACCGATCAGAGTCCGAGGTAAGAAATGGCGACGTACATCGAGGTCACCCAGGTTCGCAGCACCATCGGTCGCCCCGAGGCGCAGCGGCAGATCATCAAGGGCCTCGGCCTCGGCAAGATCCGCCGCACGGTGAAGCTGAAGGACACCCCGGCCGCCCGCGGCATGGTCGAGAAGGTCCAGCACCTCGTCGAGGTCAAGGTCTTCGAAGGCGAGGCCCCCCTCTTCGGCCGAAGGGCCAAGTAGCTCAGCGCAGAGCAGGGCGCTCGCCCGCGCGCTGTTCGAAAGCGCCGAGCGCACCTTGCCTTCGCGTCCTTTGCGTCCGCGCCCCCTTGGGCGCACATCCGAGTCGGCCGAGGCCGGCGTAAGGAGCTCATCATGACGTCCGAGACCCGCCAGGGCCTTCACAACCTCATCGCCCCGAAGGGCGCCCGCAAGAAGAAGAAGCGCCTCGGCCGAGGCGAGAGCTCCCAGGGCAAGACCTCGGGCCGCGGCAACAAGGGCCAGAAGGCCCGCAAGAGCGGCCAGGTGCGCCCGGGCTTCGAAGGCGGCACGCTGCCGCTCGCTCGCCGTCTGCCGAAGCGCGGCTTCACGAACATCTTCGCGAACGAGTACGCGATCATCAACGTCGGCCGCCTCGCGGAGCGCTTCGACGCCGGCGCCACGGTCGACCCGGTCAGCCTGCTCGAGACCGGTCTGCTCTCCAAGCGCAACGCGCGCGTGAAGATCCTCGGCGAGGGCGAGATCAGCCACGCGCTGACCCTCAAGGTGCACAAGATCTCGCAGTCGGCCCGAGAGAAGATCGAGAAGGCCGGCGGCAAGATCGAGGTCCTCGAGGCGGACAAGAGCGCGGCCTGATCCGCACGGCGTGATCTGCGGACGAGCGGCCTTGTCTTGCGCGAACGCACGACTTTCCTTAACGCTCCTCTTCGCATGACGCTGGCGTGTTGCCCGAGGGCGCGTACCGGCGTAAGCGACGACCCAAGCTTTCGGTTCGCAACGGCAAGCGACTTGAAGCCTTAACTGCCCCTGGCGCCGTGTTCACAGCCCGGCCCGCCGAAGGAGCGATGCGTGGCATCCGGAATCGCCAACATCTTCCGCATCCCTGAGCTTCGAAAGCGCATCATCTACACGCTTTCGCTGCTCGCGGTGTATCGCATCGGCATCTTCGTCACGACGCCTGGCGTCGACCGTAACGCCATGAAGGACTACCTTGCGTCCTCGGCGGGCGGTGGCGGCCTGCTGAACCTGATGAACTTCTTCTCGGGCGGCGCGCTGGAGCAGCTGAGCGTCTTCGCGCTCGGCATCATGCCGTACATCACCTCGTCCATCATCATGCAGCTGATGGTCGTCGTGGTCCCCGCCCTCGAGCGTATGCAGAAGGAGGGCGACGCCGGCCGGCGCAAGGTCAACCAGTACACGCGCTACGGCACCATCCTCATCTCCATCGTGCAGAGCATCATGCTCTCCTCGTGGCTCAAGAGCATCAACCACGAGGGCAGCAGCGTCGTCAACGCCGAGTGGGCGGCGGCCTGGGGCGGCGTCGGCTTCGTGCTGATCACCATCATCACGCTGACGGCGGGCACGTCGTTCATCATGTGGCTCGGCGAGCGCATCACCGAGAAGGGCATCGGCAACGGCATCTCGCTGATCATCTTCGCGGGCATCGTCGCGCGCCTGCCCGAGGCCGTGTACTCGACGATCATCGGCCTCAAGGAGGGCACCTACCAGCCCTTCGAGATCTTCGTGCTCGTCGCCGTCATGA
>CAYLZW010000467.1:0-3927 GCA_964388085.1 uncultured Myxococcales bacterium | reverse complement strand
GATGTCGAGGTTCATGTCGCCGCGGCCCTGGATCTCGCGCGCCGCCATCACGCCCGCGCGTCCGGCGCCCACGAGCAGCACGCGCTTGGCGTTCTTCGCCCTGTCGACATCGTCAGGCTGCCGGCGCTGCTTCTCGTAGCGCTCGTAGAGCAGCCGGCGCAGCACGCGCAGACCGAGGACGCCGCCGAACGCGAGCAGCGTGTCGAGCACGAGGACCGAGAGCGGGATGCGCCACTCCTTGAACGTCTCGGGCAGCGTCAAGCGCAGCAGCAGCATCGGCAAGAACGACCACCAGGCGGCGTTGAAGAACGCCTTGACCTCGCGCAGCCCCACGTAGCGCCACACGAACGTGTACACGCCGGCCATGAACAGGGCGCCGAGCTGGATGAGCAGCACGAACGGGAGCTGGATGATCCCGTGCTCGAGGTACATCTCGGGGACGTGGAATTCGAAGCGCAGCAGATAGCTGAAGACGAACACGGCCGCGAGCACGACGAGGTCGAGCGCGAACTGCAGCTGGCGCGTGAGCAGCCGCCCCCACCACACCTGCGGCGGCGGCGCGTCGTCCCCTTCGAACGGGGGCTCGTCGGCGCTCACGGGCGCGGCTTTCGAAGGAGCTCGCGGGGGATCTTGCACGGGAGCGGTCACAGCGTCCTCACGGCCCAGCCATACGCGAGTGGGGCGAGGGAGGGTAGCCCGAGTCGGCGGGAACGTTCATGAGCGGGGGTGGGCCGCTCCGTAGGCTACGGCCGCTCCAGCTCTTGCCCGGGCAGCATCATCCGCGTGGGAACGATGGTGACGATCTCGATGGCGTCAGGGGTCAACCGATACAGGATGCGGTTCCACCGATCGACGAGCTCGCGCAGCTGCCACTGTCCGTACTCGGGCACTACGCGACCCATCTCCGGGTGATCGACCAGCAGGTCGACGCGCTCGACGATCTCGGTGACAATCGTCGCTGCACGCCGCGCGGAGTAACGCTCGACGAGCTGCTCTTCGAGGTCGACGAGCGCCCAGGCCGCTTCATCGGCCCAGATGAGCTTCATCGAGGCGAGCGCCCTCGTCTGCGCTCGGCGAGCAGGCTCATGACCTGCTCGGTGGTCCTCGTCCGCCCCGCGCCGAGGTCCGTGACGCCACGCTCGATCGACGAGAGGACTTCTCTCTCGTAGCGGACATAGTCGCGCAGCGCCGCGTTCGCGAGGCTATCGAGGGGGCGCCCCGACCGCTCCGCGAGCTCCCGAAGCTCCTCGGTGACATCCGCATCCAGCCGCACGGTCTCTGGTGACATCTGAGCCATACCGCACTGTACCATCGTTCAGGCCCTGTCCGCTCAGGCGCGGGCGCAGCCCCGTACGATGTCGATGACCCGCGCCTGCTGCTCCAAGGTGAGGCTCGAGCCGCTCGGCAGGCACAGGCCCTTGTCGAACAGCTCCTCGCTGGTGCGGCCGCCTCGGACCTCGCTGCCCTCGAACACGGGCTGCAGGTGCAGCGGCTTCCACACGGGGCGGGCCTCGATGTCCTGCTCCTCGAGCGCCACGCGGACGTCCTCCCGGCTCGCCCCGAAGGCCTCGGGCTCGAGGGTCAGCGTCGTCAACCAGCGCGTGTGCGTGCCGTAGTCGGCCTCGGGCATGAAGGACACGCCCGGCAGGTCGCCGAGCGCCTCGCGATAGCGCTCGAAATTCGCTCGGCGCGCCGCCACGCGGTCCTCGAGGACACGGAGCTGCCCGCGGCCCATGCCGGCGAGCACATTGCTCATGCGATAATTGAAGCCCACCTGCGAGTGCTGGTAGTGCGGCGCGGGGTCGCGGGCCTGCGTGGCGAGGAAGCGCGCCTTCTTGATGAGCTCAGCGTCGTGCGACACCAGCATGCCGCCGCCCGAGGTCGTGATGATCTTGTTGCCGTTGAACGAGAACACGCCCGCGAGCCCGAAGCTGCCGGCCGGCTTGCCCTTGTAGGTGGCGCCGAGCGCCTCGGCCGCGTCCTCGACGACGGGCACGCCGTAGCGCGCGCAGGCGGCCAGGATCGGATCGTAGTCGGCGCACTGCCCGTAGAGGTCGACGACGAGGACGGCCTTCGGCAGCTTGTTCTTCTTGGCGCGGTCCGCGAGCGCCTCCTCGAGGAGCCGCGGGTCCATGTTCCAGGTCTCGCGGCTCGCGTCGATGAACACCGGCTTTGCGCGCTCGTAGGCGATGGGGTTCGCCGTGGCGCAGAAGGTCAGCGTCGAGCAGAACACCTCGTCCTCGGGCTTGAGGTCGAGGAGGCGCAGCACGAGGTGCAGCGCGCCCGTCCCCGAGGCCAGCGCGGCGGCGTAGGGCACGCGCGCACGCTCGGCGAGCTCGCGCTCGAAGGCGTCCACATTGGGCCCGAGCGGTGAGAGCCAATTGGACTCGAAGGCCTCGTGAATGAACGAGAGCTCTTCGCCGCCCATGTGCGGAGGAGACAGGTAGACGCGGCTCATGCGGGACCTCGGGAGCGAGCGGGGACGCCGACCGCGGTGACGTGGTCGGGCAGATCGCGCACGACGATGCCCCCCGCGCCGACGGTCGTCCAGGCACCAATTCGCCGGTACTGGATCACTCCCGCGTTCACGCCCAGGAACGCGCCCTCCCCGACGACCACGCCCCCCGCCAGATGGACGCCCGGCGCCAGGTGCACGAAGTCGCCGATGGCGCCGTCATGGTCCACCGAGGCGGCCGTGTTCACGATGACGTGCTGGCCGAGCACCGTGTCCGGCTGCAGCACGGCGCCCGCGAACACGACGCTGCCGGCGCCGATGCGCACGGACTCGTGCACCCACGCGGATGGGTGCACCACCGTCTGCCACGAGAGCTTCAGCTCGCCGGCGAGGCGCTTTCGCACGGCGTTGTCGCCGATGGCGATGACGGCCGGCGTCCCCTCGGCGATCTCGCTCGCGTGCCCGCGCACGGGGACGCCGAGGATCGACTGCCCCCAGAGGGCCTCGTTGTCGTCGTAGCAGGCGCTGACCTCACCACCGGCCGCGCGCACGGCAGCGATGACGACCTTGGCGTGGCCGCTGCCTCCGAGGAGGACAAGGGAGGCGTTGGCGCTGCTCATGACTTGTCTCCGGTGGGGGCTTGGCTCCCCTCGAACACCGGCATGGTCGCGTGCCCCTGGGCGCTGATGCCCTCGCTGCGAAACACCTTCACGACGGTCTTCAACAGGATCTCGAGGTCCCTCCGCAGGCTGACATTGTCGACGTAATCGACGTCGAACGCGAACTTCTCCTCCCAGGAGAGCGCGTTGCGTCCGTTTACCTGCGCCCAGCCGGTGATGCCCGGCTTCACCTCGTGCCTTCGGGCCTGCTCGCGCGAATAGCGCTCCAGGTACTCCATCAGCAGCGGGCGCGGACCAATCAGCGACATGTCGCCCTTCAGCACATTGAGCAATTGCGGCAGCTCATCGAGGGAGAGCTTGCGCACGAGGCGGCCGACGTTCGTGAGGCGCTGGTCGTCGGGCAGGAGCTCGCCGTCGCTGTCGCGCTCGTCGGTCATGGTGCGAAACTTCAGCAGCACGAAAGGCTCGCCTCCGCGGCCGGGGCGCTGGTGACGGAAGAGCACGGGGGAGCCCACGTCGAGGCGCAGGGCGACCGCGACGCCTGCCATCACGGGTCCCGCGACCAGGAGACCGGGCACGGTCAGGCCGAGGTCGAGGGCGCGCTTGCCGAGGCGGCGGTAGAGCGTGTGACAGACGGTGCGAGAGGCGCGCATGGTGGGTTTCGCGACGGAGGCTAAGGCGTGCCCCCGAAGGGGACAACGCCCTCCATGCCGGTGCCCATGCCCATGCCCATGCCCATGCCCATGCCCGTGCCCGCGCTGAGACGCTAAGCTGCCAGGCCATGGATCGCCCTTCCCTCGCCTGCGTGTGCCGCCTGGCCGCCGTCTTCGACGAGGCGGGGGTGCGTTGGGC
>CAYLZW010000466.1:0-3981 GCA_964388085.1 uncultured Myxococcales bacterium | reverse complement strand
AACGACGTCACCATGAAGGAGGGCCGCGATCTCTGGTGGCACGACGTCATGGAGGGCGCCGAGCCCGTGAAGCAGGCGGTCGGCGTCGACCCCGAGCACCCGCTGTTCATCCTCTACACGTCGGGCACGACCGGGAAGCCGAAGGGCGTCGTGCACTCGACGGCCGGCTACCTCACGCAGGTGAAGCGCACGACCGAGCACGTCTTCGACCTCAAGGACGAGGACGTGTACTGGTGCAGCGCCGACGCCGGCTGGATCACCGGGCACAGCTACGTCGTCTACGGTCCGCTCTCCTGCGGCGCGACGGTGTTCCTGTACGAGGGCGCGCCGGTCACGCCCGGTCCCGACCGCTTCTGGCAGCTCATCGACCGCCACAACGTGAGCGTCTTCTACACGGCGCCGACGGCCATCCGGACCTTCATGCGCCTCGGCGACGAGCACGCGGAGCGGCACGACCTCTCGTCGCTGCGCGTGCTCGGCACCGTCGGCGAGCCCATCAACCCGGAAGCGTGGATGTGGTACCGCAAGGTCATCGGCGGGGACCGCTGCCCCGTCGTCGACACCTACTGGCAGACCGAGACCGGCGCCATCATGATCTCGCCGCTGCCCGGCGTGACCACGACGACGCCCGGATCGGCGACCAAGCCGCTGCCCGGCATCTCCTACGACGTGGTGCACGGCGACGGCACCCCCTGCAAACCCAACGAGGGCGGCTACCTGGTCATCACGAAGCCGTGGCCCTCCATGATGCGCACCGTCTGGGGCGACGACGAGCGCTTCCGCGAGACCTACTGGTCGCAGGTGCCCGGCTGCTACTTCACGGGCGACGGCGCGCGCCGGGACGAGGACGGAAACTTCTGGGTCATGGGGCGTGTCGACGACGTGGTGAACGTGAGCGGGCACCGCCTCGGCACCATGGAGGTGGAGTCCTCCCTCGTCGGGCACGAGCAGGTCACGGAGGCCGCGGTGGTGGCCCGGCCCGACGAGGTCACCGGCCAGGCCATCGTCGCCTTCGTCACGGTGCACAAGGGCGTTCAGACCAGCGACGAGCTGAAGGCGCGCTTGAAGGAGCGGGTGGCGAAGGAGATCGGCGCCTTCGCGCGCCCGGCCGAGATCCGCTTCGCGGACGCGCTGCCGAAGACGCGCTCGGGCAAGATCATGCGCCGCCTGCTGCGTGAGCTCGCGACCGAGAACAAGGTCACGGGGGACACGACCTCACTCGAGGATCTCTCGGTGCTGGCCCACCTGCGCGGTGGCGAGGAGGAGTAGCCCTCCGCTCGCCATCACTGCCCAAGCAACCTCGGCCCCGTCCAGCAGCGCGTCGCTTCCTTGCCGGGGAGCGCCCAGCCGTCCTCACCGCCCGCCGAGCACTTCACGAGCTCGAGGCCCGCGAGCTTGAACTCGTAGCTCGAGTACGCCTTCAGCCCCTCGCAGTCGTTGCCGAGCTTGAAGGTGGCGTCGACGTCGACCTTGGCGCGCTTGCCGGGCTCGACCCAGCTCAGGTTCTCTTGCTTGAAGCGCTCGATGATGCCGAACTGCGCGCACTTGGCGTTCCACGCGTCGCGCGCGACCCACTGCACGTGCTCGCTGCGGGGCTTCGGGTTACAGCCGCTCACGACGACGGTGAGCGCCGTGAGGGCGAACAGCAGGGAGAGCGCGCGGGCGGTGCTGGGCATGACGACTCCTGTCACGACGTGGGGGTCTTCAGCGTCTTATGGACCTCGGCGGCGATGAACACCTCGAGGAGGTCTTTGTCGAGCGAGCCCTTGTTCGCGTCCATGTAGAGGATGTCGAGGGCCTTCTCGTGCGGCATGGCCTTCTTGTAGGGCCGGTCCGAGGCCGTCAGCGCGTCGTAGATGTCCGCGATCGTCATGATGCGCGTCTGCACCGGGATGGCCTCGGCGCCCTTCGCCTGCGGATAGCCGCGTCCGTCGAGCTTCTCGTGGTGCTTGTAGGCGATCTCGGGCACGCGCCTCAGGTCGCGCGTCCACGGGATCTCTTTCAGGAAGTGGTACGTGTGCGTGACGTGGCTCTCGATCTCCTCGCGCTCCGCGGCGTTCAAGGAGCCGCGCGGGATGGAGAGGTTCAGCACCTCGTGCTGCGTGAGCAGCGGCTTCTCGTCGCCGGCGAGATTCTGGAACGTGCGCCGCGCGACCTCGTGCAAGCGCTCGAAGCCGCCCTCCTCGAGCACCGTCGGTCGGTTGCACTTCAGCACGAACTGCAGGAGCTCCTCGAGCTCGGCGAGCACCCGCCGCTCGTCCTCCTCGAGCTTCTTGCACTGCTCGCACGCGTCGCCGTGCAGCCCGGCGGGCTCGAGCAGCTTCACCCGCTCTTTCAAAAACAGCCGCTCGGCGTTGGCGCGCGCGAGCTCGAAGCGCTGCTCGAGGACCTCGAGCTCGTGCGGGTAGAGCTTGTTCGCCTTCACGAGCACGTGCTCGCGCACGCCGACCTTGCCGAAGTCGTGCAGCAGCGCCGCGTAGCGCAGCTCGCGGATCTCGTCGTCGCTGAAGCGCACGTCGCGGTGCGACGCCGGCGGCGCGCGGTTGACGGCGTCGGCGACGCCCACGGTCAGGATGGCCACGCGCTCGCTGTGCCCCGAGGTGGTCGGGTCGCGCGCCTCGATGGCGTACACGCTCGCCTTGATGAAGCCCTCGAACAGGCGCTCGATGTCGCCGTGCAAGAGCGCGTTCTCGACGGCGACGGCGGCCTGCCCGCCGAGCGCCAGCAGCAGGTCCTGGTCCTCTTCGCCGAAGTCCTGCGCGCCGTTCTTGTTCAGCGCCTGGATGACGCCGGTGATGAGCCCGTCGGCGTCGAGCATCGGCACCGTGAGGATGTTGCGCGTCTTGTAGCCGGTGCTCTTGTCCACGTCCGGGTTGAAGCGGTCGTCGGCGTAGGCGTCGTTGATGAGGATGGGCTCGCGCGTGGCCGCGCACTGCCCGGCGATGCCCTTGCCGATGGGGAAGCGGATCTCGCCGGCGTTGCCCTGCGCGATCTTGCTCCACAGCTCCTTGCGCTCGTGGTCGACGATGAACAGGGAGCAGCGATCACAGCCGATGATCTGCTGTGCCTCGCCGAGGATGCGCTCGAGCAGGCGATCGATGTTGCGCTCGCTGCCGAGCTGCTTGGCCGCCTCGAGGATGCCCTGCAGCTTCTCGTTGCGGGCCCGCAGCGAGCCCAGCTCGTCACCGGCCGTTCGTGCGCTCATCGCCGTCAAGGTGTCGCTCATGGCATCTCCCGCGCCTTTGCTGAACGATACGCGGGCTTGCCTGCCGGCCTCAATGCGGCCCCCGCGCTAGCGCTTGAGGGCGGCCGCCAGCGGACCGAAGACCTTGAGCAGCTCGGCGGCGAGGACGCGGTCCCCGGAGACCTTGACACCCGACACTGCCGCGACGTTCCCGCCCGCGAGCAGCCCATCGAGCAGGGCCGCGTCGGCGCTGATGCCGAGCTCACGCGTGGCCTCGTCGAGGGCGCCGCGCGCCACCCGGTAGCGGCCGGCGCCCTTCAGGTCGAGAGAGACCGCGAGATCGGTCACCTTCGCGAGCGCGTCGAGCATGCGCTCCCACTCGGCCGCCGGCAGCCCCAACACGGCCGCGCGGCGGCGAGCGATGTCGGGGGCCTTCGGGTAGCCGTCGACGGAGGCCTGCAGCGCGCGCTGGATCAGCGCCCAGCCGCCGCGCGGGATCTCGGCGCTCAGGAGCGGGTCTCCTTTGGCAAACCCCTTGCGCGCGGACAGTGCGCCGTTGTCGTACACGAGCGTATAGGTGCCCTCCCCCTGCGCCTCGACCTCCACCTCGAGCCGGCGCTTGGCCCGGTTTTTGCCCGAAGGCCCGAGCACCTCGTCGAGCCGCGCGAGCGTCGCCCGCTCGAGCGTCGCCGCCAACGAGGCCGGCACCGTGACGGTCGCGCCGCTCACCTCGGCGCTCATGAGAGCTCGATGACGGGGTGAAAGCCCGTCAGCCGCTCCATCTCGGCCCAGCGATC
>CAYLZW010000465.1:0-3984 GCA_964388085.1 uncultured Myxococcales bacterium | reverse complement strand
GCAGCGCGTTCAGGCAGATCTCCTCGAGCTTGCCCTTGCCGACGATGGTCTTCGGGTCGAGCGACTTCCGTCGCTGCACGACGGTGTCGACGATGCGCACGCCGGCGGTGCGCGCGAGCTCCTTCAGCTCGGCGAGCGAGGCCTGGTGCTCGTGCGGCGGCGTCGTGTAGACGCCCACGACGACGGCCACGTCGCGCTCGCCCGGCAGCTTCTCGGCCTCGCGCACGCGCTCCGCCGTGCGGGACAGCTCCGCCTCGAGCTCGGTGACGAAGGCCGAGAAGTCGAGCGCCACGTCGTGGATCTGGCGGAAGTGCTCGACGCGGTGGCGCGGCTGCTCGCCGTGCTCGTCGAGCTTGCCGAGGGGGAGCACGCTCGCGAGCGCGGCGCGGCCGGGGAGACCGTCGGGCTGCGCCTCGACGAGCAGGACCGCGTCGAGGCCGAGGCGCTCGAGGTCGGTGATGAGGTCGCTGTCGACGTCGAGCGGGGCGCGGACGTTCGCGTCCTTCCGCTGCGGCTTGGCGACGAGCAGGCGCAGGCCACGCAGGCGGCCGGGGCCCGCGCGCAGGCGGCCGATGTCGGGCAGGTAGAGCCGCGTGGGCTCGCCGAGGACGACGTGCGTGACCTTGCCGGAGCGATCGGCGAGCAGGCCCACCATGCGGCCCGTGTCGGCGCACACCTCGGCCAGCGAGCGGGCCACCTCGGGGGGAAGGACCTGCTTCGGGCCGAGGCGCCTCGCGTAGAGCCGTTCGGTGAGTCGAATCTGGCGGGCGTTCAGCCCGAGCGTCTTGCCGTGAATCGGGGTGGTGATGGGTCTCTCTCCGTCGGGCGCCCGGCCGGGCTGCCCGAGGGCAACCCGTCAGGGGCCGCTGTCCTGCCGGGGCTCGTCCGCGGGGAGGGGCTTGCCGGCGGCCGCCTCCTCCTCGAGGACGCGCCTGATAGAGGAGTATTCGCCGTCGCTGCCCTTGGCAAACCCCGAGATCTTCTCGAGCTGGCCGAGATCCGAGGTCCCGAGGTGCACCTTCGGGTCGAAGGCCAGCAGCGCCTCCTGGACGAGGCGCCGGTCGGCCTCCGGCGTGCGCGGGCCGGCCGTGATGCCGTCCTGCGGCACGCGCCCGGTGACGGCGAGGATGCGTAGCTGCGCTGTCGGCACGCCGCTCTGCGGGGCCGTCTGGTACACGCCGCTGTAGACGCCACCGACGTCGCAGCGCCCCGCGAGCAGGTCACGGAGCACCTGCATGTGGTTGCCCGAGCGGTACGTCTCGATGTCCACGTCGGGGTCGAGGCCGGCTTTGCGCAGCGCGCTGCGCGGCAGGAGGTAGCCCGTCGTCGAGGTCTCGTCGCCGAAGCAGAGGGTCCTGCCTTTGAGCTGCGCGACCGAGCTCACCTTGGCGTCCTCCCGCACGACGAGGTAGCCGTCGCTGCCGCTGGCGCCGTCGTAGAGCTTGAAGGCGAGCACCTCGAGGCCGGGCTCCCGCTTCTTGGACTGCACGTAGAGGTTCGGCGGCATGGACGCGAAGTGCACGCCGCCGTTCACGAGCAGCTCGCCGAGCTCGTCGTAGGAGTCGGTGACGACGAGCTTCATGGGCCTGCGCGTCGCCTCCTCGAGGTAGACGCGCAGGGGCTCCATCTCCGTGCGCAGCACGTTCTTGTCGATGATGGGCGCGAAGCCGAGCACGAGCGGCGGGCCCGTGAGCGCGGGCTTCCACGGCTCCGTGACGACGAGGACGGCGGCCACCGCGCCGATCAGCAGCGTGGCGAGCGCGGCGGCGAAGAGGCCACGGCTGCGCTTCTTCACCGCCATCTTGAGCGAGGTGACGCCGGTCTCGGAGCCCGTCAGCGTCATGCCGGCGGCCGGCTCTCCCTCGAGCTCGGCGCGCAGCGCGGCCTGCTTCGCGCGAGAGCGATCGACGAGCGTCTCTTCCCCGTCGACGATCTCCTCGTCCTCGCTCGCGCCGTCGCCGGGCGCGGGGCGCGCGAAGTCGCCGTCGCTGCGGGTCCGGTCCGCGAGGTCGACGAGGTGCTGGCGCGTGGTCTCGAGGCGCTCGCCGACGACGTCCTTCAAGAACGGCGCGATGACGTCGGCGCTCACGGCCACGCCGTCCTTCTCGGCCGCGGCGGCGAGCGCGCGGCGCATCTCGTCGGCGCTCGCGTAGCGGTCGCCAGGCTTCACCTCGAGCGACTTGTCGACGGCGCGCGAGATGACGTCGGACAGCCCCTCGCGGAACTCGCTCGCGAGCCAGCGGTCGCCGGTGACGATGGCCTGCATGCTGGCGAGCTCGCTGTCGCGCTTGAACAGGCGGCGCGCGGTGAGCAGCTCCCAGAGCACGATGCCGAGGGCGAACACGTCGCTGCGCCGGTCGAGCTGGCTCTGCTGGCACTGCTCGGGCGACATGTAGTGGACCTTGCCCTTGAGCGCGCCCGTCCTCGTCTGCTCGGCGGCGATCTCGGTGGCCTTGGCGATGCCGAAGTCGAGCAGCTTCACGTGCCCGTCGCCGGTCACCATCAGGTTGTGCGGCGAGATGTCCCGGTGCACGAGGCCGAGCGGCTGCCCTTCGGGGCCGGTGAGCTCGTGCGCCGCGTGCGCGCCCGCGCAGGCCTGCGTGATGAGCCCGAGCGCGACGCCGATGGGGATGGGCGCCTCCGACAGCGCCGCCGTGCGCATGAGCTCGCGCAGCGACACGCCCGGCACGTACTCCATGGCGATGAAGGGCGTGCCCTTGCCCGACGACGAGGCGGTCTCGCCGAGCTCGTAGATCTGCACCACGTTCGGGTGGCTGAGGCGCGAGACGAAGCGCGCCTCCTGCAGGAACATCTCGACGAAGCTGTCGTGCTCGGCGAGGTGCGGCAGGATGCGCTTGATGACGACGAGGCGGTCGAGGCCGCTCACCTCCTGCGCGAGGTAGATCTCCGCCATTCCGCCCGTCGCGATGCGCTCGATCAGCTCGTAACGGCCAATGCGCCCGTGTGCGGGCACGGGGATGTGGACCGGCCGGTGCGAGGAGGATCGCGAGGACATGGCGCCAGGCCTCGATGCTAGCGCGGCAGGCCCCCGCTCACACGTTTGCCGCCGTCGAGGGGTGAATCCCGCTCGGGTGGTTCGCACCCCGACGTAGCCGGCTCGACGCTACGGCCGGGGCTCCTCGCCCTTGGCGCCGCCCTCGAGGGTGGGGGCCTCGTTCGACGCGCGCGCCTGCATCGCCTTCAAAAAGCCCATGGAGCGCAGCACGACGGGCACCAGCGACGGGAACAGCTCCCCGAGCGCGAGCATCGGGCGGATCGGTCCGGGGGTCACGAGCACCTGGCGCGCGCCGCCGATGACGCGGAGCACGCCCGCCACCACCTTCTCCGGCGACACCTCGGGCATGAGCAGCGGCGCCTTGGTGCCGCGCTCCTTCCACATGCCCTCGCTGACGAAGCTCGGGCACACGACGCCGACGTGCACGCCGCTGCCCTCGAGCTCGATGGCGAGCGACGACGTGAAGCCGTTCACGCCGAACTTGCTCGCCGCGTAGACCGCGTTGTACGGCGTCGGCGACTTGCCGGACATCGACGAGATGTTCACGACGACGCCGCTCTTGCGCGCGAGCATCGCGGGCAGGACGAGCGCCGTGAGGTCGAGGGGCGCCTTCAGGTTCACGTCGATCTGCCCCGCGAGGTCCTCGCGTGACTGGCGCGTGAAGTCGATGGCGAGCTCGACGCCCGCGTTGTTCACGAGCACGTCGATGTCGCCGGCCTCGCGCGCGAGCCGCTCGCGATCTTCGGCGCGGCTCACGTCGGCCGCCACCGCGCGGACCCGCACGCCGCGCTGCTCGCACTCACGGGCGACCGCGGCGAGGCTCTCCGCCTTGCGGGCCGACAGGACGAGGTGACAGCCGCGCTCCGCGAGCGCGCGCGCGATGTGCACGCCGATGCCGCGGGAGGCCCCCGTGACGAGCGCGGTCTTCCCCTTGAGGTCCTTCATCCGTTCACCCCGTCGCTCGAGGG
>CAYLZW010000464.1:0-3988 GCA_964388085.1 uncultured Myxococcales bacterium | reverse complement strand
TCGATCTCGTCGCACAGCACGATGTCGCCGCGCGCGCTCTGGATGCCGAGCTTGAGCGCCGCGCCGTAGTTCGGCGTCGGACACTCGATGAGCAAGAGCTCGGGCAGCTCCTCCATCAGCTCGCTGGCGATGACCGTCGTCATGTCGCTGCAGCCATTGGCGCAGAGGAGCACCTCGAAGGTGCGGCCGAGCGTGCGCACCTCGGCGATGAGCCCCCTGAGGGCGTGCTCGAGGATCGGCTCCTCGTTATAGACGGGGATGACGATCGACAGCTCGGGATGCACCAGTCCAGCGTCGGCCAAGAGGACCTCCAACGACGTGCTCCCTTAGCAACCCCCAGGCGGCGGGGAAAGGGTTGCGGTCGAGCGCGCCGTTTTCGAGAGCGGCTCGGGCGATGGCTCGGCGATGGCTCGTGCGCTTGGCTCGGTTGACCCCTCGCGCGCAGCCGGCGATGACGGGCGTCGCCCGGGAGGACACGTGCGCGCAGCGACCTTTGAGTACCAGGCCACCGACGGCGTGAAGCTCCACGTCTACCGCTGGCTGCCCGACGACGCGCCGCGCGCGGTGCTGCAGGTGTCCCATGGGCTCGCCGAGCACGCGGCCCGCTATGAGGCCTTGGCCCGCTTCTTCACGGCCGAGGGCTACGCCGTGTACGCGAACGATCACCGCGGGCACGGACAGAACGTGAAGGATCCGGCCGAGCTCGGCTTCTTCAAGGAGCGCGACGGCTGGGACACCGTGGTCATGGATCTGCGCGGCCTGACCCAGCACGTGAAGCACGAGCACCCCGGCCTGCCGGTGTTCCTGCTCGGGCACTCCATGGGCTCGCTGCTCTTGCAGAGCTACCTGTTCCGCTTCTCGCATGAGCTCGACGGCGCGCTGCTCTCGGGCACGAGCGGCAAGGTCGGGCTGCTCGCCACCCTCGGCGTCGGCGCGGTGTTCGTCGAGAAGAAGCGGCTCGGCCTGCGCGGCCGCAGCAAGCTGCTGCACGATATGACCTTCGGCAACTACAACAAGGCCTTCGAGCCCGCGCGCACGGAGATGGACTGGCTCTCGCGCGACCCCGCGATCGTCGACGCCTACGTCGCCGATCCGCTCTGCGGCTTCATCGCGACGACGAGCCTGTGGGGTGATCTGCTGTACGGCACACAGCAGAACGAGAACCCGAAGAACCAGGCGCGCATCCGCAAAGACCTGCCCATGTTCGTCTTCTCGGGCGAGCGCTGCCCCGTCGGGCAGAACCTGAAGAGCGTGCGGCAGCTCATCGGCGCCTACCAGCGCGCCGGCCTCACGCACGTCGAGCACCGCTTCTACGAGGGCGCGCGGCACGAGATCCTGAACGAGACCAACCGGCAGGAGGTGTACGGCGACGTGCTGCGTTGGCTCGAGCGGACGCGGGCCGGGATCGCCGAGAAGAAGTCGGCGGCATGAGGCAGCCGGGCGGCGAGCGCGAGCGGCCGAACCTGCTCGGCATGGCCCCCGAAGACCTCGTCGCCGCGCTGGGCGCTCGAGGCACCAGCGCGACGCTGCCCGAGGCCCGGCGCATGCTCTCGGCGGTCATCTCCGACGGTGCGGATGGGCCGAAGGCGCGCGTGCCGGTCCGCCGCACCGTGCGCCTCGCCGTCGAGGAGAGCTTCTCCTGGCAGCGCCTCGAGGTGCTCGAGCGCGCGCACGATCCCGACGACGGCTTCGTGAAGTATCTGTTCCGCTCGCCCGACGGTGCGCTCTCCGAGGCCGTGCGCATCCCGCTCGAGCGCGAGGGCGCCTACAGCGTCTGCCTCTCCTCGCAGGTCGGCTGCGCGATGCGGTGTGACTTCTGCGCCACCGGCCGGCTCGGGCTCGCGCGCAACCTCGCCGCCTGGGAGATGGTGTCCGCCTTCGTCACCGTCCGCGACGAGCTGCTCGGTGACGACGAGAGCGCTCGCCTCGGCGGCGCCGTGTTCATGGGCCAGGGCGAGCCCTTCCACAACTATGACGAGGTGATGCAGGCCTCGCGTGTGCTGTCGCATCCCTGCGGCGGGCGCATCGCGAACCGCGCCATCACCATCTCGACGGTGGGCCTCGTTCCGCAGATCCGCCGCTTCACCGAAGAGCGCCACAAGTACCGCCTGATCGTCTCGCTGCACTCGGCGCTGCCCGAGCGACGACGACGGCTCTTGCCCGTGGCGGGAAAGCTGCCGCTAGCAGAGCTCGCGGACGCGCTGCGCGAGCACGCGCGGGTGACCGGCGATCGCGTCACGGTCGCGTGGACGGTCATGGCCGGCGTCAACACCGGCAGCGACGAGGTACGCGCGCTCGAGGCGCTGTTGCACGACGTGCCGCTGCGCTTGAACCTCATCGACGTCAACGACGCGCGCGAGGACGGCTACCAGCGCGCGAGCCCGGCCGAGCTGAGGGCGTTCCTCGACGAGCTGCAGGTGTTGAACGTGCCCATCGTCAGGCGCTATTCGGGAGGCAGCAAGCGGCACGCGGCCTGCGGCATGCTCGCCGCGACCAGATGGGACGGAGGGCAGGCATGACGAGCGACATCTTCGCTGCCGTCGATGAGAGCTTCGAGCGTGAGCAGGTGAAGCTCCTCGAGCAGCTCGTCTCGGCGCCGAGCCACACGCACGCCAAGGACGACGTCGAGCAGGCCGCGGCGCTCGTCGACGCGGCGGCCGCTTCGCTCGGCCTCTCGGTGAAGCGCTTGCCCGATCCCGAGGGGCGCTTCGCGGATCATCGCGTGTACGCGACCCCGGCGACCCAGGACGACGACCAGGCGCTCGCGCTGGTGGGGCACATCGACACCGTGTTCCCGCGCAGCCTCGGCTTCCTGAGCTTCTCTCGTCGTGACGACGTCGTGTACGGCCCCGGCGCGCTCGACATGAAGTCCGGCCTGACCGAGGTGCTGTTCGCGCTGGCCGCTCTCGAGCGCGCGCGGCCCGATGTCTACGCCAAGCTGAAGGCGCGCTTCGTGCTGGTCAGCGACGAGGAGGTCGGCTCGCCCTCGAGCGCGCGCGTCGTCTACCAGGAGCTGGCGCCGCTGACCTCGGCGGCGCTCGTGTTCGAGGCCGGTCGCGACGAGGACACGATCGTGACCGCGCGCAAGGGCGCGGCCGTCTACACCATCACGGCGCACGGCCGCTCGGCCCACGCGGGCAACAAGCACCACGAGGGCGTCAACGCCGTGCACGCGCTCGCCCTCGTCATCCCGCGCATCGAGGGGCTCACCGACTACAGCCGCGGCTTGACCGCCAACGTCGGCCTCATCGAGGGCGGCACGGCCAAGAACACGGTGCCGGATCGGGCGAGCTGCGTCGTGGACGTGCGCTTCGAGCGCAGCGAGGACGTCGAGCGCGTCGGAGCGTTCATGGACGCGCTCGCGAGCGATGCCTTCCTCGGCGTCGAGCAGCGCTCCTTGAACGAGCGCGTGCTGCACGCGACCTTCACCGCCTCCGGCGTGGTGTCGCGGCCGCCCATGGAGCCGAGCGAGCGCACACAGGCGCTCCGCCTCCGCTACGAGCGGCACGCGAGCGCGGCGGGGCTCAAGACCGGGGAGTGCCCGCTCCAGGGCGGCGGCTCGGACGCGAACCTGCTCGCTGCGCGCGGCGTGCCGGTCCTCGACGGGCTCGGCCCCTGGGGCAAGCACTTTCACAAGGTCGAGGAGCAAGCGAGCCTCGACTCGCTGCGCAAGAAGACGCAGGCGCTCGCCTCGTTCCTCCTCGAGGAGGCGCAGGGCGCGTCCGCGGCGACGCTGCCGCGCGCCGATCGCTAGAGTCCCCGCGCGCGCGGCGATCACCCGCTCGCAGGAACGTCAGGACGCCGGTCATGGCCACGAACGACTTCGCTCACCTCCATCTGCACACGCAGTACTCGTTCCTCGACGGCGCGATCCGCATGAAGGATCTCGTGAAGCGCGTCGGCGAGCTCGGCATGAAGCAGGTCGCGGTCACAGACCACGGCAACATGTACGGCGCGCTCGACTTCTACCAGCGCGCCAAGGGCGCCG
>CAYLZW010000463.1:0-3993 GCA_964388085.1 uncultured Myxococcales bacterium | reverse complement strand
CGCCGCCCCAGCGCTCGCCGGTGTTGCGCAGGTCGGCGACCTGGCTCTTGAGCTGGCTCGCGAGGTCCTCGTTCAAGGGCAGGCGCCAGAAGTCCTCGCCGCCGCGCTCGCCGGCGCTGACGATGTCCTCGGCGAGCTCGTCGTCGTCGGAGAACAGCCCCGCCGTGCTCGGCCCGAGGGCCACCATGCAGGCGCCGGTGAGGGTCGCGAGGTCGATGAGGATGTCGGGCTTGTCGGTGGAGAGCGCGTAGTCGATGCAGTCGGCCAGCACGAGCCTGCCCTCGGCGTCGGTGTTGTTCACCTCGACGCTGAGCCCCTTGCGCGACTTCAAGATGTCGCCCGGGTGGTACGCGTTGCCGCCGATGCCGTTCTCGACGCAGCCGAGGTAGCCGATCACCTCGACGCTGGGCTTGAGCTTGCCGATGGCCAGCATGGCGCCGAGCACCGCGGCGGCGCCTCCCATGTCCACCTTCATGTCGAGCATGCCGGCGGCCGGCTTGATGTCGAGGCCGCCGGAGTCGAACGTGAGCCCCTTGCCGACGAGGACGATGCGCTTTTTTACCGTGCCCTTCGGCTTGTAGTGCAGGCGGACGAGGCGCGGCGGCGTGTAGGGCTGCGCGGCCTTCGCCACCGCGAGCATCAGACCCATGCGCTCGCGCTTCAGCTCCGCGTCTGCGAACACCTTCACGCTCAGGTTGGCGGCGCGGCCGACCTGCTGCGCCTCCTTCGCGAACTGCTCGGGCGTGAGGTTGGCCGGGCACTCGTTCACGAGCGTGCGCGCGAGCTTCACCCCGTCGGCGATGGCCTGCGCCCGAGCGACCGCGCCCTTCGGCTGGGTGCGCGCGGCGCTGTCGCAGACGATCTCGAGCTCGGCGCTCGAGGGTGCGTCGTTGTTCTGCGTGAGGTGGCGGTCGAAGCGGTACTGCGCGAGCAGCACGCCCTCGGCGGCGGCCTCGATGATGGCCTCGTCGCGCAGGTCCTCGACGTCGGGGAGCGCGAGCACGATCTTGCGCGCCTTCACCTGGTTCGAGAGGGTGAGCGCCTTGCCGCCGAGGCGGCGGAAGGAGTCCACGCCGACGTCCTCGAGCTTGCCGAGGCCCACGAGCAGGACGCGCGAGGCGTTCAGCTTGCCGTGCGTGTGCATGGAGAAGGTCTGCCCGACGTCGGCGCAGAAGCCTTCGGCCAAAGCCGTGCTCACGAGCTGCTTGCCGAGGGCGGCGTCGACGTCGGCGATCTGCTGGTGCAGCCACCCCGGGTCGGACGCTCCCTTGCCGCTGCCCTTCGCGGTCACCCGCTTGGCGGCGGCCTTCTTGCTCGCCTTCTTCTTGCCTGGCGCCTTCTTCGCCTTGGTCGCCTGGGCGGCCCCCCTGCCGTCCTCCGCGGCCTTGAACACGCCCAGCACGAGGAGGTCACCCTTCCGCTCGTGCGCCGCGCCGCTCGTGACCTGGATCTTCATTGGTCTGCCTTTCCTGTAGTGGGCCTCGTTGAGGGGGCCTCCGTCGAGGCGGCGGAAGCTACAAAGGGTCGCGAGGAAGGACAAGCGACCCACGCCACCAGACGGCTTGTTGTTGCCATTCTTGGTGAAAGCTTGGTCCGCGGAGCCGGAAGGTCTACATTCGGTCCCCTGGACCTCGGTGGCACCGACGAGGCCGACAAAGACGATGGGCGACCTCTACCTCCACCTCGGCTTCGCAAGACGCGCTCGGTTCGCCGAGGGTCTCCACCCGCTCGTCGTCGAGGCGCTCGCGCGCTCGCCGGGCGCGCTCATCCTCGGCGCGACGCTGCCGTACCTCCCCGAGGTCGAGCACAAGGGCGCGTCGTTTTTTCGCCGGCTGTTCATGCCGGGCAAGCAGAAGCGTGCGTTCTGGCGCAAGGCGCTCGAGCCCGCCGGCAGCCCGAGCCTGGAGCTCGCCCTTGGCGTCATGACGAAAGGCCAGGGCCCCTACCCGGGCAGCATGGCGCGCTTCGCCCTCGGCCTCGGCGTGCTCTCGCACCAGGTGCTGCACGCGAACGTCGCGGACGTCACGGCGGAGCTCGAGGGGGGCGCGCGTGAGGCGATGAACCGCGCGCTCGCGCGCGTCTGGCTCGATCAGGCGTTCTCGTCGACGGACGTGCTGGCGGCGGCGCTCAAGCCCGCGCTGCACCTCGAGGAGGCCAACGCGCACAAGGCGCTCGTCGAGCACCTGAACGCCGCCTTGCGCGAGGCGCACGGCGAGGCGCCCGGCACCGAGACCCTGTGGCGCTGGGTGCGTGGCCTGTGCGCCGACGTCGATCCGCTGGTCTCGCGCCCGCAGCTGCCGCCGTCGCTGTCCACGTCCGACGAAGAGGCGCGAGAGAAGCATGGGGCGGCGCTGCAGAGCTCCGCCGCGAGCGCGCGCGCGTGGTTCGTGTTCCTGGCGAACCGCCTGGCGCCGCTGTTCCTCGCGGGCGATCCCTCGCGCGAGCAGATGCGCGCCGCGCTCGTCGACGAGGGAGACGCGCTCCGGCGCCCGAACGCCGAAGAGGAGACGCCCGCCGCCGGGGGGTCCGCCGCGGCCTCCGCCTTCCGGGACGCCGTCGTCGCGCTGCGCAACGAGCACCTCGGGCGCGGGCGCAACCCGAAGCCGGCCTACGACGAGGTGTCGGGCGCCGAGCACGCCGCGCCGCCCGCCGGCATGCCGCCGTTGCCCGACGACGCCAGCGGCGCCATGCCGCGCGTGCCCGCGCACACGCAAGAGGTCTCGGTCGCCGACATCGAGGCCGAGCTGCGCCCGCCGCCGGACTTCGGCGCTCCCCTGCACACGCAAGAGGTCTCCGTCGCGCAGATCGAGGAGCAGCTCGCGCAAGCGAGCGCGCCGGCCGCGCCGACGTCGACACAACAGGTCTCGCTCGACGACATCCAGGAGGAGCTGGCCGCGCAGGCGCCGTCCTCGTCCTCGTCCGCGCCGGCCGCGCCGACGTCGACGCAACAGGTCTCGCTCGACGACATCCAGGAGGAGCTGGCCGCGCAGGCGCCGTCGCCCGCTTCGACGCTGCCCGCAGGCGCACCGCCCGCAGGCGCACCGCCCGCAGGCGCACCGCCCGCGGCCGCACCGAAGGCCACGCAGCAGGTGTCGCTCGACGACATTCAGGAAGAGCTCGCGCTGCTCCAAGCGCCTGCCGTGCCCGCCCCGCGCGATCCGTCCGCGCCCTTCCTCGCGGGCGCCGTGCCGGTGCCGCCGCCGCCGTCGGCCCCCGTCGCTGCTGCGGCTCCCGCGGCTCCAGCGACGACGACACCCGCCGCGAGCGCACCCGCACCTACATCGTCCCCGACGGCCTCCGCTACGGCCGCCGTCGACGGTGGCGCGACCTCGAACGGCGCCGCGCTCCCGGAAGCGACGGCGCCCACTGTCGGAGGCAGCGCATCCGACGGCGCGGAGCCTGACGGAAAGACGACGCGGGAAGGCCCTGATCCGGCCGGCGCCTGATGGAAGAACCCTGGTTGCTTGAACGGCACCCGGGCCAGCACTACCTTAGGTTTGTCCCAACCTCTCCCCCTCGCTCGCGGGATTCCGAACGCGACCGAGGGGGCCATGTGTCTCGGTACACATCCCGGGCGGGGCGCTCCGGCGCCATCGTCCCGACTTGGAGCAACCTCCGTGAAGCTTCGCGCAGCCTTCTTCTCGAGCCGCGCCACAAGGCGCGTGGCGACCATTCTCCCCCTCGCCACGCTCGTCACGGGCCTCGCGCTCGTCGGCAGCGATCTCTCGACCCCCGCCCACGCCGCCTCCGGCGCGGACGACTACCGGCTCTCGAGCTTGCGCGTGTTCAACCGCGTCGTGCTGCTCGTCAAAGAGCAGTACGTCGAGCCGGAGCGCATCCGCCCGCGCGAGATGCTGGTGTCGGCGCTCGACGCCGTCGAGAAGCGCGTCCCGGAGGTCCTCGTCGAGGAGCCGGAAGGCGAGAGCATCGGTGTCGTGGTCGGTGACGAGCGCCGCACGTTCTTCCTCGATGACCTGAACTCCCTCTGGGAGC
>CAYLZW010000462.1:0-3996 GCA_964388085.1 uncultured Myxococcales bacterium | reverse complement strand
GGCCGCGCGTGTTCATCAGCACGCCGATGGCGCTCGACTCGCGCCAGCCGAGCCCGCAGAGCCTCGCCGCCAGCGCGGCGCTGCCGAGCTTGGCGGCGCACGCGATGACGATGACGACGACGCACAGGAGCCACTCCGTCGGCGTGTCGAGCAGCCCGATGTGCGTACGCAGGCCGCTGTAGGCGAAGAACAGCGGCAAAAAGAACACCACGACGATGTCTTCGAGCCGCTCGACGAGCATGGCGCTGACACCGCCGCGCCTCGGCAGGATGGCGCCGGCCATGAAGGCGCCGAAGAGCGCGTGGATGCCGATGACCTCGGTCAGCCAGCTCGACAAGAGCAGCAGGCAGAGCACGGCGGCGATCAGGTTCGGCGTGGCGCGAAACCCCTCGGCCGCTCCGTGCGCCAGCTTGGCCGCGAGCGGACGCACGACGAGCAGCGCCACGGCGACGAAGGCGGCGGCGAAGAACGTCGTCCACAGCGCCGCGTTGACGCCGTCCGAGCGTGCGATGGCGACCACGAAGGCGAGCAGGCACCAGGCCGCGGCGTCGTCGGCCGCCGCGCAGGCGACGACGATGGCGCCCACCTTGCTGCCGAGCAGGCGCCGCTCCTGCAGGATGCGGGCGACCACCGGGAACGCCGTCACGCTCATGGACACGCCCAAGAAGAGGGCAAACGTCGCCGCCGACGCCGAGCGCGGCATGACGAGGGGAAAGAGCAGGTACGCGGCCAGCGCCCCGAGCGCGAAGGGCACGAGGATGCCGGCGTTGCTGATGATCACCGACGCGCGCGCGCGTCCGTGCAGCGCCCGCGGGTCGAGCTTCAGCCCGACGAGAAACATGAACAGCATCAGGCCGACGTGGCTGACCACGCCGAGGGCGGGCAGGGACGAACGCGGAAACAGCGCCGCCTCCGCTGCCGGCGCGAGCAGCCCGAGCAGCGACGGCCCGAGCACGATGCCGACGACCATCTCGGCCACGACGAGCGGCTGCCCGGCCCACAGCGCGGCGCGGCCGAACACGCGCGAGAGCGCGATGATGGCCGTCGCCTGCAGGATGAACAGCGTGAGCGAGCTGCCGAGCAGGCTCATCGGGCGACACCACCGCGAGCCGGCCGCGCTTCTCGCCGCGCGCAGCGACGTGGGCGGCGCCGCTCCGCGCAGCTCATGTTCGTGCTCGTGTGCTTGTTCATGGACAGGGGCATTGGGTAAGTCGTCCCAGCGGGGGCAGTCAATCCGAGCCGCTTGACCCACACGAGCTCCGGCATGTTAAGTGATGACTTAACACTTGGCGGGCCGCGGCCTCAAACCGGCTGCCGGACCAGGATGGCACGTCCATGGCGGGCGCCGCGCTGCAGGGGTCTCTGAGAGAGCGCGCGGTCATCACGCTACGCGGTGTGGCGACGCTCACCATCATCGCGGCGGCGTATGCCTACCTGCGTCGCTCCGGCTACGTATCGAGCGCGCCCGGCCCTCTGTTCGCGCTCGGCTTTCTGCTCGTCGCCGGCACCGTGGCGGGGACGGTCGCCGCCTTCTTCCGCCTGCCGCGCCTGACCGGCTATCTGGTGGCCGGGATGCTCGTTGGGCCGCACGGCCTGCACATCATCGACCACGCGGCCGTGTCGGCGCTCTCGCTCATCAACGCGCTCGCGCTCGCCCTCATCGCGCTCGAGGCGGGGGCGGAGCTGACGGTGGCGTCGCTCGGCCGGAACCTGAAGAGCCTCTTGTGGCAGTCGCTGACGCACACGTTCATCCTCGGCACGGGCATGGCGGTCTCGTTCTTCGCGCTGGCGCACTTTGGCTTCATCGACTTCCTGGCGGGCTCCTCGACGCTGACCGTGCTGGCGGCCGCCGCGGTCTGGGGCGCGTTCGCGACCTCGAAGTCGCCGGCCGCGACGCTCGCCATCTTGAAGGAGACGCGCGCGCGCGGGCCGGTGTCGGAGGTCAGCCTCGGCGTCGTGGTGCTGTTCGACGTCATCGTGCTCGTCTTGTTCGCGGCCGCGGTGATGTTCGCGCACAGCGTCATGTCCCCGAGCGGCGGCCTGTCGCTCGACACCTTCACGGCGCTCGGCGTCGAGCTGGTCGCGTCCGTCGCCGCGGGCGTGACCTTCGGCCTCTGCGTGGCGCTCTACTTCTTCGCCTTCGGCAAGGAGCCGCTGCTGTTTCTGCTGGTGACCGCATACGGCGTCACCGCGTTCTGCACCTACTTCCATTACGACACCTTGTTGGTGTTCGCGGTGGCCGGCTTCGTCGTGACGAACATGAGCCGGCAGGGCGAGCGCCTCGTGCGCGCGTCCGAGCAGATGGGCTCGGCGGTCATGGTGGTGTTCTTCGCCACCGCGGGCGCGCACCTCGACCTCGAGGTGCTGAAGAGCGCCTGGGTGGTCGCCCTCGCCCTCGCCGTCGGGCGCATGGTGCTCACCTGGGTGTCGTCGGCCGTGGCGCACCGCGCGGCGCGGGACGCCGCCATCGTGCGGCGCTTCACCTTCACCTCGCTCATCTCCCAGGCGGGCGTCGCCATCGGCCTCGCCACCATCGCCGCCGAGTCGCTCGAGGGCATCGGCGCCGGCGTGGCGACCATGGCCATCGCCGTCGTCGGCATCAACGAGATGATCGGCCCCATCGTGTTCAAGATCGGCCTCGCGCGCGCGGGGGAGCTCGGGCAGGCGGCCGATCACGAGGAGCCGCACGACGCTGCCCCGGAGCCTGCCGCCGCGCCCTGAAGCGTCGCGGCCGTTACCGGGCGACCGACAGCGCCGCTCGAGCTGGCCGCGTACGTGCAATGTCTGCCACAGCAGCGACGTCAGCGGACGCTCGGTTCAGGCGTGGACGGAGGGAGCGCAGCGATGGCCCAAAGACGACAACGGAGCTCCCATCACGATCCCGGCCGGGGCGCTCGGCGCGCGCGGGGACAGCGCCTCGCGCGCGGCCTCGGCTGGTTCAGCGTCGGGCTCGGCCTCGCCCAGGCCATCGCGCCCCGCCCGTTCGCGCGGCTCCTCGGCGTCGGCGAGCGCTCGCGCCTCATGCGCGGGCTCGGCGCGCGCGAGATCGCCACGGGCATCGGCATCCTGACGACCGCCCGCGGCGCGGCACCTGTGTGGGGGCGCGTCGCGGGGGACGCCATGGACCTCGCCCTGCTCGAGAAGGCGCGCCGCGCCGGCGCCCCCGACGACCGCCGCGTACGCGCCGCCATGGTCGCCGTGGCGGGCCTCGCCGTGCTCGACGCCTACACCGCCGAGCAGCTCGCCAAGGACGACGAGCGCACCGTACGTCGCAGCCAGCAGGCCATCACCATCCAGCGGCCGCGCGAGGAGGTCTACGCCTTCTGGCGTGACTTCGAGAACCTGCCGCGCTTTTTCCTGAACGTCTCCGCCGTCGACGTCATCGATGAGCGACGCTCGCGTTGGCGCGTGCAGGGGCCCGCCGGGCTCGCGCTCGAATGGGAGGCCGAGCTCGCCGACGACCGCCCGGGAGAGCACATCGCCTGGCGCTCGTTACCGGGCGCGGACGTGGACAACGCCGGCTCCGTGTACTTCGTCGACGCGCCGGCCGGGCGCGGCACCGAGGTCTATCTCGACCTGCGCTATTACCCGCCGGCCGGCGCCGCCGGCGTCGCCTTGGCGAAGCTGTTCCGCCGCGAGCCGGGGCAGCAGGCCGAGGACGACCTGCGCCGCCTCAAGCAGGTGCTCGAGACCGGCCAGGTGGTGCACTCGGACGCCAGCTACCAGCGCGGCAAGCGGGCAGCCCGTCCTGCTTCGGGCGAGCCGCGCTCCGACGACGAGACGCTCACGGGCGACCCCTTCGACGCGGCGCCCTGGAGCGAGGCGAGCGCGCGAGACGGGGCGATCCCCGAGGAGACCCGGCGATGAAGGCGACCTGCTGGCGGGGCCGAAAGGACGTCCGCGTCGAAGAGCTCCCCGATCCCATCCTGCTCGATCCGCAAGACGCCATCGTGCGCGTCACCTCGAGCGCCATCTGCGGCTCGGACCTGCACCTCT
>CAYLZW010000461.1:0-3999 GCA_964388085.1 uncultured Myxococcales bacterium | reverse complement strand
CGGCACGACATCACCGTCGTCGGCGACACGGTCAACGTCGCGGCCCGCATCGCGCACGCCGCCGAGCGCTTCCAGGTGCTCGTGTCCGACGACGTGCTCGACGAGGTGCAGGGCACCTTCGACACCACGCAGCTCGATCCCGTGCGCGCCAAGGGGAAGCGCGCGCTCGTGCGCGTGGCCTCGGTGCACGCGCTGGCGGGCGAGCGCGCCCACTACCTGCAGCGGCGCAAGAAGCAGCGCTACGTCGCCGGCCGCTCGCGGGAGGTGGAGACGCTCAGCGCGCTCACCGAGCACGCGCTCCTTGGCCAGGGCAGGGTGCTCGGCATCTGCGGCGAGAGCGGCGCCGGCAAGAGCTTCATCCTCTCGTCCCTCATCGACCGCTGGCTCGACGGCGGCGGCGTCGGCCTGCTCGGACGCTGTCGCTACGCGCAACAGACGGTGCCGCTCGCTCCCGTGAGCATGATGTTCGAGAGCTTCCTCGGGCTCACTCCCGACGACAAGGCGAACGTGCGCCGGACGCGCGCCGAAGCCGTGCTCGCGGACATGGATCTCGACGACGCCGGCAGCGGACACCGGGCGGTGCTGCGTGAGTTCCTCTCGCGCGAGCCCGACGACGAGAGCACCGCCGTCGGCCGGCGTCGCTTCAGTGAAGACTCGCGCGCGCAGCTGCTCGCCGCCATCGAGGCCTTCGTGCGCGCGCGCGTGCGCGAGGAGCCCGTCCTCTACGTCCTCGAGGACGCCCACTTCGCCGACGAGATGACGCTCGAGCTCGCCGGGCGCCTCGCGCGCTTCGAGCGCGGCAGCCGCTTTCTGTTCCTGCTCACCTACCGGGCGCATCCGGAGCTCGCTCGCCTCCGCGCGCTGCTCGACAAAGAGATCGTGCTCGAGCGCCTGACGCTGCGTCAGTCGGCGGAGCTCATCCGGCATCTGCTCGGCGCCACCGCCGTCGACGACGCGCTCGCCGGCTTCTTGTGGCAGCGCTCGCAGGGAAATCCCGGGCAGCTCTCCGAGCTCGTCCGCTTCCTGCGGGATCGCTCCTTGCTGCAGGTGCGCGCGGGCGCCGTCGTCGTGCCCGCGCCGGGCCTCGGGCTGCTCGAGGACGCCGTGCCCTCGACGCTGGCGCAGCTCACGCTCGCCCGCCTCGATCAGCTCGGGGAGCTCGAGCGACGCCTCCTGCGCACCGCGAGCGCCATCGGCTCGAGCTTCCCGCGCGAGGTGCTCGGGGAGGTGGTGCAGGGCGACCTCGATGCCGAGCGCGTGGAGACCGGCGTGGTCGCGCTGCTCGACGAGGGCGTGCTGGTGCAGGAGCCGAGCTCGCGGCCGGCGTATCGCTTCCGCGAGGACGTCACGCGCGCCGTCGCCTACCAGCTCATCCCGAACCAGGAGCGCCGCGAGGTGCACCGTCGCATCGCCGACGCGCTCGAGCGCATGCAGGGCGCGGACAAGAACCGCAGCGCCGTGACCCTGGCGCTGCACCGGGAGCGCGCGGGTCAGCTGAAGGAGGCGGCGGACTGGTACGGCCGCGCCATTCACCTGACGTCCCTGGCGGGCCTCGACGCGGAGACGCGTGACCTCGTCGTGCGCTGGGAGGAGGTGGTGGCGCGCTTGCCCGCCGCGGAGCGCCCGAGCGCGACGCTGCGCGCGCGCATGGCCGTGCGCAAGCTGGTGGCGCTCGCGCGGCGCGGCGGGCCGAAGGAGACGCTGGAGCAGGCGCGACGGATCCTGTCGCTCCACTGGGACGCGCTCGACGACGCGGCCAAGAACCTCGTGGAGCTCTCGCTGGCGGAGGCGCTGCTCGTGCTCGGTCAGCCCGATCAAGCGCGCGTCCGCCTCGAGCGCGTGTTCGCCTCGGGCTCCGAGCCCAACGTGCGCTGCGAGGCGGCGCGGCTGCTCGCGACGGTGCACGCGCGCGCGGAGCGCTACGATGACGCGCAGCGCTGGCTCGATCGCGCGGCGGAGCTCGCGGGTGACGCCGGACATCGCGTTCAGCGCCTCGAGCTCGAGCGCGCGTCGCTGCTCGCGAGCCAAGGCTTTCTCGACGACGCGCGAGCGCTCTACGCCAGCGTGCGTGACGCGTCCCAGCGACGGGAGCACGTGCGGGTGTCGGCGCTCGCGCTGCACGGCGTCGCCGAGTGCGACTTTCTGGCCGGCGACCTGGCCGGCGCGCTCGAGGGCTTCAAGGGCGCCATCGCCGTCGCGCGCGCGCTCGGCAGCCGCCCCGGCGAGGCGGCCATGGAGCTGATGCTCGGCCGCTGCCTGCTCTGGGACTCGCGCCCCGACGAGGCCAAACCCCACCTCGAGCGCGCGCTCTCGGTCGCGCGGGACCTCGGCCACAAGCTCGTCGAGGCGGAGGCGATCGTGGAGCTCGGCGCCGCCATCGGCCTCAGTGAGGATCTCGCGGAGGGCACGGCGCTCGTCGCGGACGGCTTCCGGCGTGCGGTGCGCGGCGACCTGCGCTTCGCCGAGGTGTCGGCCGACCTGCACCTGCTGCGCCTCGCGATCCTGCGCCATGACGTCGTCGCCACCCGGGAGCAGCTGTCCCGCTGCGACGCGCACCAAACGCGCCCCTTGGGACCGCCCGGCGGCCGACGAGGCTTCGCGGTGCCGCTCTTCGACGTCGCCTACGACGAGCTGAAGGCGCGCGGGCTGCGGCTCCTCGTGGACTTCGAGGCGAAGGCGACAGAGCCCGCCTGAGGCGCGACCCTTTGACGTACGCGCGGCTCAGGCGTCGCTCTGGCGCGAGAGCTTGCCCTCCTTGACGATGTAGTCCTCGGTGACCGCCGGCTGCAGCGGCTTCGCGGGATCGATGGCGACGCCAAGCCGGGCCATGGCGGCCGCTGCGTGACGAAGCACGCGCGCCGAGTGGACCTCTTCCGTGATGATCTCGCGCAGGCGGCTGTAGGCGCCCTCGGCGTGCAGCTTCTCGACCGCGTCGATGGTGGCGCACTGCACGTCGTCGGCGTGGTCGTCGAGGTAGGGGACGAAGGTCTGCGCTTCGTCCGGGCCGGACACCTCGGCGATGCAGGCGATGAGCTCCTGCTTGCCCTGCGCCGAGCGGTAGTCGTCCGGCGCGCGCGCCTGCAGCGACTTGGTGAGGACGTGCAGGTACTCCTCCTTCGTCGTTAGCTGGCGGAGCGCCTGCGTGGCGAAGGCGATGTGGTTGTGCTTCGCGAGAAAGCGCACGAGCGCGTCCTTCGCGACCTCCCCCTTCTCGACCAGCTCCTCCACCAGCCAGCGCTTCTCTTCCTCGTCCCAGTGCGGCGACTGCACGACGACGCTGAAGCGCTCGATGACGCCGTCGATCGCCTCGGGCGTGCCCCAGGAGAGCAGCCGCTCCATGGCGGTGCGGCGGTACTCGGGCTGCGCGTAGCGCTCCTTCGCCCGCGCCACCTGCTTCTGGATGTTCTTCGGCGTCGGTTTGTCGCCTCCCAAAAGGCCGAACATCGCCATCTCGCTCATCCCTTCGACGGTTGACTGCGCTCGGCATAGAGCCTGCGCGCGCCGGATTCAATCGCGCGCCGCGGGCCGCGCGGTTTCAGCCGCTGGGGTCGAGCGCATCGGGTGCTTGAGCCGAAGCTCCTGACTGGTTAACCGACCGACATGTCCGACACAGAGCTGAAGACCGCGCCCGCGCCCGATGTCCAGGAGCTGACCGAGCGCATCAAACAGGAGAGCGCCTTCGTCGACCGCGTGGTGCTCGAGGTGCAGAAGGTCATCGTCGGCCAGCGCGCCATGGTCGAGCGCGTGCTCATCGGCCTCTTGACCGGCGGGCACGTCCTGCTCGAAGGCGTGCCCGGCCTCGCCAAGACGCTGACGCTGACGACCTTGGCGAAGGCCCTCGCGCTCAGCGACAAGCGCGTCCAGTTCACGCCCGACCTCTTGCCCGCGGATCTCACCGGCACCGCCATCTGGGACCCCGAGCGCCGCGTGTTCGAGCCGCGCAAAGGGCCGCTGTTCGCGAACCTGGTGCTCGCGGACGAGGTGAACCGCGCGCCCGCG
>CAYLZW010000460.1:0-4002 GCA_964388085.1 uncultured Myxococcales bacterium | reverse complement strand
GGCGATGAGGTCGGTGAGGAGATACTTGCCGAAGGGGACGGGGAACTCAGCGTTCCCCGACGGTGCGTCGTCAGCCATGCGACGGAAGCCTAACCGAAAAACCGGCGCGCGCGTTCAATCGCGCCGTGGCGGCAGGGTCCATTGCTTCTTCGGCTTGTCGTGCTCGCCTGGCGCGGTCTTGGAGGCCGCCGAGGGAGGGTCCGCCAGCCCGCAGAACGTCGGCAGCGCCTCGTTCATGGCCGCGCGCGCCTTCGCGAAGCTGCTCGCTCGAAAGCGCTTCTCTTCGAGGGGCTTCTTCGCCGTGGCGCCGTTGTTGCGGCAGCTCAGCGTCACCCAATGCTCCCCCTTCTTCTTGCCGAAGCGGACGCGCACGCGAAAGGGCGCCTTCTCCACGGCCGCCTTCAGGTAGGCGATCTGCTCGTCCTGGATCTGGCTCTCGGCGTTCGAGCCGAGGATCTTCTTCATCTTCAGGTTGCCCTTGAGCGTGCCCTCGAAGACGACGGCGTCCTCGCCCATGCGCTTCCTGAGGCCGATCATGACGTCGGTGGCGATGGCCTGCGCGTCGGAGATGCGCAGCCCCACGCCCGTCAGGTCATCGACCACCACGCGCACGGCCGCCGCGTCCGCGCCCGTCGCCGGGTGCACCTGCGTCGGGCCGGCGAGCAGCAGGGAGAACAACAGCGCCGCGTTCATCGGTCTCCGTTCGTCACGGGCGGCCGCGCGCAGAAGACGCGTCAGCCGCCGAGGTCTGCCGCATCGTAGCAGAAGCCGACCTGCACGTTCGCGGGCGTGCCGAGCAGCGCGTCACAGGCCGCTCCGAACAGCTCGATGGTGTCGCCATCGACGAGATCCCAGCCGTTGGTGCGCCCGGGATCGTGCGGCACGCCGGCGCTGCCCACGCTGACGGTGACGTCCGCGACGTCGCTGACCGGCGCGGATAGATCGAAGCGGCAGGTCGCCACGCGGCTCGCGATGTTCTCGAGCGACGACGCCAGCTGCGCGGAGTCGTTGGCCTGGTAGAACTTGTTCGCGCCCGGCAGCGCCGTGCCGCCCGCCTCGGCGAGATCGTCCAGCACGTCGCTGAAGTTCTCGCTGCCGGGGATGCCGATGACGAACACCGAGTAGCCGGCGGCGTTCAGCGCCGAGGCGGCGCTGACCGCGTTGTCCTCGTCGAGGCAGTTGCGCGAGTCGGTGCACTGTCCGTCATGGACGCAGCGGCAGGCGTTGGGGTTCAGCGAGCCGTTGCAGTTTGGGCCGCCGTCGGTGGCGAGCACGACCACGCGAGCGCCGCCGGCGTCGGGGAGGTCGTCGAGGCGATCCTTGGCCTCCTCGAGCGTGGCGGCCGTGGGCGTGCCCCCTCCGGGCGAGGCGTCCTCGAGCTCCTCGACGATGTCCGCGGCGCTGGAGCTCGACACGCCCACGTCGATGGCGCCCTCGCGGCAGACGTTGAAGCTGGCGTTCCCGTCCGGATAGAGCATGAGGCCGAAGTCGATGTCGCTCGACAGCGAGGTGACGACGCTGCTGAGCGCGGAGACGGCGCCGTCCCACTTGGAGCCGGCGTAGCCGACGGCGGGCTCCTCCATGGAGCCGGACTTGTCCACCACCAGCAGGATGCGCGGGGGCACGGCGGCGCTCGCCTGGAAGAGCTGCTCGTCACAGACCTCGCCGCCGTTACCATTGCCGTCGTCGTCGTCGTCGTCGTCGTCGTCGACCGCGCCGTCGCCGGTGTCGCCCGGGTCGCCCGTGGCGGGGCCGCCGAGGTTCGGATCGCCGAGCTGAGGAGTGCCCGGCACGCCCGTGCCCGGCGGCGCGCCGTCGTCACACTCGAGCCAGCCGCCCTCCGGATCGAAGCAGTAGCCGTCGCCGTCGCTGTTCTCACTGCCGAGGTCGCCGTCGTTGACGCCCGGTGGGATCACGTCCGGGACGCCGTCGCCGTTCCAGTCGTCGAGCTCGCCGTCGCCGTCGGTGTCGTAGGCGTCCGGCTGCCCGTCGCCGTCGCTGTCGATGGCGTCGGCCGTCCCGTCGCCGTCGGTGTCGAAGGCGTCCGGCTGCCCGTCGCCGTCGAGGTCCACCGGCCGCGGACCTGTCTCCCCGGCCGCCTCGGCGGGATCCTCGCCGCGCTCGACGCTGTTTTGCGGATCGCACGCGGTCGCGAGGAGGAGCGCCGCGGCGCTGAAGGCGAGGAGCAGGGGCTTGGCCGGATGAGTGCGCATGGGGACGACCTCCGATGACCCAGGATCACCGTCGCGCAGGTGATCCCACATCGTCCTACCGGCGTCGGGCGATCGAACGATGAGCGCAGGTGGGACTCGCTCGCACCTGCGCTGGCCGAGGCCCAACGTCCTCGAGCGTCAACGGCGCGAGGCGCGTTGCACCTGCATCAGAACGGGCCTACCGTCGCGCGCCATGGCCGACGCCGACACTCCGCTGTTCTTGAAGGCCCTGAGGCGCGAGCCGACGCCGCGCCCGCCGGTGTGGTTCATGCGCCAGGCCGGTCGCTACCTGCCCGAGTACCGCGCCGTGCGCGCGAAGACGGACTTCCTCGGGCTGTGCAAGACGCCGGAGCTCGCTTGCGAGGTGACGCTGCAGCCGATCCGGCGCTACGGCTTCGACGCGTCCATCGTGTTCTCGGACATCCTCATCGTCCCCGAGGCCATGGGCATGCAGCTCACCTTCGGGCCGGGCGAGGGGCCGCGCTTGAGCCCGCCCATCCGCAGCGCTGACGACGTCAAGCGGCTGGCGGTCTTCGACCCGATCGACAGGACGCCCTTCGTCATGGACACCGTGCGTCTGCTCGTGAAGGAGCTGCCCGCGCACGTGCCGCTCATCGGCTTCGCGGGCGCGCCGTTCACGGTCGCCTGCTACATGGTCGAGGGGCAGGGCTCGAAGCACTTCCTCGAGATCAAGCGCATGATGTACTCGGCGCCGGAGGTGTTCGCCTCCCTGCTCGACAAGCTCGTGGCCTCGACGACGACGTACCTGCAGGCGCAGGTGGAGGCGGGCTGCCGCACCATCATGTTGTTCGACACCTGGGCGGGTGAGCTCAGCCCGGACGATCTGACGCGCTTCGCCGTCGCGCCCGCGCGCCGCATCATCGACGAGGTCAAGAAGCTCGGGGTGCCGGTGCTCTACTTCGCCCGCGGCTGCGCCGACGCGCTCGACGTCGTCAAACAGGCGGGCGCGGACGGCTACGGCCTCGACTGGCGCGCGCGCCTGTCGAAGAGCTGGCGGGTGCTCGGTGACGACGTCGCGGTGCAGGGGAACCTCGATCCCGCCGCGCTCTTCGCGCCGGTGGACGTGGTGCGCGAGAAGACGCGCCAGGTGCTCGAGGACGCCGCCGGTAAGCCCGGCCACATCTTCAACCTCGGCCACGGCATCTTGCCGGAGACGCCGCTCGAGTCCGTGCAGGCGGTGCTCGAGGTGGTGCACGGCGCGGCCCGCTAACGGACGTTGATCGCAGCCGCTCCCGCACCAGGCTGCTACATCTGAGCCCAACCATGAGTGATCCCGCACGCGCCAAGCCCGCCGAAGAGGCCATGCACGACGACGGCGCCGTCGTGAAGACCGCTGTCGCCCCTACCGCGCCCGCGCCCGTGAGCGTCGCCGGCCCCGATGACGTCGCCCTCACCGCGCGCCTCAAGGAGCGAGCCGACGCGCTGAAGCAGCAGATCCACCGCCGCGTCATCGGACAGGAGCGCGTGGTGGACCTGCTCCTCGTGTCGCTGTTCTCGCGCGGACACGGCCTGTTCGTCGGCGTGCCCGGCCTCGCGAAGACGCTGCTCATCCAGACGCTCGCCGAGGGCCTCGGGCTCTCCTTCGGTCGCATCCAGTTCACGCCCGATCTGATGCCGAGCGACATCACGGGCACGGACATCCTCGAGGAGGATCGCGCCACCGGCCGGCGCAGCTTCCGCTTCGTAGAGGGCCCGCTGTTCGCCAACGTGCTGCTCGCCGACGAGATCAACCGCACGCCGCCGAAGACGCAGGCCGCGCTGCTGCAGG
>CAYLZW010000459.1:0-4013 GCA_964388085.1 uncultured Myxococcales bacterium | reverse complement strand
CTCGAGCAGCTTGACCACGCCGCCCACCGAGGCCGCGACGACGGCGTAGAGCGCCACCCGCGTCACGACCGGCACCGTGGCGTCGAGCAGCGCGCGCGGCGTCAGGCGTGGACGATCGCGGCCCGCGCCCTTGTCGACGTGGATCTGCAGATACTTCTCGCGCACCAGGCTCGCGAGCGCCTTGGTGGTCTCGAACTCGCCGAGGCGGCTTCTGTCCGTGATCTCCTCGAGCGTGCGACCGGGGACCACCAGCGCGAACACCTTGCGCTCGTTCTTGCCGATGACGTCGTCGTCGTCGTCATCGTCCGCGTCGCCGCTGTCGCCTTCCTCCATCTCGCGGAAGGCGTCGTCGAGGCCGGCCAGGAGGTCCTCTTCCTCCTGCTTCTGCGGACGTTGCTGTTCGGGCAACGGCCTCAGCACGGTGAAGGTGGCGAGGTTGTTCGGGATGGTCCGGCGCACGGCGGGCCACTCGTCCACCATGCGGAAGCCCTCCATCAGGATGGTCTCCGCGCGGATAGGCTCGTAGGACTCCTCGTCGTAGTCGACGTCCTGCTGGGCGAACTCGTAGGTGCCGACCTTCCACTGAAACAGGCGGTAGATGGTCTCGGTGGTCTGCATGCGCGTGAACTCGCGCAGCGTCTTCCGATCCACGTAGCCGCTCTCGACGAGGATGTCGCCGAGCCGGCGCAGCGTGCGCTGCTGCGTCGTGAGCGCCTCCTCGAGCTGGGGCTCGCTCAGCACACCGGCGCGCATCATGATGTTGCCGAGAAGATCGCGCTTGTCGCGCGAGGACTGCTCCGCCTTCACGACGTTGCCCTCGACGAAGTAGATGCGGACCTCCACCTCCCGGTTCTTCAGCAGCAGCACGCCGGTCTTCGTCTGATGACCCACGAGCTGAAAGATGTCGGCGATGCCGAAGTCCCCGAGCGTGCCTCGTAGCGCCACGGAACCTCCTACCTGCCCGCGAGGCGGCCGACGGTCTTGAGCGCGACGGCGTAGACAGCGACGAGGACGCCCGCGAGCAACCCGCCGACGACCCACAGCGGCAGCTCCGCCTTCAGGTGGGGCCAGGGCATGGGTCCAAAGGCGAGCGCGGCGGCGCTGATGGTGATGGCGAAGAGCAACGCGAGCACGCTGCCGCTGATGGCGGCGCCCCCATAGAGGTGTCCCGCGCCGGGGCAGGCGAGCGTCAGAAAGCGCAACAGCGTGCCGTAGCGACGTGCGTACGCGGCGACCTGGCGCTCCTTGCGCATCTTCATGCCCGCCTCGACGCGCGCGCGCGGGTTCAAGAACGCGTGGTAGCAGGCCGAGCACATGCCGCGCGGCACCTCCTCGGCGTCGTAGCGACGGCTCGCCGCCGAGCCGCACTTCACGCACGGCTGCGAGGGCTGCAGGCGCTCGCGCACACGCGCGAGGCCGAGCCACAGGAGCAGGAACGCCCCGACGAGCGCCGCCGCGAGGTTCGGCTTCAGGCCGAAGAAGGCGATGCCGGCGACCTCCCGCTCGAGGGCCGCCGCGCCGGGCTGCGGCGAGCGATAGAGGTCCTCGATGGGGAGCGACGGCGGCGCGGCGTCGACGAAGGCGCGGTTCTGATCGACCTTGCTGTCCTTCGGGCGAAAGGTGTGCGTGCGGAAGGCCTCGAGCCGCGCCGGCACCTTCTGCTCGAGCGCGCCCAGCAGCTTCTGCCCTTTGTCGAGGCGGTTATGGCGCAGGTGGATCTGCGCGAGGTTGAAGGCGGCCTCGGTCGCGCCGGCGTCGCGCTCGACGGCGGCCTCCAGCTCGGCGATGGCGTGCTCCTCCTTGCCGGCGAGCGCCGCCACGACGCCGAGGTTGTTGTGCGCCCAGGACTCCTGCGGCGCCTCCTGGACGATCGCGCGCCAGGCCTCGTACGCCTCCTCGATCATCCCTTCGCGTTTGAGCTGCGAGGCGAGCACGGCGCGCTCGCGCAGGGAGCGCGTGCTGTCGTCGAGCGACTCGAGAGCGCGCAGGTCCGCGCGCGCGCCGATGTCGTAGCTCGCGGCGTAGGCGCTCGCGAGCCGCGATCCCGGCCAGCTCCACAGCACGGACACCGTCTCGACGGCGAACGGCGCCACCACCAGCAGCGCGGCGAGCACGCTCACGACGATGCGCTCACGCAAGGACAGGTAGACGAAGGCGAGCGTCATCCACCACAGCGCCGCCAGCACGGGGCCCGCGGCGATGACGACGGGGAGCGCGGCGAGCAGCACCACGAGGAGCTGCAGCTGCCAGCGCGCCGCGCCGCGGGGCAATGCGTTGTGCAGATCGAACGCGAGGAAGCGAAAGGAGCGTACGAGGAACACGAGGCTCGCGAGCAGGAACGCGAGCAGCACCGCGAACAGGGCGATGGTGAGCGCGCCCATGACGGTCAGGACCTTCGAGGTCGGCTCGCGCACGAGCGCGCGTCCCCACTCGACGAGCGAGCCGGCGGCGCCGCCGAGGTCCGACATGGCGAGCTTCACGCGCGCGGCCTGCGCATAGACCCGAGGAAGATCGGGCGCCGCTCGGCTCGCGAAGGCCGTCAGCTCGAGCGCCTCCTCGAGCTCTCCCGCGGCGCGTGCGCTACGCGCCTCCTCGAGGAGCGCGTTGGCGAAGTCGATGGCTTGCAGCCCGCCCCGCACGCCTTGGGCGCCGTAGCTGCGCAGCCCCTCCTCGAACACGGAGTCCGCGCGTGAGCGCGCGACCGCGTCCGCCGTGCCGTGGGCCTTTCGGCGCGCGTCCCAGCGCTCGAGCAGACCGTCGAACGAAAACGGCAGCACCTCGACGCCGACGATGGAGAGCGGCACGTCGGCGCCGTCCTCCGCGAGCGCCGGGTCCCCGTCGGCCGGCACATCGCCCGCGGCGACGCTCGTCGAGGCGGCGGCCCCGGCCCTTGCCTGCGCGGCGCTCTTGGCGGCGGTCGGCGGCGCACCGCCCCGGCGGTCTCCGGCACGGTCGTCGCCCGCGCCGGTTGGCTCGTCGGCGTCGTCGTCCCGATCGTCACCGGACCTGCCGTCACCGCCCGGCTCGACCTCGCCGAGATCGAGATCGAGGTCCGCGTCGGCGCCCTCGATCTCCTCGAGGAAGTCCGCCGCGCCGGCGCCCTGGGCGGCCGCGCTCAAGGGCGTCAGCGCGAGCGCGAACGCGCAGGCGACGAGCGCTCGCACCCGACCCCGCGCCTCTCGTGGATGTCTGCCAGCGCGCACGCCCATGAGGTACCACGGCGCGATCGCGGCAGGCAAAGCGCCCTCTCGCGCTGTCCGCGCCGTGCATCGTCCAGGATCCGACCGCGGCTCGAGGACCGCCCCGCGAAGAACCCGTCGTTCGCGCCAAGGGCCCTACGCGAACACCGGCACCTCTAGCAGCCACTCGAGGATCGCCTGCTGCACGGGCAGCCGGTTGCTCGCCTGCTCGAACACGAGGGAGTGCCGTCCCTCGAGGACATCGTCCGTGATCTCCTCGCCGCGCTGGGCCGGTAGGCGGTGCAGCACGAAGTGGTCCTCGTCGGCGCCGGACAACAGCTCCGCGTTCACCTGGAACGGACGCAGCGCCTGCTTGTCGGCGCTCCTCCAGGCGTCCGTGCAGATGACGTGCGCGCCGCGCACCGCCTCGCGCGCGTCGTGCACGACGCTGACCTTGGCCCCGGCGGCGCGCGCGCGCTCGAGGTAGCCGGCGTCGGGGGCGCGCCCCTCGGGGACGCCGAGGCGGAGCTCGAGGCCGAGCAGGGCCGCCGCCGCGAGGAAGCCGTTCGCCATGTGCTGCGCGTCGCCGACCCACGCCCAGACGAGGCCGAAGGGCTCCTCCCGCCGCTCGTAGACGGTGAAGAGATCCGTCAGCACCTGGCAGGGGTGGTCGAGATCCGTGAGGCCGTTGATGACGGGAACGCCGGCGTGGCGCGCGTACTCCTCGATGACGTCGTGCCCGTAGGTGCGCACCACGAGCGCGTCGACGTAGCTGCCGAACACGCGCGCGGCGTCGCGCAAGGGCTCGCCGGCCACGAGCTGCGTGTCGCGCGC
>CAYLZW010000458.1:0-4027 GCA_964388085.1 uncultured Myxococcales bacterium | reverse complement strand
ATGTCGATCATGGTCGCCAGCGGCAGAGGCGCGAACGCCGGTGTGCTGTTCAAGAACGCCGAAGCCATCGAGACCCTGCGCAAGGTGGACACGCTCGTCGTCGACAAGACGGGCACGCTCACGCTCGGTAGGCCGAAGCTGGTCAGCGTCGTCCCCGCCGCCGGCTTCGACGAGCGCGAGCTGCTCCACCTCGCGGGCTCGCTCGAGCGCGGCAGCGAGCATCCTTTGGCGACCGCCATTCGCGAGGGTGCCGAGGAGCGCGGCGCCGTGCTCGAAGAGGCGCGCGACTTCGCCTCGATCACCGGCAAGGGCGTGCGCGGCCTCGTGAGCGCCCGAAAAGTAGCGCTCGGCAACCAGGCGCTGCTCGATGACGAGGGCGTGCCTGTCACCGACCTGCTCGAGCTTGCGGAAGGCATGCGCGCCGAGGGGCAGACCGCCATGTTCGTCGCCATTGACGGCAAGCCGGCCGGCGTGCTCGGCGTCGCAGACCCCATCAAGGAAACGACGCCCGAGGCCATCCGCGGGCTGCACGCCGAGGGCATCCGCGTGGTGATGCTCACGGGAGACAGCAAGACGACGGCAGAGGCGGTCGCGCGCAAGCTCGGCATCGACGACGTCATCGCTGGCGTGCTGCCCGAGCAGAAGGTGATGGAGGTCAGGCGCCTGCAAGCCGAAGGGCGCTTCGTGGCCATGGCGGGTGACGGCATCAATGACGCACCGGCGCTGGCCGCCGCGCAGGTCGGCATCGCCATGGGCACCGGCACCGACGTCGCCATGGAGAGCGCGGGCGTCACCCTCGTGAAGGGCGATCTGCGCGGCATCGCGCGCGCGCGGCGCTTGAGCCACGCCACCATGGGCAACATTCGCCAGAACCTGTTCTTCGCCTTCGTCTACAACGCGCTCGGCGTGCCGGTCGCCGCTGGCGTGCTCTACCCATTCTTCGGTGTGCTGCTCTCGCCCATGTTCGCGGCGGCTGCCATGAGCTTCAGCTCGGTGTCGGTGATCGCCAATGCGCTGCGCCTACGGCGAACGAAGCTGTGACTCGCTCCAGCGCGCGTGGGAACGCTCCGCTCCCAGAGCGTCCCTCTTCAGTGGCCGCCGTGTGGGTCCACTTCGGGCCCATGCGCGGGCGGGGGTGGGCTCGTTAGCGGCCCGGCGGCGGGATTGCGTGGCGGTGACTTGACGTCGACGCGGCCTCGGCTGAGGTCCGCTAGCGTGGCGGGACGGGCCACGGTGCCCGGCGGGTGCTCGTACCAGCCGACGTCGTCGGGCGCTCGGGCTCCGATGCCTGCTCTCACTTTCAGAATCGTAAACATGCCGCCCATGTCGATGAAACCAAAGGGGCCAGCGCCGCCCAGCATGGGGATGCTGTTCTCGGGCACCGGCATAGCATGCTCGCCCATGCCGCCCATGCCGTCCTCGCCCATGGTCATGTAGCCGGGGATGAGCTTTCGGATCCTGTCGTCGAGGTCCGAGAGCCGCGCGCCCACCGTGTTGGGAGCGCCATGCCCCATCTGGTTCATGAAGTGATGCGTCATGTGGCAATGAATCGCCCAATCGCCGGGGTTGTTGGCGACGAATTCGATATCGCGCGTCGTGCCGACCGGGACGAGCACCGACGTCTCTGGCCAACGCGCAGACTCCGGGATCTCGCCGCCGTCCGTGGCCGTGACCCAGAAGCGCAGCCCGTGAAAGTGGATCGGATGGTGATCGACCGAGCTGAGGTTGCCGAAGCGAATGCGCACGCGATCGCCGAGGCCCACCACGAGGGGCTCGGTGGCCGGGAACACCTTGCTGTTCATGGTGAACACATTGAACTCGGTCATCTCGAACGGGTTCGGCCGCGACGTCCCGGCGGGGATGGCCCACTCCATGAGCATGATGGCGAAGTCTCGCTCCACCTGCCGGCGCGATCGCCGAGGATGGACGATGAAGAAGCCCATCATGCCAAGGTTTATCTGCACCATCTCGTCGAAGTGCGAGTGGTACAGGAAGGTGCCGGGGCGCCCGAGCGTGAGCTCATAGACGAACGTCTCGTTGACGGGAATCGGCGGTTGATTCAGCCCAGCCGGGCCATCCATGCCGCTCGGAATGAAGTCCATGCCATGCCAGTGCACAGTGGTGGGCTCCGGCAGTCGGTTGGTCACGAAGATGCGGACGCGATCCCCCTCCACGGCCTCGATCGTCGGCCCGGGGGAGCCGCCGTTGTACCCCCACACCTCGGTGACGAGGCCGGGTGCAAATTCGTGCGCCGGGTTCCGCTCCGCCACGAGGTGAAACACCTTCACGCCGTCCACAAGCTCGTGCGGCAGCGTCCAGCCGTTCGGCGTATGGACGCGAAGGAAGCCCTCGGGTGCCCGTATCGGTGCACGAGGACGCTGTTCGACTGCCTCCGCTCTGCGCGCGACGAGAGACGCGCTGGCGGCCATCGTTCCCGCCAGCAGCCCTCTGCGGGTGATCATCGGTCGTCTCCGCCCAGATCGTTCCAGGCCACATCCGCGTCGTCGACGTGGCCCTCCGCGCTGGCGTTGCTGAAGGAAGCGAGCTCAAACGACGGCATTCGCCCGGCCAGCAGTTGCTCTGCCGCCAGCTGAAGCCCCAAGGCGTCGGCGTGTGCCTCGCTCAACAGCAGCTCTGCCTCGAGCTGATCACGCTTTGCCTGCAGCAGCTCGAACACGCCGATCGTCATTGCGTTGTATTGCAACTGCGCCTCCGTGAGCAGGTTCGTGCGCAGCGGCAGCAAGACCTCCCGCAAGTACGTCGTCCGCTCCCGCGCGATCCCGTATTGATCGCGCACACGACGCGCCTCCGCCTGGAGCTGCACAGCCGTGGCGACGTACCGGTCGAGATGCTGCCGCAGCTCTGCCTCACGCCTGGCGACGTCGCCTTGCCCCTGGTTCAAGAGCGGGAGAGTGAGCGACGCCGATGGACCGGCGAGGACGCCGTCGTCCTCGAGCTCCCCCGCGACTCCGATGCTGAAAGCGGGCAGGAGCCGGCGGGCGTTCGTGAACCCGAGCGTCCGGCCGGCGACGTCGATGCGCCGGCGCTCCACTTCGAGGTCGATGCTGCGTTCGGCCGCCCGCTCGACGAGCGCTTCCATGGGCTCACCGTCGTCGCTGTTCGTCGGCAGGGCGCTAGCACTGGTCCACCTCGTCTGTGCGCCGACGAGCCCCAGCGTGCGGTTCACCCGCTCGCGTGCCCTTGCGAGGTCGGCTTTGCGCGCGACGAGCTCGAGCCGTGCGGTCTCGTAGAGGTTTCGCTCCCTGAGCAGCGTAAAGTCCGTGATGTTGCCCGCGGCACGGAGCCGTTGCGCCACCTCGTAGCTCAGCTCCGCCGCCTCGAGCGAACGCTCCAGGATCGTCACCCGCTGCGTAATGGCGAGGTAGCGGACGAGGGCGGCGCGCGCCTCGAACGAGAGATCAATGGCGCCGCCAGCGACCTCGAGCTGCGTCGATTCGAGCTCCGCCAGAGCGATGCCGCGTCGCGAGGAGCGGAACAGGCTGTTCAGAAAGTCGAGATCGATCCCGACCCCTCCCTGCAGCTCGTCAGCGGTGACGGGAAAGAGCAGCTCCGCCGATATCGAGGGGTTGGCCAGCAATGTCGCTTGCACGACATTCGCGCGCGCGATGCCGATGTCCTCGAAGCGCGCCTGCAACGCCCGATTGTTCAAGAGCGCAATCTGGGCTGCTGCATCTGCGGTCAGCTCCTCCGCGAGCAGCGCGGCGACGGCTGCGTCGACCTCTCGATCGATCGGATCGCCTTCATACCAAAGCGTCCCGTGACCCGTTCGCTCCTCGATCTTCGCGCGCGTTGGATCGAAAGCCGCTTCGCGAGAGGGTGCGCACGCTGCTGCCAGCGCCGCGACGATGATCAGAAGTCGCCACTTCATGGCGCCGATCGGTAGCACGCCTCCGCTTCTCGCGCACCCACGCTGCGCGCGTCCAGATCGCGTGCAAATCCGTTCCTCCCGAGCTACCGCCTCTGCCACTATGGCGCCCGCGGAGCGCTCGCCAACTCTCGCCTGAGC
>CAYLZW010000457.1:0-4038 GCA_964388085.1 uncultured Myxococcales bacterium | reverse complement strand
GGAGGCGTCGACGAACACGACGCTCCCCGCGCGCAGGCGGGCGTAGTCCTCGAGCGTGCGCATCAGCCCGCTCGCGTAGCCGTGATCGTTCGTGACGTAGAACGCGCCGGCGCCGACGGCGGCGACATCGTTCGGTGAGAGCAGCAGCTCGTGCGTCACGGTGCGCGCGTGCCTGAGGCTGCCGTCGTCGGCGACGTCGAAGATCTCGACGCTGTGCGTGGCCTCGTCGCCGGACTGCCCCGCCGCGGAGGGCAGGGCGGAGCCACCCGGGTGGTTCACGACGAACAGGCGCTCGCCCTCGGCTCCATGCCAGAGATCGAGGCCATGAGGCTGCAGCTTGCCGGGCGCGAGCCACTCCGCCGGCGTGACGTTCCGCAGCGTGCGGCGCTCCACGTCGACGAGAAACAGCCCGCCCGGCCTGCTGGCGTCGTTGAAATTCGGCGCCGAGACGAAGACCTCCCGGCCGTTCGCCCGAAACACCACGTCCTCGGTCCCGCCGCTGAAGCTCTCCACGACGTGAACGTCCGCTGGGCTCGTCGGCTCGAGCGTACGCAGCTCACCAGCGTCGATGACCGTGTCGAGGACGACGCCGGCCACGACGAGGGCACAGATCGCGAGGGCGCCGAGGAGCAGCGCCCGACGAGACAGACGGCGCGCGTGGCGGTTTGGGGCCATGGCGGCTCCTGCAGGCGCAGGTCGAGACGTACGCGCGAGGAGCGTACACCGCCCGCGGCACGGCTGCGGGGTTACGCTGGGTCCCCGTCGACGTATGCTCGCCCTCCTGGAGGGAATTCCGATGGCGGACGAAGACAAGGGCGGGAGCATCCCTGGCCCCGAGGGTGACGCTCCCGAGGGCGGTTGGCAGAGCGAGGCGCTCGAGAAGTTCGTGCGGGGCGACATCACGCTGGCCGAGCTCGAGGGCGTCGACGGCGAGAGCCAGAGCAAGATCGCCCACCTCGGGCATCGCATGCTCACATCCGGCAAGCTCGACGACGCGAAGCTGCTCTTCGAGGGGCTGGTCGCGCTGAACCCCTACGAGCCCTACTTCCTCCTCGCCGCGGGCTCGGTGGCCCAGCAGCAGGACCGCTTCGATGACGCCGAGCGCTGGTACACGCGCGCGCTCGAGCGCGATCCCGAGCACGTCGTCGCGCGCGCGAACCGAGGGGAGGTGCGCGCCATGCGCGGCGACGTCGCGGGCGCCACCGAGGATCTGGTCGCGGCCGTGAAGCTCGACCCCAAGGCGCAGGAGCCGACGACCGCGCGAGCCCGCGGGCTGCTCGTCGAGATCAAGAAGCAGCTCGACGAGGCGCAGAAGGGAGGGGCCAAGGGAGCGAGCGCGCGGCCGTCCCGCCTAAAGCCCCCGGTCACGGGCAAGTAGGCGCCCGTCGGTTTGGGTCCTGAGACGGCGAGACGCCCGGCCCCTCTCTCGAGGTGACCGGGCGTCCTCTTGGGGCGGCAGGCTTCAGATACGACGCTGCATGGCCATCAGGCCGGCCGAGGAGATCTCCTTCGGGTCGTCGCCGAACTCGCCCACGTCCGCCCGCGCCTGGATGTTGAACCAGAGATCGCAGTAGTCGCGCGTCTCACCGCCCACGACGAAGGTGGCGCCCTCCTGCCGCATGAGGCGGTTGCCGTAGCGGTCCTCCTCGGCCTCTTCGATCGCCTGGATCTTGTCCGCGTCGCCGAGGCTGATGCGCGTGATGCCGATCTGGCGGAAGGTCTGGTCCTCTCCGTCGGCGACGCCGCCGACGCGCATGGCGAGCCCGCACTCCTTCTCGAGCAGCGCCAGGTCGTCCTCGTCGAGGTGCTGCTTGTCACCGCGCACGAGCTCGAAGTGCTCGGCGAGCGCGCGCAGGGCGTCGAAGCCGTTCTCGAAGGTGCCGTCCTCCTTCGGCCCGCGGATGCCGTAGTGGCTGAGGTCGGTGCCGTCGCCGAACATGTCGCGGCCAGCGGCGTACGGCTCTCCCTCCTCCGGCACGAACTTGGAGTCGAACACGAGCAGGCCGAGGTGCGCGTCGAGCTCGGAGATGGTCTCGACCTTGCCGTCACCGTCGAGGTCGACCTCGATCATGCCGCCGTTCTTCAGCTTGAGGCCCTGGCCCTCGAGGTCGAAGATGAGCGGGGACGCGAGCTCGGCGACGTGGCCGGCGGCGTCGCGGTAACCCGACAGATCGACCGAGAGCGCGGTCGGGCCGTTCGCGAACTCCGCCGTGGTCCTGCCGCCCTCGAAGTAGCCGAAGGCCGAGAGGCAGCCGTTGCCGACGACGCCACGCGCGTATTCGTGGCTCACGGCCGTGGTGCCGAAGCTGCCGCCGCGCACGGACTTGGCGATGTCCGACACCATCTCGTTCATGATCAGCGACGAGCCGGAGTTCTTCTCGGTGCCCGAGCGCACCTTGGTGCCGAGCAGGTCGTTCAGCGCCTCGCGGTTGTCACCCTTTCGGATGGCGTGCTTGTCGTTCATGTTGGAGGTGCCGAGCTTCTGGCCCGTCTGCTGCTCGATGGCCTGGCGGACGACGGCCTCGGCCGCCGCCTGGTTCGGCGCGTTGCGGATGGCGGCCACCTGCTCCTGCGAGAGCACGAGCTTGCCCTTGCCGCCCTTCGCGCCCGGGCCGGCCTGCGTGATCTTCGGCTCCGCCGTCCCGAGGGACGTGATGGCCTTGTTGATCTTCTTCACGTCGCTCGAGCCCGAGACGTTCAGGCGCCGCGCGTTCTCGCTGTAGTTGTTGAGCGAGCCGAGGAAGTCGCTCTTGCCGGCGGCGGGGAAGCTCGCGGGCTGCCCTTGACCCACCGACGTCTTCGAAGCGTTGAACGCGCCCATGCGGCCGAGGTGTCCGAACGAGCCGAGCGCGAGCTGCGCCTGCAGGATCCCGTCGAGGCCGGCGAGCGCGCCGAGCGTCTGCTGCCAGGATCCGAAGCAGCCCCCACAGCCGCCGAAGGCCCGCCCCCCGAGCGCCTCGAGGGCGTTGCCGCCGCCGCTCAGCCAGCTCATGGCGTTCGGCACGAGGCCCACCTGCTGCGCGAGCGCGAACTGCAGCGCCTGCCCAAAGCCCATGCGACCGAGGCCGAGGTGCGACGACGACGCGTGCGAGAACGACGTGTGCTCGAGCGAGACCAGCTGGCCCGGCTGCGGGATCTGCCCCGGCTGGCCGAAGCTCATCTTCGCGGACGAGAGGTGCGTGTGGCTCGCCGTCCTCGAGAACGCGCTGGCGAAGAGCTGGTCGAGGCCCTGCATCGTCGACAGGCTCTCGAGCTGGTTCAGGAGGTTCGCCTGGCCCCCGACGGACATGCTGTGACAGCCCTGCCGGATGCTCGCGCTCAGATGATTCGAGAAGGCGGCGACTTGCATCTCTGGTTCCCCTTCGCTGGTGTCCGAAACGTCTGCGGCCGTGCGGCCGGTACCCGGACACTATCGGTCAACGGGAGGACGGCGGTGCGAGAAAACGGCAGCCGTTCCAAGCTCTTACATTGTGCGACAGGGGGATACATCGGCCCGGTGCCCGGCCTTAGGGCGTAGGGAGCGGCCTCGTAGAGCACGCGCCTCCGTTCGCTCGGGCAAGCGCCAGGCGAATTGCGTCGAAACGGGTTTCCAAACGCGCGTCGATATGCTTCCTAGGGCGTCGCTTGCTCGTGCTGCCATAGCTCAGTCGGTAGAGCGCGTCCTTGGTAAGGACGAGGTCACCAGTTCAATTCTGGTTGGCAGCTCCACGCAACGTGCTCGATAAAGCCCTCGTCGAGAGACGGGGGCTTTTTTTTGTCTGCCCGCACCTGTCTGTCCGCTCGTGGAGGCCTCGAGATGCGCCCCTTGCTGCCGGTCCTGATCCTGGTCCTCGTCAGCGCCGGCTGCCTCGAGGCGGCCTCGCGCACGCAGCGCTTCCCGCAGAACGGCGGGGCGTGTGTCGACGAGGAGCAGATCGAGGCCGGGCAGCCGGGCGCCGAGTGCGTCGTCGCCGAGGACTGCTCCGCGTGGTGCTGCGCGTGCAATGACGCCGACTTCGAGGCCCAGCTCTGCCTCGGCGGCACCTGCGCGGACGCCGC
>CAYLZW010000456.1:0-4041 GCA_964388085.1 uncultured Myxococcales bacterium | reverse complement strand
GTCGGCGATGACGAGCTCACGCGTGCCCTCGATGCGGCCGGGCCGGCCGAGCTCGTGGTTGTCCTCGAGGAGGTCCGTCACCTCGACGATGGCCATTGCGACGCGTGCGGCCGCGGCAGGGTTCTCGTTGGCGATGTAGTCCCGGATGTTCTCGAGGGCTTGGAGGGCGGGCTCCGTCCACGTCACTCGCACCGCGGCGGGTCCTTCTCGTCGGGAGTGCCCCAGCTCAACAGCCAGTCGCGCACCTTCGCGCGCTCGACGACGCGGCCCTCGCGAGCGGCCTTGCGGCCGTCCTCGATGCGCCCTCGGAGCCAGTCCTGCTCGTCGCGCTGCCGCTCATACGCGTCGAGCGCCTCCGCGAGCACCTCCGACGGGCTGCGCCCCGTCGTCTCGGCCAGGCGCTCGAGGGTGGCGCGCGTCTCGGGCGTAAGGATCGGGTCCGAAGAGTGCGTCGTCATCTCCATAGCGTATCAGCCTCCACGGGCGGCGCTCAGCGGCTGAAGGGAGCGGCTCTCGTCGTCGAGAGAGCGGCGTCGCGCGAGCTTCGCGCCGGGGTGCGTCGCGGCGTGGATCTCCTTGAGCTTCCGAACGGCCACCTGGGTGTAGAGCTCGGTGGAGTCGAGGCGGGCGTGTCCGAGCATGGCCTGGATGTAGCGGATGTCGGCACCACCCTCGAGCATCATCGTCGCCATGGTGTGCCGGAAGAGGTGACAGGAACCGGTCTTCCCGATGTCCGCGCGCTTGACGTACGTCGTCACGAGGCGCGAGAGGCTCGCGAGGTCGAAGGGCTCGCCGGTGGCCGTGAGGAACACGGTTCTATCCGCCTGGTCGAGCACGAGCTCGGGGCGCGCGTCGCCTGTGTACTTGGCGATGAAGACGCACGCGCGCTCACCGATGGGGATCATGCGGTCCTTGTTGCCCTTGCCCTGCCGGATGATGAGGGTTCCTCGCTCGAGGTCGATGTCGTCGAGCTTGAGGTTCGCGAGCTCCATGCGGCGCATGCCGGTGGAGTAGAGCGTCTCGAGGATGGCGCGGTCACGGAGACCGAGCACCTCGTCGAGGTCGCAGAGCGCGACGATACGCTCGACGTCGCTCTCGGTGAGGATGTGCGGCGGGAGCCTGTTGCCCTTCTTCGGCAGCTCGAGGTCGGCGGCCGGGTTCGAGGGGAGAAGGTCATTCTTCACGAGCCATCGGAAGAACACGCGCACGGCGATGAGGCGCGCGTGCTGCGTCGACGCTGCGAGGGGCTTGCCGCTCTTCTGCTTGTAGTAGAAGACGTGCCGCTGGTAGCGCTCGACGATGCGCTTGGTGACGTCGTCGGGGCGCTCGATGCCGCGCTCTTCGCACCACGCGATGAAGCGGCCGACGTTCTCGTGGTGGCGGTTCACCGTGTTCTCGGCGAAGTGCCGGACGGCCAGCGCCTCGAGGAAGCGATCGGCCAGCGCGCCCATGCTGCGCGGCTTCGAGGGGTCGCCGAGCCTCGGCCGCGGCTTCTTCTCTCGACGGGGCGGCGCCATCAGCGCGCCCCGACAGCGTTACGGTGAACGGCTTCTTCTTGCCCGGAGCGTGCGTTCGTCGTCAATGGCGCGGCGTTCGCCGGCAAAGTGGCGTCGTTCTTCAGCTTCTCGGCGATGGCGGCGGCCCGCGAGGACGCCGCCACCGGCCCGCGAACGGCCCGCAAGCCCCCCGCGAAGTGGGCCTCCTGCCCCCGCGAAGTTGCATTCGTACTCGTAGCCGGCGCTCCGAGCACGGCTGCGTCGAGGAGGCCCGGCAGGAAGCTGCCGCTCTCGCCGTCCTTCGCCTTCTCGTAGACGAGCTCGTAGACGAAGCGCTGCCCCTGGCTGCCTCGGTGCGCGAGCACGTACTCCATCTCCAGGAGGCGCTCGAGGTGAATGCGCAGCTGCGTGTGCCCAAAGCCCGTGCGGTCCTTCGCCTCGCGGCGCGTGAAGCGCACCTCGCTGCGCTCCATTGCGGAGGCCTGCGCCTTCTCGCTCACCATGTCGTCGAGGAGGAGCAGCAGCCGGCGCGTCTGCGGCGGCAGCTCGTCGAGGGAGCGGCCGAGCACCTCACGGCAGAGCCGATTCGCGAGCTCGATGTCCTGCGGTTGTACCTCGATGTACTCGACCTCGCGGCCGCTGGCGTGCGCACGCTTCCGCTCGCGCTGGTGCTGAAACAGAAGCGCGATGGTGCGAATCAGCGTCAGGTACTTCATGTGGTCGCGCCGCGTTCGCGTCTTGTGGTCGATGAAGGACAGCTCGCGCGCGAAGGGGTTGGCGACGAGGACGGGCTCTAGGAGGCGCTGCGCGTTCTTGTGCACGCGCAAGACGTCGTCGCGGGTCGCGGCCGAGAGCAGCCCCTCGAGCGTCTGCCGCTCTCGCTGCAGCCGGTGAATCGCTCGGGTCTGCTCGCGGTCCTCGCTCACCGACAAGACGAGGCAACGGTTCATCAGCTCCTCGTCCACCTCGATCGCCGTCGTCGTCAGGAAGATCATCACCGGCCCCTCGACGCGGTACTCCTGCGTAACGAGACGCCCGGTCTGCGGGTCCTTCCCGGTCGACGCGATGGAGAGCTCTCCCTCGGACTGAAGGAGCTTGAGCGCGTAGGCGGCCCGCTCGGCGCCCTCTTCCTCGACGATGGCGAGGATCTTGTGCTTGATGTCGCTCTCTCCCATGTAGAAGAGCGACTGACCGGTCATGGCGGAGTACTTCACGCGGTCCTCGTCGGGGACGAAGGCGAGAACCGCGTCCATGAGCGAGGACTTGCCGGCGGCGGACGAGCTCTGGATGACTACGGCGAGCGGCTGCTCGAGCTTGCGCGAGACGGCCGCGAGATAGCCGACGAGCTTGTTTGTCTCCTCGCCGACGACGCCGGCGGCCTCGAAGCCCGAGAGGATGCGCTCCACGAGGTCAGGAGCAGTGAGCAGCGCCAACGCCTCGGCTCGCTCGTCGTCGGTCATGGTGACCGCTTCGGCCTTCGGCTCGGTGGCCTGTTTGATGAGCTCGTCCTGCAGCTCCTCGAGACGCAAGAGCACCCGGCCGACGTCGCGCTTGATGACGCTCTCCTTTACGGCGAGCTCGTCCGCGGCCTGCTTCACGAAGTGTGCGCGGTGCCGGGCGGCGTAGAGGTCGAACGTGTCAACGTGGAACGAGGTCCCTTTCGCCGCCAGGAGGTTCACCTTCATGACGTCGAACGCGGTGTTCTTCTCGAGGCCGCGCACGCGGTAGCGGCGGTCGCCGAACGTGAGCACCACCTCACCGGCGCTGTGACTCAGCTCGCCGGCCTCGTCGACGAGAGCGGCCGTCTCGGCAGGCGCGGCCGGCTCCTCGGCGGCTAAAGGGAGCGGCTCTGTCTCAGCCGCCTCGTCGTCCGCAGGCAAAATCTCGATGGGCTCGACCAGGACGCCGGCGTCGCTCGCCGGCGCCGGCTCCCGCGCACCGCCGACGACGCCGAGCCACTCGGCCTTCTGGAGCGCCACTTCGAGCGCCTTCCTCGCGGGCTGCACCTTCGTCGCGTACTCGTTCGCGTCCATGCCCCGAGGGAAGAGCACCCGATACGCCTCGAGCCCATCGAGCAACTTGCCCTCGACGAGGTCACGCACGCCCTTCTCGCCGGCCTCGTCGCGGTCGTACGCGATGTACACCCGCTTGGCGCCAGCGAGCTTGATGCCCTCGATGAGCTCGAGAGACACGCCGTTCACGCCGAACGAGCACGTCACGTTGTGAAAGCCCGCCGCGTGGAACGTGAGCGCGTCGAAGATCGACTCGCAGAGGATGACGTCGTCCTGGTCGCGGATGCCCTCGAAGTTGAAGACGCCGGCGAGCGGACGCGGCAGGTACAGATGCGCCGATCCTCCTCGCTGCGGTGGCCCGATGCGGCGCCCGTACAGCTGCACGATCCTGCCCTGCCGGTCGCGCACCGGCACGACGACAGAGCCGCGGAAGTGTTCGTGGCCGCTGTCGCGCAGCACGCCGAGTTGCATCAGCCGTCCTCGAACACGAGCGCCGGCCTCGCGGTTCTTCTGCGGCATGCGGTAGCCGAGCG
>CAYLZW010000455.1:0-4057 GCA_964388085.1 uncultured Myxococcales bacterium | reverse complement strand
AGACCTTCGGCATCGGCCTCGATCCGGACGTCTATTACATCACCAACCTGCCGGTCCACGTCGACGCCATGGAGGTCACGCTCGTGGCCGCGAGCGCCGTCGTGCTCAGCTATCTCGCCACCATCTACCCGGCGCTCCTCGCGGCCCGCATGCGGCCCGTCGAGGGCCTGCGTTACGAGTGAGCGGACATGCGCATCGAGTCCCGTCAGCTCCGAAAGAGCTACTTCATGGGCGGCCAGGAGATCCCGGTCCTCGGCGGCATCGACGTCGTCATCGAGCCGGGTGAGTTCGTCTCGCTGACCGGCCCGAGCGGCGTGGGCAAGAGCACGCTCCTGCACGTGCTCGGCACCCTCGACGTGCCCACCGACGGGCAGGTGCTGATGGACGGCGTCAACGTGTTCGCGCAGACGCCGGCCGGCATCGCCGACTTTCGAAACCGCAACATCGGCTTCGTGTTCCAGTTCCACCACCTGCTGCCCGAGTTCACCGCGCTCGAGAACACGATGATGCCGGCGCTGGTCGCGCGCGCCCCGAAGCCACAGGCGCTCAAGCGCGCCAAGGACCTCCTCGGCGACGTGGGCCTTGGCCACCGCCTCGACCATCGCCCGGGTGAGCTCTCCGGCGGCGAGCAGCAGCGCGTGGCCCTCGCGCGCGCCCTCGTGAACGAGCCGCGGCTCCTGCTCGCCGACGAGCCCACCGGCAACCTCGACGAGCGCACGGGCGCCGGCATCCACGAGCTCATCGAGCGCTTGAACCGAGAGCGCGGCATCACGGCGCTGCTCGTGACGCACAACCCGCGCCTCGCGCTGCGCATGCGCCGACGTCTGCAGCTCACGCGCGACGGTGTCCGCGAGGGCGCCTTCGATCCGGACTCCGAGGGCGCGGAGCCCGCCGCGCCCCTCCTCTGAGTCCTCGGCGCGCGCGGGCTCCCGCTTCGTGCAGGATCAGAGCTCCTCGACCTCCGACGCGCAGCCGACGGTGCAGTTGGAGGTCGCGTCCTCGGCCTGCTCGGCGAGCTGGTCGGCGCTCACGGTGTAGAGCAGCGTCGCCTTGAGCGAGACCGTCGCCTCGCCGGTGGGCTTTTGGCGCATGTTCTCGTCGCTGCCTTCCTTGAGCGCGATCTGCGTGCCGGGCGGGAAGGCGATGAGCGCCGTGAACTTCAGGCCCTTGAGCGCCGTGTTGAACGTCGCGTTGCCGCCGTCGACGAACGACACGGGCGCGTCACCGACGACGCCCGCCTCCTGCACCGCGATGGTGCCGACCTTCTCCACGGCGCCGCTCTCGATGAGCTCCTCGGGGTCGGCGAGCGGATCCGCGATCTCGGTGCCGATGTAGAGGTCCATGGGCAGCGTGTCGAAGGTGAAGCTGTTCTCGTGGAAGCCGAGGGCCACGTCGGAGACGTTCACCTCCTCGATGGCGGCCGGATCCTCGACGCCGACGAGCGCGGTCAGGTCCATGGGGATGACCTGCTTGAGGTCGAGGTCCTGCGCGAGGCCGACGTCGGCGAACCACTCCTCGACGTCCACGCTGGTGGGCTCGCCGGTGGCGGGATCGGTGATGTCGATGACGACGGGGAACTCGTCCGGGATGGCAGGCGGATCGCTGACCTGCTCGTCGTCGCTCATGTCGAGCGCGGTGACGACGGCGCAGTTGAAGCTCTCGCTGTCGTCACAGAGGGACGCCTCGAGGGTGTCCACCTGCTCGGTCACGTTCAGGTCGACGGGCGGCGTCTCGAGGTCGAGCGGGACCTGAAACTCCTGCGAGAGGAGCGCGTTGAACAGCTCGCAGCCGCTAGCGGGGAGGAGCACGAGGCCGGCGAGCGCAAGAGGCAGGGTTCGAGACAGCGACATCAAGACAGTCTCCTGGGTATGCGTCCCAGCAGGATACCGCCGCGAAGGCGCGCCGGCACGGAGCCCCCCGAGCGCGAGCGTTGCAGTGCTCCACGGTGGGACAGGGCGCGAGGCCGGTGGGCGGGCGTAGGGGCCGGTTTCTCAGGGACGCCGCGTTTGTCGTCGAGCGAGCGGTGTGACGCCGGACATACGCGAGAGCACACGGAGGGCGACGGCGGACGCTCCTTCACTGTCCCCCGGCGCGAAGGTGCCGGCGGCGAGCCGCGCACGTCGAGCGAGCGTTCCCGCCGCGCGCGCGTGTGCCGCCTCGAGCAGCAGGGGCGCGAGCAGCGGCGCACAGCCGACGCCGTGCTCGAGGTGAGCGCGCGGGCTCAGGCCGAGCGAAGGGGGGCTGATGTACGTGCAGGCGGTCTCGCGGCCGTCGTCGCCGTCGGCGAGCGCGTTGTCAAAGTCTAGGGGATGGCCGCTCTCGGCGTCGATGACGACGTCGGGGTAGGGGGACTGTCCGCCGAGCGCCTCCGCGAGCACGATCACCGCCCGGGTACGCCGGCCTGTCCGCGCGAGCACCTCCGCCAGCGTCGTCGGGAAGCGGGCACACAAGACCGCGCGCGCGCGGCTCTGCTTCAGCGCGCGCAGTTGGGGCCGGGCGCGCTCGTCGGCCCGAGAGGCGTCCACGCGATCGAAGCGCACGACGAGGGCGCCGCCGCAGGGCGTGAATCCCTCGCGCGACTCCACGGCGAGGCGCTCCTCCTCACAGCGCGGCTCCTCGGCGAGCAGCAAGGGCAGCGCGGCATACAGCTCGTCGGCGCTCGTGGATCCCGCGAGGTGGGCGAGCGGGCTCTCGAGGCGCCGCACGAACGGGGACAGCAGATCCTGCAGGCGCTCGGTCGCGCCCGCGAGCACGAACAGCGGGGCGTCGTCGTCGTTGGCGACATCCAACAGGACCTCGTCGAGCGGGATCGGCGCGCGCGCCTCCGGCAGCGCGTACACCCGGCGCGCGACACCGCCGTGGAGGATCGCCTCGAGCATCTCGGTCGCTTCGGCCTCGCTTCGATCGAGCGACGCCGCGACGGCCGCCTTCGTGCTGTCGTGCGCCCGAGCCGTCAGCGCGAGGAGGTCGTCGTCTCCGTCCGCGTCGTCGAGCAGAACCTGCAGCTTGGCCGCCTCGAGGGCGAGCCCCAGCGCGAGCGTGAGGGCGTCGGCCGTGGCCTCGACGCCGGGCGCGACGTGCGCTCGAGTGCCCTCCGCCGCGCCGCTCGTCACGAACGGCGGAGCGCGTGGCACCGCGCCCGCCACGGTCAACATCTCGGCGTCGAGCAGCGGGGGGCCGAACGCGCTCGTGGCGGCGAGAAACGCGAGATCCGGCGCGCGCGCCAGCGAGCCTCCATGCGCCACCGGCTGCAGCGTTCGGTACGCGGCCAGCGCCGGGCCCACCTCGACGACGCCGTGCTCGCGAAGATCCCGCGCCGCACGCGCGACCTGGCGGAGCGCCTCTGGCAGCGTCATGCTCGCGGGGGGAGGCAAGGCTTGACCCGCGTCCGGCGGAGTGGTCATCGTCGTCCCGTTCGGTCGCGGCAGGGTACGCAGCAGCGCGCCGGCCGTCGAGCGTGGGGAGCGTGACATGAGCGAGAGCATCGGAGTCTTGGGAGCCGGGTCGTTCGGGACCGCGCTCGCGAAGTTGCTCGCCGAGGGCGGCCACCGCGTGCGCCTGTGGGCGCGTGACGACGTCATCGTGCGCTCCATCAACGAGGAGCACCGTCATCCACGCCGGCTCGGCGACGTCCGCCTGCCGCCCGGCCTGGTCGCGACCTCGAAGCTCGAAGAGGCGATAGAGGACGCCACGCTCATCGTCAGCGGCATCCCGACGGTCGGCGTGCGAGACGTGTGGACGCGAGCGCGCTCCCATCTCGGCGACCAGACCCTCGTCATGAGCGCCACCAAAGGCATCGAGAACGACACGCTGATGCTCATCAGCGACATCCTGCGCGACGTCCTGCCCGAGGACGCGCACGGCCGCCTGACCTTCCTCTCCGGCCCCTCGTTCGCGGCCGAGCTCTGTCGTCGCTTGCCGACGGCCGTGACCATCGCCGCCGACGACGAGAGCGTCGCCGAGCAGGTGCAGCGCATGATCAGCACCGACTACTTTCGCGCCTACACGACGACGGACGTCGTGGGCGTCGAGCTCGGCGGCGCGCTCAAGAACGTCA
>CAYLZW010000454.1:0-4070 GCA_964388085.1 uncultured Myxococcales bacterium | reverse complement strand
CGCTCGACGAGTTCCTGCGCGAGCACACGCCCGGCGCGCACCACGCGCTCTGCGTCAATAAGGCGCTCACCTTCGGGCGCGGGCCCTTCCTCGACGTCACGGCGCTCGGCCAGCGGCTCCGGCAGCGCTTCGGCGAGCGCCTGCGCGGCCTGACGACGGGCGGCGACGAGCACGGCGCCTGGCTGTTCGCCGCGCAGCAGAGGGGCGGCCACCTCTCGGTGCGCATCGACTACGCGCGCCGCCTCGTGAGCTACGCCTTCACGCCCGTCCACGAGGGAGACGAGGCCGGCCTCGTGGACGCGCTCGGCGAGGGCTTACGCCTCGTGCGCCAGGCGGAGATGTGCGGGCTCGCGCCGCTGCTGAACGCGTCGGGATATCCCTCCGACCCCCTACTCCCCTAGCTCGCGCGGCGGGACCCGCAGCGACGCCACGAACCAGCCCTCGCGCTTGAGCGAGCGCATGATCTCGGACAGCGCGCCGTCGAGGGCGGCGTTCACCTCCCGGCGCTCGCCCGGGAAGGCCGACAGCGCCAGCGTCGTGCGCGCGCTGTCGAAGGTGGCCGCGACGACACCGCCCGCGGGGCGCCGGACGGCGGCGTGCGCGTAGCGGCCGTCGCCTGCGCTCAAGAGCGCGAACGCGTCCGCGCCGAAGGCGGTGGCGAGCAAGCCCGACAGCGTCTCTCCGTCGAGGGCGCCTTTGGCCTTCGAGCGCATGCCGCGCTGTAGCAGGTGCGCGTGCTCGTGCTCCGAGAGCCGCCCCTCGGTGATGGCGGAGAACGGGATCTGCTCGCCGGGCGCGAAGGCGGGCTCCCCCGCCGTGCGCTCGAGGGTGACGAGGTCCGAGCGGTAGGCGTTCTCGATGTAGCGGTCGTAATAGTAGGCGCTCAAGAGCGCGCGCGTCTCGACGACGCGCGCGGGCAGGCGCGGCAGCACACGGCGCCAGGTGTCGCGCCCGACGGGGTTCACGCACGAGAACACGAGGCCGCCCGGGCGCACGAGGCAGAGCGCCCGCGACACGAACGCGAGCATGCAGCTCTCGTAGCTCATGGGGTCGGTCAGCACGGCGTCGAAGGCGCCCACGTCGTCCCGCGGCAGGGGCGCGAGCAGGTCGAGCACGCGCGCTGTCAGCGGCAGGCCCTCCGCCGCCGACACGCGCGCGAGGAAGGACACCAGCAGCGGATCGATGTCCACGCTGGTGACGTCGTAGCCGAGCAGCGAGAGGCCGAGCCCGACGAGATCGTCGTCGCCGAGCAACAAGACGCGCGCGCCCTTCGGCAGGTGCTCGTTGACGACGAGGCAGCGACGCGCGGCGCTCTCGGGCAGGCACGGCGTCTGCCCGAAGGCCTGCACGAACACCTTGCGCCGCGCGTGCGCCCGCCGCAGCACCTCGGCGAGCCGGGGGCCCTCGTCGTGCGAGCTCAGCGTCCACGCGAAGCCGCGCCCGAGGAACGCGAGCCGGGCCTGCACCTCGGGATCGACGGCTGACAGGCCCGAGGCCGCGAAGCCCTGCGCGCCGAGCCGCGCGAACAGCGCCGAAACGGGCTCGTCATCGTCGACGCCGTGCGCCAGGCGGGCGAGCTCGTCCGTGTCCGATGGGGAGATGGTGGCGACGCGCCCGCCCTCGAGGGACTCGAGCCACGAGTCCTCCGCGGGGCCTTCGAGCATGGCGAAGATGCCGTCGGCGAGCCTTCTCATAGGGTGAGGCTACGACGGAAGGGGCTGCTGGTGCCCGGCTCGGCTGCCCGCAGCGCGCAAAGATCCGCGACGCGCCCCCGATCTACGAGAGCTTCGACTTCAGCTCCCCGCAAAGCTCCCGGCACTCCGACGACGACGCCAGCAGCGCCACGTTCTCGATGCGCGTGCGCAGCAGCCGCGGCGACGTGATGAGCCCGGCGGCGGCGATGTCGAGCAGGCCGCGCAGCGCCTCGCAGATGACGGCCTCGTCCTTGTGGCCGAGCGCCTTCGAGAGCAGCTCACCGTCGTTCGGCGGCAGCGCGTAGCCGGCCGTCTTCAGCGCGTCGATGGCGCCCTCGACCTCACGCGGGGAGGTGGCGCGGCGGATGGCGCCAATGAGGCCTTTGTAGTCCTCGCCGCCGGTGGGCGCGAGGCGGCGGGCGCGGCGGGTCTCCTCGCCGCGCTCCTTCTGCACGGGCGCGCTCTTCTTCTTCTTGCTCTTCTTGGCGCCTTCCTTGTTCGCCTCGGCGGCGGCGGCCTCGGCCTCGGCACGCTCCTCGTCGCTGACCCCGAGGTGGGCGTCGGCGCCCGGCCGCGTCGCGAGCATGGCGCGCAGGCTGTCGGGCAGCGGCTTGCCGCCGTCGAAGAACTCGTGCAGCGACGCCTTGTACTTCTCGTAGGCGGTGTTCTGTTTGACGCGAGCGCGCAGGCGCTCCTCGTGTGGATCCTGGTCTTTCGAGCCCGCCGTCGTGGTGCCGTCGGTCTTGACGCGAACGGGATCGAGAGTGCTGTGGCTGTATTTTTCACGCGCACGGTGACGGGTAAACGCCATCTGTTCCTCACGCGAGAGACGCGCGTGCCCGAAGGCGACCTTCTCGTCGTCGGTCGCGCTCGCGAGCCCCGATCGGCTGAGCCTCATCGAGGGAGGGCGCGACCGGTCTCCCGGTGCGTCCTTCACGGCCGCCGTTGCTGCGGACCGCGAACCGAAGTGCTTCGGCGAACACGCGTCTCTCTTGAACGAATCGAAAGCTCCCTGAAGCTGCCATCGCCGCAAAGGCGAGCATGGGACAGCGCCCAGGAGCTGAGTAGGAGTATAGGCGTCGCTGGCGAGCGCTACCAAGCGAGAAAGCGCGCGGGGGAGCACTTTTCGGCGCCGGCTCGGCCTTTTGCATTCATAGCGATTGCAGGGCCCGACGCTGCTCCTACTGCAGCCAGACCTCGCGCGGATCCGGCGGCGCGACGAGGGCCACGAGCACGCGCGCCTTCACCTCGAGGCGCGCCGAGAGGAGGCTGTCCTCCTCGACGAAGCGGACCAGCTCGCGCGCCAGGTGGTGCGCCTCGAGCATGAGGGGCAACAGCGCCGCGCGCTGCTGGGTGCGGCCGGCGGCGGCGTCCCAGGTCTCGACGCAGATCGCGAGGCGACGGCCGAGCTCGGCGGCGGGCTTGCCGAGCGCGCACAGCTCCGCCGCCGGGATCCGCGAGAGGCGCTGCACCACGGGCTCGAACGGGCTGACGAAGACCTGCCCAGCGTCGCCGGCGAAGGCGGCCTCGGAGAGCGACAGCTCGGCGAGCGCGTCCTCGAGGGCGCGCTCACAGACGGCCAGGGAGAGCGCGACCCGCTTCATGGTCCGCCGCGTGCCGAAGAAGCGGCGGATGACGAGGAGCACGAGCCCCCCCGCCAGCATGGACACGACGAACCAGACGCCCGACCAGAAAATCGCCACCCTGCACCTCGACGCTGCCATCAGTATGAACCGGCCGTCGCCCGCCCGTAAGAGCGCGCCGCGAAGTGACTCGCTCGCGCCGCGACGCCGCACAGCCAGCGACCGTCTCCGCGGCGCGGGGTAGCCCGGATTGACCCCCTGGGGCGCTTTCGGTACGCGCCCGCGGGCCTAAGCGGCTCATTCATCGGAGATCTGACGTGGACCCGACGCTACTGAAGAACCTGACGCTGGCCATGCCCCTCATCGGCCTCGCTGCGCTCGCGTTCGCCTGGCTCAAGGCGAAGAAGATCAACGCGGCCGACGCCGGCACCGATCGCATGAAGGAGATCGCCGCCGCGATCAAGGACGGCGCCATGGCCTTCCTGAACCGCGAGTACAAGGTGCTGGCGATCTTCGTCGTCGCCGTCGCCGCGCTGCTCGCGCTCTCCCAGCTCGGGCACACGGCGCTCATGCTGCAGGCGCTCTCGTTCGCGTGCGGTGCGGTCGCGAGCGGCCTCGCGGGCTTCTTCGGCATGCGCGTGGCCACGTCCGCCAACGTGCGCACCACCGCCGCGGCGCGCACGGGTCTGAACGGCGCGCTCGACATCGCCTTTTCGGGCGGCACCGTCATGGGCATGAGCGTCGTCGGCCTCGGCATCGTCGGCATCGGCGGCCTGTTCGCGCTCTACGGCAT
>CAYLZW010000453.1:0-4072 GCA_964388085.1 uncultured Myxococcales bacterium | reverse complement strand
AGCGCTCGCGCGAGCTCCGCCTTGGTCATCTTCGAGCGCCCCTCGACGCCGAGCTCGCTGGCGCGCTCGTACAGCTCGTCCTTCGACAGGCGCTCGAGCTCGCCTCGCTGACCGTTCTTGGCCTGCACGCCGTCGCCCTTCGCCGCACCGTCGCGCGCCGGCGTGCGACGACCGGCGTGCTGCATGCTGGCCTGTAGCGCCTGCATGAGATCGATCACCTGCGGGCGCTCGGGCGGCGGCTCGAGGCGGATCTCCTCGCCCTCGGCCTTGCGCTGAATGAGCTCGAGCACGCGCTCTCGGTAGGTGTCCTCGTAGCGCTCGGGATCGAACTCGCTCGTGAGCGCCTCCACGAGCTGCCGCGCCATGGCGACCTCGCGCTCGTTGACGTCCGCGGCCGACGGGATGTCGCCGACGTCTTCGGCGCCGCGCACCTCGTCGGCGAAGTACATGGTCTCGAGCGCGAGCATGCCGTCCCCGATGGGGCGGATCGTCACGAGGTACTCCTTGCTACGCAGCACGAAGCGCCCCACCGCCACCTTGCCCGTCTCCCGCATGGCGCGCGCGAGCAGCGCATAGGGCTTCGTGGCGCCCTTTTGGCTGGCGGGCGCCAGGAAGTACGTGTTGTTCCAATAGATGGGATCGATGTCGTCGATCTCGACGAAGTCCTCGATGTCGATGGTGCTGGTCTTCTCCGGCTCCGCGGCCTTCAGCTCGTCGGGTGTGATGGTGATGACGCGGCCGTCGTCGAGCTCGTAGCCCTTGAGGATGTCGTCGTAGTCGACCTCCCGCTCGCTCTCGGCCGTGACGCGGCGATAGCGGATGCGCTCCCCCGAGCGCTTGTCGACCTGGTGGAAGTGGACCTGCCGGGACTCGGTCGCGGAGTAGAGCGCGACCGGCACGTTCACGAGGCCGAAGCTGATGGAGCCCGTCCACACCGCGCGCGCCATGGGTCACCTCGCTCGCCTCTCCTCTCCTGACCTAACGACCGCGCGCATCTTGTTCGAACGTCGATGGGATGGATCTCGGATCGAACGCGGCGCGCCGCCTCCTCGTGCCGGAGACAGCGCGCCGTCGTCGTCCATGTGCAGGGCGGATCGCCCGCGCCTCAACCGGGCAGATCGGGCTCGGGCACGCGCATGCTCATGAGGTTCGCCGGACAGCTCCCCTCGGCCATGTACGCGGCCCGCTGCTCGAGCGCGCGGTTCAGGCGATCGAGATCCTCGCGATCCACCGGCACGAAGATGATGCGAGCGCCGCGATCGACGTCAACGACCGCGACGTGCGAGGCGGGGAGCGCGTCGATGTTCGCCTCCCTCTCTGCCTGCTCCTTCATGGCGACGCTCTGCTTGGAGCTCTCCGCGTGCGGCGTGGTCGCGCCGAGGCGCTCCTGCATCGCGCGCTGGTGCTTCACGGCGATGTTGAGCACGCGATCGCGAACGATCTGGACGTCGCCCTGATCGGCGGCGACGAACTCGAGCGCCGCGCCGTCGCCGAGGTCGATGAGCGACACGAGGGAGCCCTCCACCATGGGGCACTCCTCAGGGGCGATCATGGCGGCGGCGATCTCGCCCGGCGCCGCGCGCTCGCCCTCCACGGAGGCATCGTCGCCGCTGTGAGGCGCCACGCGTCTGCGCTCGTTTCGCTCGACCTTGATGCTGACGTCGACGTCCTGGCCGCGCTCGCGCTCGAGCTGCGCGGCGCGCGCGGCCTTTTCCCGGCGCATCTCTCTCGGGGAGATGCAAGCGCCGGCTAGGCTCGCCATGACGACACCCAACACGGCGAACACGATCAGCTTCTTCACGACAACCTCCCGCAACCTTGAGGGCTTTTCATGAGTGGCCCCTTCCGAGGCCGGCTCGGGTGCTGAGTGCAGGAGGTGGACCACGACGAGGATGCGAAACATTCACGCACGGCCTGACGTACCCTTCGCATACGCTACGCTCGCTCCCGAGGTGACGATGTCCACCCTCGCACACGAATCAGCTCCCTCCGTGACGACGCGGGCAGCCATGTTTGCGCGCAGCTTGTTCCAAAAGCGCGCGCCGGAGCCGTCGTATCCCGCCCTCCCCCTCGTCGACGAGGGCGGGCAGAGCAGCGTGCCCGGTCTCTACCTCGCGGGAGAGGTCGCGGGCACACCGCTCATCAAGCTCGGGCTCAACGAGGGCGTCACGGTCATGGACCGCATCGCGGCGGACCTGAAGAGGCGCCCCGCCGCCGAGGGCGAGGACGCCGGCCTCGACGTCGTCATCATCGGCGCCGGCTCGAGCGGGCTCGGCGCCGCCATGCGCGCGCATCAGCTCGGGCTCCGCTACGTCGTCGTCGAGAGCGAGCGCATCGCGACCACGGTGGTGAACATGTACCGGGGCAAGGTGCTGTTCGCCGAGCCGCTCGGCGTCGCGAACAAGAGCGGCATGTGGTTCGAGGAGTGTACGCGCGAGGAGCTGCTCGAGCGCTGGCGCGCGCAGGTGAGCGAGACCGGCCTCGTCGTCAAAGAGCACGAGAAGGTCACGGACATCCGCCGCCGCGGAGACGGCTTCGACGTCACGACGTCACGCGAGCGCTATCGCGCGCGCCGCGTGCTGCTGGCGGTCGGCAAGGCCGGCAACCCGCGCAAGGCCGGGGTCCCCGGCGAAGACACCTACGCCGAGCGCGTCCATCACTCGTTGAGCGATCCCGACGCCGTGCGCGGCAAGCGCGTGCTCGTCTACGGCGGTGGTGACGTGGCCTGCGAGGCCGCGCTCGCGCTGTGCGAGCACAACGACGTCACCCTCGTGACCATCGACGACGCCCTCGTGTACCCGAAGAAGCGCAACGCGGACGCGGTGCTGGCGAAGGCCAAGGAAGGGAAGCTCGCGCTGTGCTTCGGCAGCCAGCTGAGCGCCATCGACGACGGCAGCGTGAGCTTCGCGAAGAAGGGCGACAGCAGCGGCGGCACCACACAGACCGTGCCGAACGACCTCGTGCTCGAGATGATCGGCGCCGAGCTCCCCCTCGGGCTGTTCAAGCGCGCCGGCGTCCGCCTCGAGGGCAGCTGGGATCTCCGTCGCTACGCCGCTCTGCTCGGCGTCTCGCTCTTCGTGTACTCGCTCTACGCGCTGAAGAAGTTCCCCGAGACGCCCTACTCGTGGCCCTTTCACAAGCTCATCTCCGTCGACACGTTCGCTCGCGTCACGAGCGCGGTGTTCGACGCCGCTTTCCTGCCCTTCCGGCCGCTGTTCAGCGAGGTCGCCTACGCCGACATCCGCGGCGCGCTGTGGTTTCAGACCGGCTACCTCTACAGCCTGCTCTACACGCTCATCATGATCGGCTTCGGCCTCACGGCGCTGCGTCGCTGGAGCCGCGTGGCGCGAGACGCGCGCTACCAGAGGTGGCGTTACGCGTCGCTCATCGCCTTTCAGGTGGTGTTCTTCCTCGTCGCCAACGTGGTCGCCGTGCAGGCGCTCTCGTTACAGCACGCCTGGCGCGCGTGGGGCCTGTACCAACCGTGGCCGCTGTTCTTCAACACCTTCCATTGGTGGAACGCGAGCGACCCGCGCGTCGTCGTGTACGGCTTCATCGGCGCCGGGCTCCTCGGCACCTTCGTCGCCATCCCGCTGCTCTCGTACCAGCACGGCAAGCGCTTCTGCACCTGGATCTGCGGCTGCGGGGGCCTCGCGGAGACCCTCGGCGATCGCTGGCGTCACCTCGCGCCGAAGGGCAAGCGCAGCCGCGCCTGGGAGTTCCAGAACCTCGTCGTGCTCGCCGCCGCGCTCATCGTCACGGTCATCACCGTCTCCGCCTTCGGCACGCGCGCGGACAACGGCTGGGCGCTCGCCTACGCCTACGTCGTCGACTTCTGGCTCGTCGCCGTCATCCCCATCGCGCTGTACCCCTTCTTCGGCGGCAAGGTCTGGTGCCGCTACTGGTGTCCGCTGGCGTCGTGGAACCAGATCCTCGCGCGCTGGTACGGACGCCTGCGCATCCGCTCCAACGACAAGTGCATCTCGTGTGCACAGTGCAGCCGCTACTGCCAGGTCGGCGTCGACGTCATGGCCTTCGCGAAGAACCAGCAAGCGTTCGACAACCGCAACTC
>CAYLZW010000452.1:2012-4073 GCA_964388085.1 uncultured Myxococcales bacterium | reverse complement strand
CCTTCTACGACGACGAGGGGGACCCGCTCTTCCCGCCGCTGACCTCTCCGAGCTTGCTCGATCTCTACGCCGACGCGCGGCCGAGCAAGCGGGTGCGCGCCTACGTCGAGGCCCGGCTCGACTACGACTTCACGGCCCGCGACGAGCGCGAGCTGGCGCCGACGAGCGGGCTCGGCTTCGTGCGCCCGACCCAAGAGCTGCGGCTCGACCAGCTCTGGCTCAAGCTCGACGTGGGGCGCGTCGCGTACCTCACGCTCGGCAAGCAACGTATCCGCTGGGGCACCGGCCGCTTCTGGAACCCGACCGACTTCTTGAACCAGGAGGTGCGCGACCCGCTCGACGTGTTCGACCGCCGCCTCGGGGTCAGCCTCGTGAAGGTGCACTTCCCGCTCGAGGAGCTCGGCGGCAACCTCTACCTCATCGGCAACCTCGAGGACGTGACGAGCCATGACGAGGTCGGGCTGGCGGCGCGCGCGGAGGCGCTGCTCGGCACGACGGAGATCTCCACCACCGCCGCCGTCCAGAAGGGAGAGCCGCTGCGCTTCGGCGTCGACGTATCGAGCGGCGTCTGGCTGTTCGATCTGCGCGCGGAGGGCGCCGCGGTGTTCAACTCCTCGCAGCCGTTCTTCGAAGGCGACATCGACCTCGGCCGCGGGCTGCTGCCCATCGAGCTGAGCCGCGCGGACGAGTGGATCTTCCAGCTCGTGCTCGGCGGCGACATCGCCATCCCCTACTCCGCCACCGACAGCGTCACGCTCGGCGCCGAGTACTTCTACAACGACGCCGGCTACGAGGACGTCGACCTCTATCCGCTGCTGCTCGCGCGCCAGGCGTTCGTGCCGCTCTACGTCGGACGTCACTACGCGGCTGCTTACGCGGCGCTGCCCCAGCCCGGTAGCCTCGACGACACGAGCTTCATCGCGAGCACCATCGCGAACCTGAGCGATCAGTCCGTCATCACGCGCGTGGACTTCTCGACGCTGTTCCTCACCTTCCTCACGCTGAACGTGTGGGGCGCCGTGCACTACGGCAACGTCGGCGAGCTGCGCCTCGGCCTCGACATCCCGCCGCTCGAGGGCATCCCCGGCGCCGAGGACGGCGTCCACGCCGCGGCCCCGTTCGTGGACGTAGGCGCGGCGCTGACGCTCGACTTTTGAGCCGTGGAGACGTCAGGCGCGCTGCTCTCGCAGCACCCGACGGTCGAACACGAAGGGTCCGAAGGGCAGCCACGCGGCCAGGAACGCGAGCGCGCCCCTCGTGAGCGGCCAGCGCTCCTTGCGCATGACGTCGGCGATGCAGAGGCAATAGAGCACGAACAACGCGCCGTGCGCCCAGCCCACGACGGTCACCGCCAGGGGCAGGTCCGCGAGGTACTTGAGCGGCATGGCGATGCCGAGCAACAGCAAGAAGGACGTCCCCTCGGCGAAGCCGGTGGAGCGCAAGCGGGCCAGCGGTGTCTCGAACATGGCGCTCGGCATAGCAGGCCGCCGCGCGCTCGGCAGGAGGATCGCCCGATGCTCGCGCGCGCGAACGGCAGAATTTTTGGAGCCGCGCGGGGCCGGCTGTACTCCTTGGGTGCTCGCCGGCGCCGCGTGGCGCCATCAGGATCCCTCCGGAGGAAGCCATGATCGTCACCTGCCAGTCCTGCGGCGCCAATGAGCGCCTCGCTGCTCGCTTCGTCACCGGCCGCACGTCGCTGGTGCGCTGCACCTTGTGTCGCGGGCTCATGGTCGCCGAGCCCATGTCCATCGAGACCCGCCGCTATTGGGCGGTCATCGCCACGAGCGTGTGCGGCCCCTTCACCGCGCGCGAGCTGAAGATGCTCGTCGAGCACGGCGAGATCCACGGCGGCAGCTACCTGTGGACCTGGGACATGCTCGGCTGGGAGCGCGTCATGGACTCGGCGCGGCTCGCGTTCGTCGCCGCCTGGGTGCGTGAGCTGACGCTGCCCGTCCTGGACCTGCTCGAAGAGCTCGCCCCCGCCCGCGCCGACGAAGACGACACCATCGATCTGAGCGACGACGTCAGCGCGCTCGTCGAGTCGAAGCGCCTGCCGCTCGG
>CAYLZW010000452.1:0-1912 GCA_964388085.1 uncultured Myxococcales bacterium | reverse complement strand
CGCTCCCATCGGTCATGCGACGGACGCGCGAACGCGTTCAATCCGGCGGCATATGCCCCGTCGGAGGCGTGACATGACGCACAAGATCTCGGGTAGCGCTCGCGCGAGGAAACCAGGACGCAAGCTCCTCGCGCTCGCCGCCGTGCTGGCACTCTCGACCGCCTGCGAGGGGCGGATCATCGACGACGACCCGGCCGCCGCCGAAGGGGAGGCGCCGTCGGGTGACGAGCCGCTCGTCTGCGAGGACGACTTCCAGTGCCCCGCGCGCTCGCTCTGCCGTGGCGGCCTCTGCGAGGAGGCGGGCGCCGGTTGCGCCAGCAAGAGCGAGTGTACGCTCGGTGACGTGTGCGTCGAGGGCGCGTGCGTTCCGCCGACCGGCAGCTGCAGCTCGTCGGAGGAGTGCCCGGGCGCGAGCGTCTGCGACGGCTTCTCGCGCCAGTGCTTCGACCCGAACGCGACCGGGTGCGGCAGCGCAAACGACTGCATGCTCGAACCCGGCTGCGAGGACGGCTGCACCTGCGAAGGCAACGGCACCTGCGCGCCCGTGCTGCCCGGCGAGGGGGAAGGCGAAGGCGAAGGTGAAGGTCCGGTGGATCCGCCGCCGCCGGCGGGGGGCGACATCGACCTCGGCGGCTTCATCCTCGACAACCGTGAGCACGCGGGCAACCAACAGGTCGGCGTTCTGCCGGACGGCCTGACGCTCGCCGCGGGGCAGATCCTCGTCATCGGCCGTGACGCGAGCCGCGCGGCCTTCGAGAGCTTCTGGGGCGTGAGCTTCGGCAGCGACGTCGTGTACCTGAACGCCGAGGCGGGCAACTCCGGCGTGCCCATCGTCAACGGCGACGAGCGCTGGGAGCTCCTCTCGCCCGTCGGCAGCACCGTCGACGGCGTGACCATCACCGGCGCCAAGAACAAGGCGTACAGCCGCACGAGCGCCGGCGCCGCCACCGACTCCAGCAACTGGCTCGAGGGCAGCACCAGCGACGCGACGCCGGGCGCGACGTCGCTGCCGAGCACGGGCGTCGGCCTCGTCATCTCGGAGTGGTCGGACGCGCAGGGCGAAGGCAGCCAGGTCTACGACTACGAGTTCGTCGAGCTCTATTACGCGCCCTGACGCGCGAGCTTCCGTGTACCGAGTGGCGCCCTAAGGCGTGCTCAGCCGCGCTCAGGCGAGCTGCCAGTCGCGCACGAGGCTGGCCGGGATGCGGAACGTGGACTGCTTGCCCTGACGCTGCACCGACACGGCGCCGATCATCAGGTCGCGCGCCGCGCGATGCACCAGCCTCGTCAAGCGATCGTCGGCGTCGCTCGTGACGACGCCGAGGAGCTGATCGAGGCGCGCGCCGGCGTCGAGCACCATGTCGAACAGCTCACCGCCCTCGATGCCGAGCAAGCGCGGCGCCGGGCTCGGCACGTAAAAGCGGATGAGCGCCTCGGGCAGCTGATCGAGCAGGCCACCGGGCAGGAACGACTCCATGGAGGTGATGAGGTCGCCCGCGAGCAGCTTGCCCTGCACGCTCTCCTGCCATTGATCGTCGCGGATCGCCTGCATCAAGGCCCGGCCGTCGGCGACGTCCCGCGGCACCAGCTCCGGATCGACGCCGAGCAGGTGCCCCACCACCTTCCAGAGGTGCAAGAACGCCTCGGCGTCGTCGGCGTCCACCTCGACGCCGGCGCGCGCGAGCCCGTCGAGCAGGACGACGCTGAACGTCATGAGCGTGCCGGCGTAGTCCTCCTGGTTGATGGGCAGCCCGAGCGTCGCGCCGTCCCATTCGCCCTTCAGCATGATGAGGTGCCGAATGGTCGCGTGCATCAGCCGCACCTTCTGCGCGGAGCGCACGCCGCGGCCCGCCGGCTGCAGGTTCCCCTCGACACAGACGTCGAAGATGAACTGCGCGGTCTCGAGGATGCG
>CAYLZW010000451.1:0-4078 GCA_964388085.1 uncultured Myxococcales bacterium | reverse complement strand
TGGGAGTCACAGCGCATGCCCGTGACCATCTCCGTCGGCGTGGCGACGCTGCACGAGATGAACTACCCCTCGCCGAAGGCGCTCGTGAAGGCGGCGGACGAGTTCCTCTACAAGGCCAAGCACGGCGGTCGGAACCGGACCGAGACGGCGTTGATGAGCTGACGTCCTGCTTGATCCGCGGCCTTTGGGTTCACGCCAAGGCGCCGGCTGCCCTCGCTCCTCGGGCTACGAACGCCGCCCGCCGGAGCGCCGCTCGACCGCGACCGTCTCGCTCTTGCCGAGAAAGTCCTGCTCGAGCTCTTGCGTCGACTGCCGGGTGCGCTCGGCGAGCTCGCCGATCTCTCGCGCCACCACCGCGAAGCCTCTCCCGTGCTCGCCGGCCTGCGCGGAGAGGATGCTCGCGTTCAGCGCCAGCAGGTGAACCCGCTTGGCGATGGAGCGGATGACCTTCAAGAAGTCCGCGACCGCGCGGCGCCGCTCCTCTTGCAGCTCGTCGGCGAGCTCGATGATGTCGCCCTGGATCGACGAGAGCCCGAGGAGCGTCTGGTTCGTGGCGTTGTCCGGCTGGCCGCACAGGACGACGCCCCAGCTCTGGGCGCCGGCGCGCAGCGGTTTGGCCGCGCACTGAAAGACGCGTTCGCCGACGTCGGCGAGCCCGACGAAGGCCTCGCCGCGCACGAGGCAGCTCGTCGCGACGTCGCGCGGGAGCTGCGGGCTCTGCGCGCTGAGCTCGTCGGGGGCGGCCGTGACGAGGGCCTCGCCGCGGTAGACGCCGCACATGACGCCGAGCGCCTCGGAGACGAGGCGCGTGATCTCCCGCAGCAGGGACTCGGGGACGGACGAGCCCCCCGCGAGCAGGCGGCCGTCGGGCGTCATGGACAGCTCGCCCTCGCGGCGCAGCAGCGCGAGGAACAGGTCACAAGCCCGATCGGACGTCGCGTTCAACTGGTCGCGCGCGAACGCCTCCAGTCGACGCGTCAGCTCCTCCTGGAGCCGCATCTCCGACACGTGAGCTCCTGTTCACTTCGCGGGCGTCCGCGAGACGGGCGCCAGTAGAGCGGAACCTCAGCCTTCGTCGGCGGCGCCTTCGGCACCCTCGGCGGCCTCGGGCTCGTCGCCCTCCTGGACGAGCGCGTAGCCGGCCGGCTCCTCGGCCTCGGGCTCCGCCTCCGCGACGACCTCGGGCGTGATGACGACCTTCACCTGCGCGGTGACGTCGGCCTCGAGGCGGACGTCCACGACGTGCAGGCCGATGGTGCGCAGCGGGTTCTCGAGCTTGATGTCGCGGTGGTGGATCGCGTGACCCTGGTCCGCGAGCGCCTTCGAGATGTCGCGGCTCGTGATGCTGCCGAAGAGCTTGTTCTGCTCACCGACGCGGGCCGTGAGCGTCACCGCCACCTGCGAGAGCTCCTGCGCGCGCTCGTTCGAGGCCGCGCGCAGCTTGCCGCGCTGGTGCTCGACGAGGCGCTTTTTGTGCTCGAACTCGGCCACGCGCTTCGGCGAGGCGGGCAGGGCGAGGCCCTGCGGCACGAGGAAGTTCCGCATGTAACCGGGGCGGACCTGGACGAGCTCACCGATGCGGCCGAGGTTCGGCACGTCGCGAGCGAGGATCACGTGAACGTTGGCGGCCATGGCTGGCTCCACTGAATCTCAGCAGGGTCTCGGATCGTGGCCGAGAGTGCTTGGGCAAAACGGAAAGGAACGGTGGACGGAGATCGAGCGCGTCGAGAGCCGTGGGCGACTACTCGTCGTCGTCCTCGTCCCGATCGCGGCGGTGGCCGCGGTGATCCCGATCGTCGCGGTCGTCGCGGTCGTCACGGTCGTCGCGGTCGTCGTCACGGCCGCGGCGGCCGCCCATCTCTTCTTCGCGGCGGTCCTTGGTGACGGGCGGCGCGAGCACGTCTTCCTCGGGCGTGCGCGTCTCGGGATCGACGGCCTTGTCGACGACGATGGTCTGGCGCAGCAGCACGTTCTCGTCGATGCCGAGCATGCGCTCGAACTCGGCGACGATGCCCGGCTTGCCGAGGTACTGGTGGTGGACGAACATGCCCTTCTGGTGGCGGTTGCGCTCCCAGGCCAGCTTGCGGCGGCCCTGGTTCGTCACCTTGATGTTCTTGCCGCCGTTTTTGTCGATGAGGCCCTTCATCTTCTGAAGCAGCTCGATCGCCTTCTCGTCCTCCAGGTCGGACTTCAGGACGTAGAAGGTCTCGTATTCGCGAAAGTGATGGGCGGAGAGGCTGGCCACGTTGAACACCTAAGGTTCGACCCCACCAGGGGGCAGATCACCAGAAGAGAGACGGCCGCTTGTAGCAGAGACACCCACAACGGCAAGAGGTTGTGCGCTGGCTGCGTGCGGGATCCGGGTCGGGGGGTGTCGCATAGCATCCGCTCGCGGCCGTGGCTGCTTCCGAATTCTCGAAGGATCTTCTGGCGATGGCGCTTGGCGCGGGGGGCGCGCCCGGAGCACGCTGCCGTCGCCGAAATCGTACCCGTACCCGTGCCCGTGATCCGGCGCCCGCGCGCCCCGGTGCAGGGCGACACTCTCCGCGCCCGCTCAGTGCACCACGTCGTCGTCGTCGCGCATGCCGGGCCGGAGCACGACGCCGGCCGCCTCGAGCGCCTCGAGGATCTCCTTGCGGCCGGTGCGCCGGTAGCGCTCGATGAGCTCGAGGATCTTCTTGTCGCTCGGCGGATCCTTGCCTTCGGCCTTCTCGGTCTCGCCGTACAGGCTGACGGCGGTGAGCAGGTCGACGAGCTCGCAGAAGCGGTCGGACAGCTCGGCGAACAGGGCGGACGACGACGCCGCCATGGGGCGCATCAGGCCGGCGACGCTCGCGTAGGCGCTGCCGCCCATGGACATGTAGTACTCGACGTTGACCGCGGTGCGCTCCACGGCCTCCTGGAAGAAGCCGGAGAGGTACAGCGAGCTGTCGCCCATGTGCTTGTAGATGCGCACGGCCTCGCCTGGCTCCGCCTCCTGGGCGCGGCCGAGCAGCACGGCCATGGCCGGCCTCTCCCCACGGTCGGTGCCGGCCCAGACGTTCTCGCTGCGCGCGAACTCGCAGAGCAGCTGGACGATGTAGGCCTCGGCGTAGTCGCTCATGGCGACCTTGGTCTTGTGCCGCGCGGTGACCACGGCCTCGCGGAAGTACTCACGCATATTTGACGCAGTGACCAGCATCTCGAGCTATCTCCCGTGACTTGTTACCAGCCTATCAAGTTATCGAGGCCCATTACATTCCGTTGCACTCCCAGGTGGCTGCTATCCCCTGCTATTTGCCTGTAGGCGTCACTACCTACATGTAGGTGTACGGCGCGCGCGGCAGGTGTGGCGCGCTTGTCCATGCAGTGGAACGCGGCAGAAGGGCGCGGCTCCGCGCGCTGGATCTGCCCTTGACCGGTCGAGGGGAGGGGCTACGTTGCGGCCGCTGGCACTCGGCGGGCCCGAGTGCCAAACGACCTCCCCGATCTTCTCTCTCCCGGCGGGCACGACCCGCTCTCAAAGCCAACCCAGGAGTCCCCGCATGGCCACCAAGCTTCGTCCCCTCTACGACCGCGTGATCGTCAAGCGCATCGCGAGCCAGGACGTCACCAAGGGCGGCATCATCATCCCCGACAACGCCAAGGAGAAGCCCCTCGAGGGCGAGGTCCTCGCGGTCGGCAAGGGCAAGCTGCTCGACGACGGCAAGCTGCGCGCGCCCATGGTCAAGGCCGGCGATCGCGTGCTGTTCGCGAAGTACGCCGAGACCGAGATCAAGATCGACGGCGAGACCGCCCTCCTCCTGCGCGAGGACGACCTGCTCGCCATCGTCGAGAAGTGACGCCCGTTCGCTTCCCCCTGTTTTCCCCCTGAACGCACAAGACAGATAGAGGTCCACACATGGCAGCCAAGACGATCCTGTTCGACACCAAGGCGCGCGAGAAGATGATCTTCGGCGTCGACACGCTCGCGAACGCGGTCAAGGTCACGCTCGGCCCGAAGGGTCGCAACGTCGTCATCGAGAAGAGCTTCGGCGCTCCCACCATCACCAAGGACGGCGTCACCGTCGCCAAGGAGATCGAGCTCGAGGACAAGTTC
>CAYLZW010000450.1:0-4173 GCA_964388085.1 uncultured Myxococcales bacterium | reverse complement strand
GACATCTACGTGCGCGAGGGCTGCTACACCTGCCACAGCCAGATGGTGCGGCCGTTCCGCTCCGAACAGATGCGCTACGGCGAGATCTCGACGGCGGGTGAGTTCCTCTACGACTTTCCCTTCCAGTGGGGCAGCAAGCGCACCGGCCCGGATCTGCACCGCGTCGGCGGCAAGTACCCGAACCTCTGGCACTACCAGCACATGCTCGACCCGCGCTCGACGTCGCTCGGCTCGAATATGCCCTCGTACGCGTTCCTCAAGGAGGCTCGCATCGACGTTTCCGACACCGTGCTGAAGGTCAAGGCGATGAAGACGCTGGGGGTCCCCTATAGCGCGGGCGAGGTAGCGGGCGCCGCCGCCTCGGCCGAGGAGCAGGCGCGCGGCATCGCGCAAGACCTCGCCTCCCAGGGCGCCGAGACCGCCTGGGACAGCGAGCTCGTGGCGCTCATCTCCTACCTGCAGCGCCTCGGCAAGCACCCGCCGCACCCCTCGAGCGAAGAGCGCGAGCGCGCGCTGCCCCCCGCACCCGTGGCCAGCGCCGCATCGAAGAAGGAGTAGCGATGTACCAGCAGTTCTATTCCGGCAGCGCGCTGCTCTCGTTGCCGCTCGTGGCCATGGCGCTGTTCATGGGGACCTTCGCCGTCGTCGTGTGGCGCACGCTGCGGCGGCGATCGCGAGATCCGCAACAGGACGCTCACCTCGCGCGACTGCCCCTCTGTGACGACGAGCCTTTGCCACAAGCGCCGCCGGCGAGCCGCGGAGCCGGCCATGCGTGAGCCTCTAGAGAGCGGCGGCCTCGGACACGAGTACGATGGCATCCGCGAGCTCGACAACCGCCTGCCGAACTGGTGGGTCACCAGCATGTACGCGGCCATCGTGTTCGCGCTCGGCTATTGGCTTTACTTCCATACTTTTGAGCTTGGCGATACGCAGCAGGAGCGGCTCGCGCTCGAGGTCAGCCGCGCGCAAGCGGCGGCGGAGAAGCGGGAAGAGGCGCGCGTCGCGCGAGAGGGCGCGCTCACGGACGAGTCGCTGCTGGCGCTGGTCTCGGACGCGGCGGCGGTGGGCCGCGGCAAGGAGGTGTTCGCGCAGAACTGCCTCGCGTGTCACGGCGCCGGCGGCGAGGGCACGGTCGGGCCGAACCTGACCGACCGCTATTGGATCCACGGCAGCAAGCCGACGGACATCCACGGCGTCATCGCGGACGGGCGCCTCGAGAAGGGCATGCCGTCGTGGAAGCCCGTGCTCGGCGCCAGCCGCGTGCGTGACGTCGCCGCCTTCGTGCTCTCGCTGAAGAACACGCACGTGCCGGGGAAGGCCCCGCAAGGCGTCGACGACGACGGCGCCGCACCCGCGGGCGTCGCGGCCGCGAGCGCGACGCCCGGTACCTGAGCACGAGAGCGACACCGCCATGAGCACCGCCGCACGCCGACACACCCTCGAGAAGCTGCACGTCATCAACGACGACGGCTCGCGCCGCACCGTCTATCCGGCCGACGTGAAGGGCGCCTTCACGCGCCTCAAGCCGTGGGTGTTCGGCGTCCTGCTGCTGCTGTACGCGGGGCTCCCCTGGATGTCCGTCGGCGGCAACCCGGCCGTGCTCTTCGATATCCCTCGTCGGCGCGCGTTCTTGTTCGGCGCCGTCTACAACGCGCAGGACTTCTACCTCGCCTTCATCGGCGTCTTCGGCATCGGCTTCGCGCTCATCGTGCTGAGCGCGCTCTTTGGCCGTGTCTGGTGCGGCTGGGCCTGCCCGCAGACGGTGTTCCTCGAGGGCCTGTTCCGTCCCATCGAGCGGCTCATCGAGGGGCCGGCCCAGGCGCGCATCGCGCTCGCCAAGGCGCCGTGGACGCTCGCCAAGCTGTACAAGCGCGCGCTGAAGCACGGCATCTACCTCGCCATGGCCTGGCTCATCGCGCACCTCCTGCTCGCCTACTTCGTGTCCGTCGAGGGGCTCGGCGCGATGATCGTCGAGGGACCGGGCGCGCACCCCGCCGCGTTCGCGTGGGGGCTCATCCCGACGGCGGCGATCTACTTCAACTTCTGGTGGTTCCGCGAGCAGATGTGTCTCATCGTCTGCCCCTATGGGCGACTGCAGTCGGCGCTGCAGGACAAGGACACGCTCATCATCGGCTACGACAAGAAGCGCGGCGAGCCGCGCGGCAAGGCGAAGGACCCAGACGCCGGTGACTGTGTCGACTGCGGCCGCTGCGTCGCCGTCTGCCCGACGGACATCGACATCCGCAACGGGCTGCAGATGGAGTGCCTCGGCTGCGCCGCCTGCGTCGACGCGTGCGACGACATCATGCTGAAGCTCGGCCGGCCCACGGGGCTCATCCGCTACGACTCCCAGCGCGGCCTCGACGAGGGGACGCGTCACTTCTGGCGCCCGCGCGTCGCCGCCTACGGGGCGCTCGGGGCGCTCGGCCTCGCCGCCTCCCTCGCGCTCGTGACCGGGCGCTCGAGCTTCGAGGCCAACCTGCTGCGACCGCCCGGCGCGCCGTACGTGCTCAGCGACGGCGTCTTACGGAACCAGCTCATGCTGCACGTCGTGAACAAGAACGCGGAAGACTCGACGCTGCAGCTCTCGGCCCGCGCGCCGGACGGTGTCAATGTGATGATTCCCCAATCGTCGGTTACGCTCGTCCCCTTGGCCGACCACTCCCTGCCCGTGCTGGTGACGCTGCCGGCGGAGCGCTTCAGCTTCGGCCTCGACGTGCAGCTCGTCGTCGAAGATCAAGTCTCGGGCGAGCGCCGCGAGGTGACGGCGAAGGTGCTCGGCAGCAGAGGGGCGCCCGCGCCCGCCGCGCCGCGAGCCGTAGGAGCACAGCCATGAGCGAGCGGCCCTCCGGCGGCGACGAGCGGCGCGAGCCGGCCGCGCGAGGCGGCGTCCACCCGGCGCTGTGGATCGCGCTGTTCTTCACGGTGCTCATCGCGCTCGAGGCGAGCTTCTTCGTGGTGGCGAGCGTGCAGCCGGACGATCGCATCGAGCCCGCGCGCGCCGGACGTGACGGATGAGCCCCGTCGTCGAGAGCGCCTTTACGCAGCTGTTCAGCGTCGGACTCTTGTGGATCAGCGTGCACTGCGCGGGGATGTGCGGGCCGCTGCTCGTGGGCCTCGACGTGGGCGGCGCGGCGCGTGGGCTGCGGGCGGCGCAAGGCGCGGCCTGCGTGCTGGCCTACCAGGGCGGCAAGGCGCTGACCTATGCGCTCTTGGGAGCGGCGGCGGGCGCGCTCGGCGCGGGCCTGCAGGGCGTCCTCGAGGCGGCCGGCAGCGTGCTGGCGCTTTTCGCCGGCGCGCTGATGTTCGCGGTCGTGGTCCGACAGCTGCGCGCGGGCTCGCGGGTGACGCTCGTGCAGATCGGCTCGACGCGGCGCAGAGGCCTCCTCGAGCAGGCGTCGCTGCGTCTCTCCCGCGCGCTGCTCGACGACGGCCAAGGGCCGATCCCGCGCGCGTTCACGCTCGGCATGGGCATGGGGCTGTTGCCGTGCATGATCCCCATCTGGGTGCTCGGGCTCGCCGCGGTGACGGCCTCGCCCCTCGCCGGGGTCGGCCTCATGCTCGGCCTCGTCGCCATGACGACGCCGGTGCTGCTCGTCGTCACGGTCCTGCCGCGGGCGGTGGCCAAGCGGCGCCGCGAGCGCGCCTACGTGCCCGCCCTGTTGCTCGGCGTCTCCGGCGTCTGGCTCACGCTCGTCGGGCTCGCGGGGCTCGGCGTCGTCAGCCACGTGCACGTGCCGCTCTGGTTGCTCGGGCGGAGCTTCACGATGATGTTGTGGTGAACGCGCGGCGCCGGCCATCGGCAACCGGCGCCATCCGCGCTATTGCTATGCCCCATGTCGACGAAAGCCGAGGAACGGATGCACCCGCTCGACGACCTCAAGAGCTATATCGGCTTCACCGACGAGGACTCCCGCCGCCTCGCCGCCCTGCGGCCCTACGCGGAGCCGCACATCGAGCGCATCGTCGACGAGTTCTACGCGACCATCCAGCAGCACGAGAAGGCGCGGGCGGTGCTGAAGAGCGACGAGCAGGTGGAGCGCCTCAAGGTCACGCTCAAGCGCTGGCTGCGGGAGCTGCTCGCCGGTCCGCACGACTACGCCTATTACGAGGGGCGCCTCAACATCGGCCGCGTGCACGTGCGCGTGCGCCTGCCGCAGCAGTACATGTTCA
>CAYLZW010000449.1:0-4196 GCA_964388085.1 uncultured Myxococcales bacterium | reverse complement strand
GCCACCGAGTCGTCGGCCGAGGTAGCGAGTCGCGTAAACGATCTGGCGGAAACGGATCCGGTAGCGGCCTCCACCGAGCTCGCGAACGCCATCGAGCAGAACCCGGACCCGACCTTCCGCAGCGAGGTCGTCGCGCAGTCACAGCCGGCCCTCGACGCCATCGGTCAGGCCTCCGTCGCCGAGGAGGGCGTCGTCGATCCGGCCGTGCAGGAGCTGTCCCGCGCGTCGGAGGCGCTGCACGCCGGCGGGCAGAGCGCAGAGGCAGCGGCGCTGGCGGACGGCTTCGCGGGCGGCGTCGACGCGGCCAGCCGCAAGCTCGCCGAGGAGCACAACATCCCCGTGGGCGCGCCCGCGCTGCAGGACGCCTTCGAGGCCCAGGTGGCCTCGGGGAACGGCGCCAATTTCGCCGCCGACGTGACGTCGTCGTTTGCCGAGCGGGCCGGCGCCGCGGTGCAGGCGGACTTCGGCTCCTTCGAGGCGCAGCGCCTGCAGAACCTCACCGCCAACGCGGCGGGCGGGCTGTCGAGCGGCCTCGAAGGGCTGCGCGATCGCGTGGAGTCGCAGGGCCAGGCGATCAGCGAACGCATGGGCCGCGTCGACGAGGCCGACGCGCGCTTCGGGCCCGAGCTGAGCCCAGCCGCGAGAGACGCCGCCAACACCGCCACGGCCGAGGAGACCGCCCGCGCCCTCGGCGAGTACGAGCAGTCATCCGGCCAGCTCCACGACGCGCTCGCGGCTTCGACGCGCGCGTGGGACAGCGTGCACGAGGCCCAGGCCGGTAACCCCCACGTGCTCTCCACGGCGGCGAACGACCTCGGCTTCCACATCGACAGAGCCGTCAAGACGATGCCGGCCGCGTCGGCGACGCTGCAGGGACAGGCCGCCATGGCCGACACGCTGCGAGCGCAGGCGGCCGGCGAGCGCACCTGGCTCGACACGGTCGCGACCATGCGCGAGAGCGGCGGCCTCAGCGACGACGCCTCGCGGGCCGCCTTTGCGAGCGCGGCCTCCGGCGCGGCGTTGCTCGGCGCCACGGACCTCGCGCAAGGCGGCACGCTCGACGGCGCGGCAGCGGCCATTCAGGCGAACGCCGCCGGCTTGCTCGACGAGCGCGGGCAGGCCGCCGTCGACGAAGCGCTCACGCGCATGCACGCGGCCGGCGACAGCGCCGACGGCTTCGCCGCGTTCGCGGACAGCCTCGAGCGGAACGAGGACGCGCTCGGCGGCCCGCAGGTCAGCCAGGCGCTCGGCGCGCTCGGCGCCGTCGCGGGCAGGCCGGAGATCGTCTCGGCGAACCCCGCCTTTCAGCGCTACGCCAAGGGCGCGGGCGTGTTGGCCTCGGCCGTCGGCCTGGCGCTCTCGGGGCCGGGCGACAACCTGCGCGACAACGTCAGCTTCGGCCTGGCGGCGGCGAGCACGGCGGCCGACGCCGTGGAGGTGCTAGCGCGACCCGGCAGCGGGCTCGCGGGCTGGGCCGGTGTCGCGGGCCGCGTCCTCGGGGGCGCGGGCGCTGCCCTCAGCATCGGCAGCGCGCTTCAAAACGGCGACGCGCTCGGGGTCGCGAGCGGCGGGCTGGCGCTCTACGGCGCCCTCGCGGCCAACCCCTACGCCGCCGTCGCCGCCGGCCTCATCGAGGGCGGGCGCTTTCTGTGGAACGTACGCCAGGAGAACATCGCGCAGAGCGACGTCAACGCCGAGTATCTGCGCGGCGCGGGCCTGTCGGACGAGAACGCGGACTTCGTCGGCGGCATCGGCAACTTCGGCCCGCCGCTGCTCGGCGAGCACGGGCAGCGACATTCCGGAATCGACGACGTGAACACGCGCCTCGACGCCTATCGCAATGGAGACCTCGACTATTCGGTGCCGCTCGAGCTCTGGCAGATGAACCAATAGGCCCGCACGTCCGAGACAGGCGACGCTGCTTTCGGAGCGGCGCTCAGCGGTGGCGGAGCATGCCGGCGAGGTCGCCGCCGACCTTTCGATCCGCGATGGCCTGCTCGACGCCCTCGTGCACGCGCATGCGATCGCGCGTGCGCGTAACCAATGCCATGCCTCGCAGCACCGTCCGCAGCAGCATGGTCACGAGGCCGTCGCCCACGATGACGACGTCGACGGAGCGGGAGAGGTCGAACAGCCCGCGCGCGCCGTCCTGCAGCGCGGCGCGCGCGTCCGGCGCGGGCAGCTCGGTGCTGCCGGTGTCGATCACGATCCACAGCGCGGGCGGCGACGGCGCGGCGCGGAGGGCGGCGCTCAGCTCTTCGCGCAGGGCCAGCGCCGAGCTCGCCGTCGGGGTCTTCGTCCAGCGGGCGACGACGGCGCCGTCGCCGACCTGCAGATCGTAGGCGGTCACGCTGACCTCGCCGCGAAGAGCGCGCGCGCGCGAACGCGCAGGCGAAACACCAGGGGCATCAAAGTGCTCATGGCGCGAAACAAGAAGGTGTCGGGCGGCTGAAACGAATTGCCGCCTCCCGTACGTCCGCTCACGACGTCGCGGACGAACTGCTCGAAGGTCGTCGCGGGCAAGCCGAGCTCGGCGAGCGTCGGATGGACGCGCTCGAGGCGGTGCTCCCGGATCATCCGCGCCACCACGATGGCGTGCTCGCGCGGGGTCGCGGTCGCCCCGAGGAGCGACAGCAGCATCTCGAGCTCGCGCTCCGCGCCCGCGATGTAGGTGACCTCTCGCCCGAGCACGTTGCCGAGCACCTCGGCTTGTCGCGCGAAGGTGAGCGCCTCGGGCCCCGTGACGTCGTAGGCCTTGCCCTCGTGGCCCGGCTCGGTCAGCGCCTTCAGGGCCACGGCGGCGACGTCCCGCACGTCGACGAGGGGGATGGCGCCGTCGCCGGCGGGGAAGGTGATGACGCCCGCCTTCTGCAGGAGATCCCAGCCGAGCAGCGTGAAGGTCTGCATGAACCCGTGCGGGCGCACGATGGTCCACGCGAGCCCCGAGCTCATGAGCTCCCGCTCGATCTCCCCGTGGGCGCGGAGGTTCATGGACTCCGCGTCCAAGGTGGAGCCATAGGCCGAGCACTTCACGATGTGCTTCACGCCGGCGCGCACCGCGGCGCGAATGAACGCCGTCTCCCGGGGCACGAGGTGCTCGTCCGGCGTGCACACGAGATAGGCCTTCTCGGCGCCGGCGAGCGCTCGATCGAGGCTCGCCGGGTCGTCGTAGTCGCCGTGCACCGACTCGACGCCGAGGTCCCGCAGTCGTCGGCGGTTCTCCTCGCTGCGCACCATGCCGAGGACCGAAAAGCCGCGCGCCAGCAGCTCTTTGGCGATCACCTGGCCCGTGTTGCCAGTGGGACCCGTGAGGACGATGGGGCCTGTCATTGCTCCGGGAGCTTCCCACGCCCAGGCGCCCGAGCGAAATCGTCGCCGTCCCTGTGCGCTGTGCCCCTGCGCCATGGGGACCCGCGCTCCGCTCTCCCCGCCGTGCCTCGGCGCCCCCGCGACGCGCCCACCCAAGCGCAACAGCGTCAATTTGCCCATTTTATCAGCGGGTTACGCAGGCCTGAGGCGGGGATCACGGCGCCGGCCAGATCCGGGAACCGCGCGGGCCGTTTGGGGGTCCATGACCAAAGCGGTCGAGGAGGTTCTCATGGCGCAGAGCGCCCTAAGCTACGCAGGGAAGAGCCGTCCCGCGAAAGGGGAGGTGCCTGTGTCGGGAGCCCCGCGAGCGGACCTCTCCCCTCTGCCGCTCCCCGCGCGAGCGACCCGCGCCGAGCTCACCGACGAGGAGCTCGCGCAGCGCGCGGCCACGGGAGACCCCGGGGCCTTCGACGCGCTCGTCGTGCTCTTCAGCGATCGTGTGTTCGGCGTCGCCTACCGCATGCTCGGGGACCGCGCCGAGGCCGAGGACCTCGCGCAGGACGTGTTCGTGACCTTGCACGGCGCGCTCGGCAGCTTTCGCGGAGAGTCGAAGCTGTCGACGTGGATCTATCGCATCACGCGCAACCGCTGCTTGAACCGCATGAAGTTCTTGAAGCGCCGCCACGTCGGTCAGCTCGGCGACATCGACGATCCGGCTCTCGCCTATGCCTGCGCCGACGACGAGACCAAGGCGTCCGGCGCACGAGACCCGACGCGGAAGCTCGCCAACGACGAGCTGAGCGCGCTCCTGCAGACCCACCTGCTCGACCTCCCCGAGGAGCAGCGCACCCTCGTCGTGCTGCGCGATCTCGAGGACCTGAGCTACG
>CAYLZW010000448.1:0-4211 GCA_964388085.1 uncultured Myxococcales bacterium | reverse complement strand
GAGTTCCGCGCCATGCAGCGCGTGCAGCACCCGAACGTCATCCGCGTCTTCGAGGCCGGCACGCACGACGGCTGCCCCTTCTTCACGATGGAGCTCATCGACGGAAAGGACATCCGCGCCTGGCTCGACGGCGACGAGCCCATCGTCGACATCGGCAACAAGCCCCCACCCGCGGGCCCGCTCGAGCCGGAGCAGCGGGAGCGCCTGAATGATCCGAAGCGCTTGCGCAGGCTGTCCGAGGCCATCGTGCAGGTCGGCTTCGCGCTCTCGGCCATCCACGCGCACCGCATCGTCCACCGCGACCTGAAGCCGGACAACATCCTCGTCTCGAAGGCCGGCGTCGTGAAGCTGATGGACTTCGGCATCGCGAAGCAGCTCACGCAACACACCGAGAACAGCTCGGGCGGCATGGTCGTCGGCACCTTCAAGTACCTCTCGCCGGAGCAAGCGCTCGGCGCCGACATCGACGGGCGCGCCGACCTCTACTGTCTCGGCATCATCCTCTACGAGCTGCTCGCCGGACGCCACCCCTTCTACTCGGAGAACAGCGTCGGCTACGCGTACCACCACGCGCGCAAGCAGCCGCCCAACATCGAGCGCTTCAACCCCGAGGTCGATCCGGCGCTGAAGGGCATCTGCGAGCGGCTCATCGAGAAGGACCCGAACGATCGCTTCGCGACCGCCGAGGATCTCATCGCCGCCATCCGCGAGGCGGTGGACGGGCTCGTCGACGAGGCGAGCGCCAAGGGCAGGTCCGCGCCGCGCGACGACGGCATCGTGCACAAGGACACGCTGTTCGCGCCGGCGCTCATCGGCCGCGATCGCGAGCTGCGCACGCTGCTCTCGCTCTGTGAGCAGGCACGTAAGGGACGCGGCACCGTGGCCGTCGTCAGCGGACCAAAGGCCATCGGCAAGTCGCGCCTCCTGCGCGAGGTCGCCGCCAAGGCGCGCGGCATGGACGTCGACGTCCTCATCGGCCAAGCCATCCAGGGCTCGGGCGCTGAGTACCAGCCCTACGTCGAGGTGCTGGACCGGCTCATCGAGGACAGCACGCGTGGACGCGATCCGGACGAGGTCCTTCGCCTGCTGGGCGCCGAGGGCCCGGTGCTCGCGCGCTACCTGCCGAGCATCGAGCGGCTGCCCGCCGCCGGACGTCCTTCGCCCGCGCCCGCGCTCGACCCGCAGAGCGAGCGGGCGCGCTTCCTCGGGGCGGTCAGCGCGTTCCTCGATCGGGCGGCCCTCATCCGCCCGCGCGTCATCGTCGTCGATGGCCTGCACCTCGCCGACGAGCTCAGCCTCGACCTGACGCGTCACCTGGCCGAGACCATCGCCTCCATCGGGCCCGTCAACGAGTCCGGCGCCTTCCGCCTCTCGCCGCTGTCGCTCGTCATCACCCTCGTCAGCGGCGATGAGAAGGCTGGCGCCGCGCGCCTCACCGGTGAGCTGCGCGACTCGGCCGCGATCCTCGAGATGAGCCTCGAGCCGCTCGACGTCGGCGGCGTCATCGACCTGATGCAGACCATGATCGGCGGCGGGCACGTCGCCGAGGCGGTGGGCGAGGTGCTCTACGAGCGCACGGGCGGCGTGCCCGGCCTCGTCGAGGAGCGTATCCGCGCGTGGGCTCAGTCGGGCGAGCTCTCGAAGAAGGGCCGGCAGTGGGTGCTGGTGAAGCGCCCGCAGCTCCTCGAGATCGCCTTCGACGACGACGAGGTGCCGACCAAGTCGCTGCCGCGGCCGGACACGCGACAGGATCAGTCGAAGATCGTCGAGCTGCGCGCGGCCACGCGCGCGGACATCCCGGTGCCCGACTTCGACGAGAAGCCGGCGCGCCTGCGCGTCCAGCGCCTCGACGACAAGGCCCGCGATCTCGGTGAGCGCGCCGCCGTCCTCGGCGAGCGCGTGTCCGGCAGCACCCTCGCGCGCTGCGCGCTCTTGCCCGAGGACGAGCTCCTCGACGCTTTGGACGCGCTCCTGCGCAGCGACCTCATGGTCGAGGACAAGGAGGCGAACGTGTATCGCTTCGCCTCGAGCGACGACCGCCAGGCGCTGCTCGACGGCCTCGCGCCCGACCGTGCCCAACACCTGCACCGCCTCGTGGCGCGCGCCCTCGAGGACGAAGCCGAGCGCTCGGGGCGGCGCGCGAGCTCCGAGACGCTGGCGCGCCACTACCTCGAGGCCGGCGAGCCCGCCAAGGCGCTCGAGCACCTCATGCGCGCCGCCCGCCGTGCCCTCGAGACCAGCGCCACCCAGACGGCCGCCGGGCTCGTGCGCGAGGCGCAGGAGCTGTTCATGCGCGAGAGCGCCGGGGCACCCTTCGATCCGACCGCCGCGCGGCGCGATCTCGATCTCGTGCTGCTGCGCCTCGACGTGCTCGCCGCCGTGGGGGAGCACAAGGAGTGCGTCTCGCTCGCCAAGCGCCGGGTGCCGCGGCTGCGTGGCGTCGTCGATATGCGCCTCGTCGGTGAGGTGCTGCTGCGCCTCGCCGCCAGCGAGCGCGTGCTCGGAGAGCTCGACGCCGCGCTCGAGCACGTGGCGGAGGTGCTCTCGATCACCGAGCGCGGCGGCGCCCACCCGTTGCGCTGCCGCGCCAAGAGCTTGTGTGGCCACATCTACGAACAGAAGGGCCACTACGAGCGCAGCCAGCGCTATTTCCGCGACGCGCTCGAGCTCGCGCGCACCATCGGTGACGAGGTGGAGGAGGAGAACGCGCGCAGCGCCCTCGCCGCTCGCCACCTCGAGACCGGCGACCTCGTCGTGGCCGAGAGCGAGCTCGCGAAGCTCCTCGAGCACGCCCGCAGCCGCGGCGAGCGGCTACGCATCAGCCGATACGTCAACGCGCTCGGCGTCGCGCAGCACGAGCGCGGCGACTTCGAGGGCGCCGAGCGCGCCTACCGAGAGATGATCGATCTCGCCAAGCCCGCCGGCGACCGGCGCAGCGTCGCGGTCGGGCTCATCAACATCGCCGTGCTGCGACGGGATCAGGCGCGGGTGCAGGACGCGCTCGCGCTGTGCCAGAAGGCTTCCCGCATCCTGCACGACATCGACGACGTGGAGTCGCTCGCCTACGTCGGCATCGTCGAGACCCAGGCATTGCTCGACAAGGGCGCCGACGAGGAGGCGCTGGCGCGCGCGCGAGAGGCCGTCGAGCTCGCGCAGCGCGCGGGGGCCGCCGTCCGAGAGGCGGAGGCGCGCGTGTGCCTCGGGCTCGCCGAGGCGCGCCGGGGAGAGCCCGAGGCGGGCACGAGGCGCATCCGCGAGGCGCTCGAGGCGGCGCGCGCGGTCAGCGCCAACCGTCTCATCCTCACCGGGCTGCGAGCGCTGGCGGAGGCGGAGCTGCTCTGTGGCAACGAGCTCGAAGCGCAGCGGATCCTCGACGAGGGCTTTGGGCGTGCCCGGCGCACGGGCTTCGTCCGCTTCGTGCAGCGCTTCGAAGAGATCGCCCCGCAGCTCACCCGCGCCTGAGCGCTCACTCGGCGTCGTGGTGCTCCTCGAGGTGTGACTCGCCGTTCAGCGGCTGCGCGTGCTCGAGCAGCGCCGTGGCGACCGCGGCGCGCTCCAGCGCATCGAACACCTCGCGCACGGCGCCTTCTCCCGCGCGCGCCATCAAGGTGGCGAGGTTCGTCTCGGCGTTCTTGCGGAAGCGCTGCACCATGCGCAGCCCCTTCGGCAGCGGCACCACGCAGGCCACGCGGTGATCGCGGCGATCGCGGCGCTTCTCCACGTAGCCCAGCTTGGCGAGCTTCTCGACGAGGACGCTGGTGGTGCTCTGCGCGAACCCGAGCATCTCCTTCAGCTCCGCGACGCTCGCCTGGCCGCGCGTCGCGAGGAAGCTCATGGCGTGATACTGCGTGAGGGTCAGCTCGCCGCGCGGCCCCCCTCGGCTCATCGGCTTGATCAGCCGGCGCTGCAGGAGCGCGATGCACTGCTCGGCGCGGACCAGCGCTTCACCGTCCACTTCGATGCTGTCAGGGTCCACGTGCAAGGGATCGGGCATCAACGCCGCTCCGTCGAGCAGAAGGGGGATCCGATTCAAAGCACGACGCCACGTCGTGTCAATCACAGGCGTGCCCCCTTGACACCTTATGCCCGTACCTCGCATCACAGGGAGGCATGTTCGTCATTCGCGACGCCAACGAGCGGGACCTGCCGGGCCTCGCGCGCCTCGCGCGCAGCTTCAACACGGTGAACCTCCCGGACAACGAGGAGGAGCT
>CAYLZW010000447.1:0-4217 GCA_964388085.1 uncultured Myxococcales bacterium | reverse complement strand
CGCACCGAGCTCATGCCGAAGCCGTACTCGGGCAGGGCTTCGCGCGCGGCCTCGACGACGAGCGGGTGGTCCGCGAGGCCGAGGTAGTTGTTGGCACAGAAGTTCAGCACCTCCTGGCCGCCGCGCACGGAGATGGCCGCGCCCTGCGGCGAGGTGATGACGCGCTCCTTCTTGAACAGCCCTTGGGCCTTGAGCGCTTCGGTCTCCTTGGCGAGCCTGGCGAGGAGCGACTGGTCCACGTTGCCTCCTTCGTTCTGCGTCGCTGCTATGGCCTCATGGGCCGCGCGCGGCAAGGGCAGGCTGCGATCTCGAGGTCGCAGCCGCCGCCTCGGCCGGTCGGCCCGGCAGCGCTTCGCGTCATCCGCGCTCCTCCGCCTCGGGTCCGCCGCTCGAGGAGGACTGCGATCCGCGGAACGAGTGACGTCGCGGTGCCGCCTCGGGCTATCCTCTCCCGCTGCCGGCAACGACAGAGGGAGGCGTGGCTTGGGCTCTTCGATCGCGCTGCTGCTGACGCTGGCCGGCCAGCTCAGTGATCCCATGGGCGGCGGTACACAGCCGGGCGAGCTCGAGACCAGCCTCATCGGCAACGCGAGCTGCCAGCTCTGCCACCGCTCGGAGAGCGACGCGAACATGGCGGCCTCGTCCTACCGCGGCACCATGATGGATCTCGCGGGCGTCGACCCGGTGTTCCTCGCGGCGCTCGAGATCGCGGCCAACGACGCGCCCGACACGGCCGAGCTCTGCCTCAAATGCCACTACCCGCGCGCCTGGCTCGACGAGCGGACCAATTCGGACCCTGCCGACGGGTACGGCCTCGAGCAGTACGACTTCGAGGGCGTGCAGTGCGATCTGTGTCATCGCATGGCGGTACCCGAGCCGACGGGCCAGCCGACGACGGTGCCGCCGCCCGAGCTGAGCGGCGTCCTCGTCGGCAACGCGCAGTTCTTCATCAACGACAGCCTGCAGAAGCACGGCCCCTTCGAGAGCAGCAACTCGAGCGGACACACGACCGCGTACTCGCCGCTGTTCGAGGACTCGGTGCTGTGCGCGCAGTGTCACGACGTCAGCAACACGTTCACCTCGCGCATCGACGACGACGGCAGCGCGCTCTCGCAGCCGGTCCCCATCGAGCGCACCTACAGCGAGTGGCGCGCGAGCGCCTACGCGGATCCGGCGTCGCCCAGCCACAAGTCCTGTATGGACTGTCACATGGAGCGCTACACCGGCGTCGCGGCCACGGCGGGCGCGCCCGAGCGGGAGCTGCGCAGCCACCGCCTCGTCGGCGGCAACACCATGGCGCCGCGCATGGTGGCGCACCTCTACCAGGGTGACGACGTGCCGGCGTCGCTTGAGAACATCGCCGCCGACGTCGAGAAGACGGTGGCGGCCGCGCGCGCGCAGCTCGAGAAGGCGGCCACGCTCGAGGCGCTCGAGCTCATAGAGCGGGACGGCGCTCAGTGGCTGCGCGTGCGTATCACGAACCTCACGGGGCACAAGCTGCCGACGGGCTACGCCGAGGGGCGCCGCATGTTCCTCTCCCACGACGTGCGCTTCCCCGACGGCGCGCGCGGGCCGCGCTCGGGCAGCATCGACGAGGGCACCTGGGACTTCATCGCGGGCGAGGAGCCGCTGCGGACGTATGAGATCCTCATGTCCGAGGGTCTTGCGCCGCAGCACAGCCTCCACTTCGCGCTCGTCGACCGGCTGGTGAAGGACAACCGCATCCCGCCGCTCGGCTTCTCGCCGACGAGCGACATGCCCATCCTGCAGCACGAGTATCCGGCGCAGCCGGACGGCAGCGTGGCACATTGGGACGAGATCGAGCTGCCGCTCGGCGAGCACGACGAGTGCTGGCCCGCCCTCGTGAAGGTCGAGCTCTCGTTCCAGGCCTCCTCGGGCACCTACCTGCGCTTCCTCATCGAGAACGCGCCGCTGTACGGGCCCGACCTCGCCGCCGCCCTCGAGGCGGTAGGCGCCGCGCCCGAGCTCATGGAGAGCCTCGAGGTGGCGGTCTTTCCCGACGGGCGCATCCTGCCGGCTGGCACGCACGCTTGTGAGCCGGGTGGCGTGAGCGAGCCGACGCCCACGCTCGACGCCGGCCCCACGACGACGCCGGGCAACGGGCCGGACGCGGGTGCGGGCGGTGACGACGAGCGGGGCTGCTCCTGCACGACGGCCAGCGGCCCGGCCCCGACCCCGGGGACGCTCCTCTCTGCGCTGCTGTTGGGCCTCGTGTGCTCGCGCGCGCGGCGCCGCCAGCCACGGGCGCGAAGGCGCCGCGCATGACGGTCGCGCGCAGCGTCCTCGTCGTCGCCGCGCTGTCGGCGCTGTCCGGCTGCCCGCTCGACTCGCCCGCGCGCCTGCTCGGCGGCCCCTGTGACAGCGACGAGGACTGCGCCACCCACCTCGGCGCGCGCTGCGTCGCGCTGCTCGATGGCGCGAGGGCCTGCGCGCTGCGAGGAGACAAGGTCGTTGTCCCGCCCGTCGACAGCGGCGCGCCGCCCGACAGCGGCACCGGATTGGACGCCGGCGCGCTCGACGCGGGCGTCTCGCTCGACGCCGCCGCGCCCGTCGACGCCGCGCAGCTTACCGACGCCGGGCCGGACCTCGACGCTGGCCCCACGCTCGACGCGGGCGTGTCGCTCGACGCCGCCGCGCTGCCCGACGCCGGCGATGCGGGCGACGCCGGCGCGAGCGACGCCTCGTTCGACGACGGTGGGGCGCCCGACGCGGCGGGGGACGCCGGGCCCGACGCCGGTCCGCCGCCCTGCCCGGGAGCCAAGCCGACGGGGCCGTTCTGCGACGCCAGCGACAGCGCGCTCGCCCTCTGCTTCGACTTCGAGACCACCGCGGCGGGCGCCGTCGTCGACGGATCGTCCGCGGCGCGCAACGGCACCTTCCACGCGGGCGCAGCGTTCGCGGCCTGCCGCGGTGGGCTCTGCCTGCAGCCGAACCTCGGCTACCTGAAGGTGAACAACTTCGACTTCGGCGCCGACTTCACGCTCGAGGCCTGGCTGTATCTCGACGCCTACACGACGACGGCCGACAGCATGATGATCGCCGACAACAACGGCGACTGGGGCTTCTCCGTCACGGCGGCGGGTAGCCTGCGCTGCAACTGGAGCGTCGTCGCGGCCACGGTGGACGGCGTGTTCCCGACCGGGCGCTGGGTGCACGCCGGCTGCCGCCAGGAGGCGGGCTACGTGACGCTGTACCTCGACGGCGCCCTGGTCGGACAGAGCCCCACGAGCGGGACCCGCGAGGCGCCTGAAGCGGATGACATCTTCCTCGGCGCCAACTCCCCCGTCGGTGACCGCAACTGGCCCGGCCGCATCGACGACGTGCGCTTCTGGACGAACGCGCGCGACCCCGCCCTCTTGTGCTGGCAGGCGCAGCCCTGAGGTACCTTGCACGACGACGACGCCGGGAATACGAGAGGGGCTTAAGGAGCGCCGCATGCCCAAGCTCGAAGATCTGATCGGCAACACCCCGCTCGCTGACCTGAGCGCGCTCGTCAACAAGCCCGGCGTCGAGCTGTACGCGAAGCTCGAGGGCAACAACCCCGGCAGCTCCGTGAAGGATCGGGCCGCCTACTGGATGGTCAAGAACGCCGAGGCGCGCGGTGAGCTGAAGCCGGGCATCAAGCTCATCGAGCCCACCAGCGGCAACACCGGCATCGCGCTCGCGATGATCGCCGCCATGAAGGGCTACGCGATCGAGCTCGTCATGCCCGAGAACTCGACCAAGGAGCGCGTGCGCACCATGCAGGCCTTCGGCGCCAAGGTGACGCTCACGCCCGCCGAGAAGAGCATGGAGGGCGCCATCGACTTCGCGCGCGGCAAGGTGGCGGCCGGCGGGTACCTGATGCTCAACCAGTTCGGCAACCCCGACAACGCGCTCGCGCATTATGAGAGCACGGGCCCGGAGATCTGGCGCGACACGGGCGGTCGCGTCACGCACTTCGTCTCCGCCATGGGTACGACGGGGACCATCATGGGCGCCTCGCGCTACCTGAAGGAGCAGAACCCGAGCGTGCAGGTCGTCGGCTGTGAGCCGAGCGAAGGCGCGCGCATCCCGGGCATCCGCAAGTGGCCGAAGGAGTACCTGCCGGCCATCTTCGAGCCCGAGCGCGTCGACCGCCTCATCGAGGTGGGCCAGAAGAACGCCGAGGACACCGCGCGCCTGCTCGCGCGCAAGGCCGGCGTGTTCGCGGGCAT
>CAYLZW010000446.1:0-4221 GCA_964388085.1 uncultured Myxococcales bacterium | reverse complement strand
TCGATCGCGACGACGTGCCCTCCATCGCGGGCGCCGCCATGGAGGAGCTCGAGGTCGGTCGTCGTCGTCGCCCGCGCGCGCGCGCCTTGAGCCTCGAGATGCCGGTCGACGATGAAGAGGATCGCACGCTCGGCGAGGTGCTCGCCGGAGACGACGAGGGCCCGGAGCTCCAGACCTTGCGCATGGAGCGCGAGCGCGCGGTCGACCAGGTGTTGGCCGACATCGCCGACGAGCTCGACGACCCGCGCCTGCCGCTCATCATCGAGCGCCGCTTGCTCGCCGAGGAGCCCGAGACGCTCGCGGTGCTCGGGGAGAAGCTGCGGCTCTCGCGCGAGGGCGCCCGCCTGCTCGAGACGAAGGTGCTGCGCCTCGCGCGCGAGCGCCTCGAGGAGCTGTCGGATCAGCAGCAGTAACGGAGCCGGAGTGACCCGCGGCGGGTCCGCGCCAGCGTCGAGCGGCGCAAGCTTTGACCCCAACGACGTGCATGGGCAAGATCGATGAGCAGAGAGCCGCGTAGACACCGTCTGCGCGGCTCTCTGCTTAGAACGCGTTGAAACCCGCGGCGCAGGAGCGAAGACATCATGAGGGGCGCGCGCATCGGTGCTCGCGTGCCCTCGCGTAGCGCTTGCGCGAGCGAACCGGAAACACGTCGCGTAGCGCTTGCGCCAGCGAACGGCGGCGGTTCGCGTTACAATCTCGCCCCAGCGGCGTCTCGGAATTGACCCCGGAAGCCGGCTGCTGCAACCTCGCGGTCCGTTCTCACAAGGCTTCTCCATGCCCGATCCCTCCGTCGACATTGCTGAGCTCGAGATGGCGTTCGCGAAGGACCCGACGTCCGACGCGTTCCTCGCCCTGTCGGCCGCATATCTCGAGCAGGGCCGCTTCATGGAGGCCATGGTCGTCTGTAAGAAGGGCATCAAGAGCCAGCCCGCGAACCTCGACGGACGCATCCTGCTCGCGCGTGTCTACGCCGGCCAGGGCAAGGTGCCGAAGGCCATCGACGAGGTGAAGGCGCTGCTCGCGCTCGCGCCCGCGACGGCGCAAGCGCACTTCTTCCTCGGACAGCTCCACGAGCGATCGGGTCGCTTCGAGGAGGCGATCGAGTCGTTCAAGACCGCGCTCGAGCACGAGCCGACACACGCGGAGGCGATCGCCGCGCTGAAGGCGAAGGGCATCGAGGTCGCCCCGCCAAAGCCCGCCGCGCCGCCGCCGGCGCCCGCGTCTCCCGCACCGGCCGCCGAAAACGGCGCGGCCGCCGACGCGCCGGCCGCCGCGGCCAACGAGAGCCGTCCTCCCGCGCCGAGCGCGCAGCCCGCCGGCGCGCCGACGCCCGCCACCGGGGTGTCGTCCGCTCCGGCCCCCGCGCGCGCGCCACGCCGACAGCCGATGGCGCCGGCCGGCGGCTACCAGTCTCCGATCATGGGCGGCTACGACCCGCTCGCGATGCAGGCCTCGCGCACGCGGAAGCTCGGCCTCGGCTTCACCGTCGGCCTCGGCGGCGTGCTCCTCGTCGTGCTGTTCGGGTTCATCCTGTTCTTGCGCGCGCACAAGATGGAGGCCGAAGAGATCGCCGAGCTCGTCCGGCAGGCCAGCAAGGTCTCGGTGGGCGGCAACACCGCCGGGCTCGTGAAGGCGACCGAGAAGCTCGAAGACGCGCTCAAGATCGACGACGAGCAGCCCACCGTCGCCGCGAACCTCGCCTACCTCTACGCCCTGCTCACCGCCGAGCGCGGCATGCGCGGCAGCGAAGACAAGGCGAAGGAGGCGCTCGCGCGCGCCGTGAAGGTCGCCGACGAGCATCCGCTCACGCTCGCCGCGCGCATGTTGCGGGCGCTGTATACGGGCAAGACGGACGAGGCCGCGAAGGTGCTCGCCATCATCGAGAAGGACCTGAGCGGTGGCCAACCGAAGCCCGTCCTGAACGTCGCGCGCGGACAGTACTATCGCCAGACCGGCAAGCTGAACGAGCTCGCGCCCGTGCTCGAGAGCCTGCGCAACACGGCGACCGATCCGAACCACCTCGCCTGGCTCGGCTTCGCCTACCGCACGCTGGGCGATCGCACGCGCGCGCGGCTGGCGCTCGATCAGGCCATCAAGACCAAGGGCGACAACGATCCCGCCCGCGCCCAACGTGCGCTGCTCATCATGGAGCAGCGCGACGTCGGCAACATCCCCATCGCGCTCGACGATCTGACCACGCTGCAAGACCTCGGCAAAAACAGCGTCGGCGAGCGCCAGTGGGGTTACATGAGCATCGCGCGCGGCGAGCTGAACCGCTTCAACGAGCGCGAGCAGGAGTACCAGCGCGACATCAACGCCGCGCGCAGCACGCTCGGCGCAAAGGATCCTGACCTGCTCTTCTTCGAAGCGCGCGCCCTCTACGATCAGGACAAAGAGAGCGCGGCGGTCGCGAAGCTGCAGGAAGCGACGCAGATCGATCGCCACCGCCTGCTGACCTGGTCGACCCTCGTGACCGTGGCCGCGGACGCGAACAAGGGCAAGGAGGCGGAGGCCGCCCTCACCGAGGCCAAGGGACTCTTCCCCGACCACGTCGAGCTCGCGGTCGCCGAGGTGTACCTGCTCGCCAAGCAGAAGCAGTTCGACAAGGCGAAGTCGATGCTCGAGGAGAAGCTGAAGGCGAAGGAGGACGCGGAGCTGCGCGCCGAGCTCGGCCGGGTGCTGCTCGCGCAGAACAGCGCGCCGCAGGCCATCGAAGAGCTGCGCAAGGCCGCGGAGGCCGCGGACAAGTCGAAGTCGACGCTCGTGCGCGCCTCCATCTACACGCTGCTCGGCCGCGCGCTCGCCACCAACGACGACGACGCCAACGCGGTCGAGGCGTACTCCGCCGCCATCGGCGTCAACAGCGGCTACGCCGACGCCTACTACTACCTCGGCGGCAGCCTGCAGCGACAAGGGCGCAACGGTCCGGCGCGCGAGGCGTACGAGAAGTACGTGAAGCTCGACCCCACCGGCAGCAAGGCCGCTGCCGCGAAGGAGCGAGCGGCCGCCCTCCGCTGATGCGCGCGCGTCGCCTGCTCGGCTTCGCGCTCCTCACCGTCAGCTTGACGCTCGCGAGCGCGCTCGCCTTCGCGGAGCGCGCTCGGACGCTACGAGCCGACGTGCGCGCGCTGCTCGACGGCGCGCAGAAGGCGCTGCGACAGAACGACCCCGCGAGCGCGGCCGACGCGCTCGAGGGCGCCGCGCTGCTGGTGCGCGAGGACGCACCGCTCGTCATCAAGAAGGCCGTGGTGGTGCAAGGTCCGCCGGAGGGCCTCGGCGTCTACAGCGAGGCGGTCGAGGGCAAGGTCCGCGATCGGCAGATCTGGCTCTACGTAGAGGTCGCGAGCTTTGGACGCCGCGCGCTCGGCCCCGACACGTGGGAGGTCGAGCTGTCGGTCAGCGGCGACTTCTCCCTCGAGGACGGAAGCTCCATCGGCACGCTCTCGCTCGGCAAGCACGCCTATCGAACGCACACACCGCACGCGCTGACCTTCTTTGGTCCGAACATGAAGCTGTCGGACAAGGCGCCCGCCGGCGCGTACCTGATCGAGCTGACGGTCACGGACGCGATCACGAAGAAGCAGGCGAAAAAGCGCGTGCGCTTCGTGATCCCCGGCTGAGCGAAGCGCCGCTGCTCGTTCGCGCTCCAAGCTCCGCTCGCCGCTCGGCTGCCGCCCGCGCCTCTTCCCGATGGTGATCGAACGGAGCCGATCGGCGCGGGTCCATGACCGCTGTCGTCGACGTCGACGCGGGCGACCACGCGGCCGCCCGCGCGCGCGCTGGTGAGCACTCCTCGCAGCTTTGGGCGCGAAGGTACGAACGCGTTGCACGCTCGCGTCACGAGCGCGGGTGATCGAAGCGGCGCGGAGCGCCTTCGCCCGAAGCTCCGTCACGACCGGCGCGCACCTTCGTGAGGCACCGGGCGTGTCGAATTGCGTCAGCTCGATCACGCGCGTCGCGCGCCGAAAAGCGCGCGCGAAGAGCGTCCTCCGCGCGCGCGCGCGGCCGCGTTCGAAGTCGTGTTTGTCGTCGAGAAACACGTCGTGTGTGCGGCTCGCGTCGGTCACGCGCGCACACGCGCGGCGCGCTCGAGACGTACCGACAGTGCCTTGCCTTCGACGCTTTTCGTTCCTTGGAAGTGCCGTGATTGTTGACGCGCAAAATCAAGTCGTGGTTTGCTGTTTGCACGCCGGTCGTTTTTACGTCGGTGCCACCAGGAGA
>CAYLZW010000445.1:0-4225 GCA_964388085.1 uncultured Myxococcales bacterium | reverse complement strand
TCGTCGCCGATGTCGCCGAGCGCGATGATCGCGTTCTTCACCATGAAGTTGTTCTGGTGGCCCTCGGCGATGTCGATGAGGTCCTGCACGGCGTCGGTGGCGTGCAGCACGCCGAGGCCGATGACGGCGGCGAGCTGCGTGTTCAGGTGGTTCGAGCCGGACAGGCGCTTCAGGGCCTCGATGGCCTTCGCGTCACCGGGCTTCGCCACTTTGGCGAGGGCCTGCGCGATGCGCTCGTTCGCCGTCGCCGCCGTGCGTGACTTCTTGTCGCGTCCCGCGCCCGCGTTCCAGTCGATGCCGCCGACGAGGCCGTCGACGCTGCTCTCGTCACCGATGCCGCCGACGAGCTGCGCGGCCATGGGCTTGAGCTGAACAACGTCGCCCTTCAGGACGTCGTAGAGGAAAGGCAGCGACTTCGGGTCCTTGAGCTGCAGCAGGTGCTGCATGGCGGCTTCGCGCTTCGCCATCTCCCCTTCCTGCAGCTTCTGGCCCCAGTAGGTGGCCTCCTCGCCGGGCTTTGGTCCAGTGTCACACGCCGCGATCGCGGCGCCGAGGACGAGCGTGAGGAGCAAGCGGAGCGCGACGGACGGGCGGTTGCGACGCATCATGCGGGACCTCCAAAGGCCTGAATACTCTGCTGACGTGCAATGGACCGGACGCGAGGTCAATGCCCGTTGGGACATGCGTTCGTTGCACACCGAGCGCCGTAGGTTGGGCGACCTGCGCGCGAGGGAGGGCAAGACCTTCTCGAATTGGCCGCTCAGGTACATGTGGACTACACAAGATGACGTCCCCTCGAAAAAGGCTCCCTCGGAGCGAGCTCTTTCGGGACCGATGCGCTCGGGACCGATGCCCCCAAAACCAACCCCTTTGGAGACCTGCCATGTCGCGACCCACCCTTCGCACCCTTCGCGGCGCGCTCGGCGTGGCCCTCGCCTGCTCGGCGCTCGGGGCCAGCGGCGCACACGCGCAGGCGCTCGCCTACATCGAGGCCTCCTCGGAGCTCGACGACGGCAAGCCGGCCTCGTTCGCGTACAACCTCGTGGACGGCAAGGACACCACGGCCTGGTGCGCGAAGCCTGGCGCGGGTGAGAACCGGCTGCTGTTCGGCTTCACCAAGCCCGCCGCCATCAGCGAGATCGGCGTCATCGTCGGCGCCGTGAAGGCGGGCGCCGTCGACAAGCGACGCCAACGCGCGCGCAAGATCGTGGTCAGCGACGGGCGCATCGAGCGCATCCTGCCGATGAAGGACTCGCACGAGATGCAGAAGGTGAAGCTCGACCCACCGGCCAAGGGTCGCATGATCACCGTGGAGGTGCGCGAGACCTACCCCGGCGAGCCCGGCACCCCCGTGTGCCTCGGCGAGGTGCACCTGAAGGGCCGGCGCGACTACACGGGCGGCGGCCTCGCGAAGCAGGTGCGCTCGCTGCCGACGCCCGCGCGCCGCCTGCTGCACGCCTGGGTCGACGAGGTCAGCGCGCCCGAGCGCTCGCTGCTGTTCGCGCTCGATGGCACGTTCACCTACGACTACACGCCGTTCATCGAGGGCAAGCCCGTGCGCCTCAGGGGCAAGTGGCGGGCCAGCCACCGCGCGCTCACGCTCGAGATCGGCCCGCGGAGCTATCATCTGCGGAAGGTGCTCTCGAAGATCGACGGGGACGAGGGCGTGAGCGAGCAGCTCACCTTGAGCGGCGAGGGGCCGCACCCGTCGCTGAACCACGCGTTCGTGGTCGCGCCGCCGACGATGGAGTGACCGCCGAGTGAACATCCCGCGCTCCCTGCATGACATCACCGACCCCAAGGACGCGGTCAAAGACGCCGTCCTCGAGGTCGTGAGCGGACGCCAGGTCGGCGTCGTCTTCCAGCCCATCGTCGACCTCGCGTCCGGCGCCGTCTTCGCGTACGAGGCGCTCTGCCGCCCGCGCTCGCCGCACTTCAAGAGCCCGCCGCAGCTCTTCGACGCCGCCGCCGCGCACGCCTACACGGGCGCCCTCGGCCGCATGCTGCGCGAGCTCGCGGTGGCGGAGTGCGGCGACTTCCCGCTGTTTTTGAACGTGCACCCGAACGAGTTCGCCGAGGGCTTCCTCGTGCGGCCGGACGATCCCATCTTCACGCACGAGCACGCCATCTACCTCGAGGTGACCGAGTCGGTGCCGCTCAGCCACTTCGAGCTCTGTCACACGATCCTCTCCGAGGTGCGCGGCCGCGGCGTGCAGCTCGTCGTCGATGATCTCGGCGCCGGCTACTCGAACCTGAAGTACATCGCGGACCTCGCGCCCGAGGTCGTGAAGCTCGACCGCGAGCTCATCATCGCGCTGCACGAGGCGCCCCGGCTGCAGCGGCTCGTGCGCTCCATCGTCGGGCTGTGTGACGACATGGGCGCGCGCGTCGTCGTGGAGGGCATCGAGACGGCCGAGGAGCTAAGGGCCGTGCGAAAGACCGGCGCTCACTTCGCGCAGGGCTACTTCCTCGCGCGCCCGGCGAACCCGCCACCGCCGGTGGACGCTGCCCTCGTGCACGCCGCCGCCTGAACAGGCCCCTTCTCCGCCGCGACAGCTCGCGTAATCTCCCCTCGCTGCGTTCGCGCGATCGCGAACGGGAGGTTGCATGTTGCTCGTGTCCTTCGTCGCGCTCTCCGTGCTCGCCGGTCCCGCCGATCGCCTCCCCGAGATCGCGCCGCCGTCGTCGTCCGCGCAGGCTCGGCTCGCGCAGGACGAGTTCGGGGACCCGCCGCCGCCGCCGCCGCCCGTCGCCGAGGACCTCGAAGCCGCGCCGCCGCCGCCGCCGCCGCCGCTCGACCTCGAGGAGCCCGCCGCGCCGCCCGCCCCGGCCAAGAAGAAGCGCCCCAGCAGAGGCGACGACGACGAAGGCGGCGCCGACGACGGCGACCCCGGCTTCTTCGAGAAGTACTTCCCCTTCACCCTCGATGAGCCGCTTCATCCCGCCATCGACGAGTCGCTGTGGGCGTTCTGGCTCGTCCAGATCGTGCCCGTCGTCGTCGCGCCCCAGGCCTGGCTGACGCCGATGCTGATCGAGGGAGAGCCGCCGGAGGACTACGTCGTCGACGCGCTGATCATCTACTTCACGCACCTCTTGCCGCACGTGTGCCTGTACGGGGCCGCGTTGCCCTGCCTCGTCATTCCGTACGTCAACATCCTCGCGCTGCCCTGCATCGGCGGCTGCTTCCTCATCAACAGCCTCGCCTGCGCCGCGAACGCCTGGTACCTGATGCCGGTCGCGTTCGCGAACCGCTTGAACGACGGCTTCGTCGGCGACGAAGGGAGCGCCGCGGACGCCACCGGCTGGCTCGAGGGCGGCCAGGAGCGCGACCTCGCCATGGCCTACTGACGCTGGTCAGCGCTCGGCGGCGTTGACGACGCCAAGCGCGTCGAGGTCGAAGCCGGCCGTACCATCGTCGCCGAACAGGCGCGTGTCCGCGTCCACGATGCGGACGTAGCGCGCGCGCTCCAGACCGACGTCGGCGAGATCGAACGCGTCGCCGCCGAGGTCCTGCAGCGCGCCGCCCTCTTCGGCGGGCAGCACGGGCGCGTAGCCGGCGCAGCCGTTCGGCGCCTCCGCGTCGCTGTCGCACGGGAACGTCGACCACTCGTCGCCGTCGAGCGAGAGGGAGACGACGCCGGGATCGGCGAACACGCCGCTGTCGCCGAACGCGAAGAAGGCGTTCTCGAACACCAGCAGATCGACGCCGTCCCCATCGACGACGTCGAGCCCGAGCTCGAGCACGATGCTGCCGCCGCGGCCGAGCGAGAGCACGTCGGTGGAATTCCCGGCCGAGACTCCAGCGCCCTTGGGTGGGCCGAGCACGACGTCGGGGAGCTTCTCCTCACCGTGTCCGGCGCCCTCTCCGGGCGTGAACGAGACGACGGCGGACGCGTAGGGCTGACCCTCGTAGGCGGGGCCCTGCCCGACCCCGCCGTCGTCGTTCGTGCCGCCGGGAGACACGGGCGCGCAGGCCGCGAGCGCGAAGATCGCGCTCAGCAGCACAGCCCACCTCCTCGTGCTCTCAGACGTCACGGGTCACGCGAGCTCGATGAGCCCAGCCGCGCCCATGCCGCCGCCGATGCACATGGCCACGACGCCGAGCTTCGCGTCGCGCCGCTTCATCTCGGGCAGGATCGTCGCGATCTGGCGCGCGCCCGTGCAGCCGAGCGGATGCCCGAGCGCGATGGCGCCGCCGTTCGGGTTCACCTTGCTGACGTCGAGG
>CAYLZW010000444.1:0-4232 GCA_964388085.1 uncultured Myxococcales bacterium | reverse complement strand
GCTGACGGTGCCGCCGCTGCGCGAGCGCCAGAGCGACGTGCCGCTGCTCGCCATGCACTTCCTGCACAAGTTCAAGACCGAGTACGAGAAGGACATGCGCGGCTTCTCGCACGAGGCCCTGGCGGCGCTCTCGGCCTACGACTGGCCGGGCAACGTGCGCGAGCTCGAGAACAAGGTACAGCAGCTCGTCGTGCTCACGCCCGGCTCGCTCATCGACGTCGTCGATCTCGGGCAGAGCAGCGAGCAGAAGGGCACCCTGTCGCCGGCGCTGGCGGGCGGCGCCTATCGCGAAGAGAAGAAGCGCATCGTGGAGGCCTTCGAGCGCGAGTACGTGCGCCGCCTGCTCGAGCGCACCGACGACAACCTCAGCGAAGCCGCGCGCCTCGCGGGCGTCGACAGAAAGAACTTCTGGATCATGGCGAAGAAGTACGGCTTCCGGAAGACGCGCTCCTCCCGCGGCCGGCGCGAGCAGGGCGACCGGGCCATGAACGGGTGAGCCCATGATCGACGACGAGGAGGACGACCCGACCGGCGGCCTGACCTTCGGGCCGCCGCGCGCGCGCGAGGACGACGAGCCGCTCATCGGCTTCGCCCCGGACCTCGACGAGGGAGGCGCTGCCGCGGCCGGTATCGACTGGGCGACGCCCGAGGGCGCGGCGGCGACGACCCGCTCGAGCAGCGAGGAGGCTGCGCTCTCCGCGCGCGCCCGCCGAGGGCCGCCGCGCTATCCGCTCGCCGAGGCCGCCCTCGCCCGCCTGCTCGGCGAGGACGTCGGCGTGCCGCGCGCGCGCCCCGGTGACGACGGAAACGCCTTCACCATCGGGCCGGCGGTGATGCGCCCGCCGCCGTCCATCGCCGTGCCCGCGGCGGACGAGCTCGATCTGGCGCCGCCCGACGACGCCGGCAGCGCCACGGACGCGCTCATGGACGACATGGTCGACGTCATGCTGGTGGGCGATGACGACGGCAAGCAGCACGTGCACCTGGTCTTCAAGGAGGACGTGTTCGGCGGCCTGTACCTGAAGCTCGAGCGCACGGGCGAGGGGCTGTTCGCCACCTTCCTCGTCACGAGCGACGGCGATCGGCGCGCCGTCGAAGGTCATGTGGACCTGCTGCTCTCGAGGTTGCGCTCGCGCGGCATGCGCGTCGTGGGGCACAAGGTCTCTGTGCGCGACGACTGAGGCGCGAGGCGATGGCGCTCAGCTCGTCAGGCCCTCGGCCAGCCGCAGCCAGTCGTCGTCGACGGTCTTCAGCTTCGCCGTCGCCTCGGCCAGCGACACCGAGACGATCTCGTTCGCGCGCAGGGCGACCATGTGGCCGAACATGCCGGCCGCGAGGATGTCCACGGCCGTGACGCCGAACCTCGACGCCAGCACGCGATCGCGCGGCGTCGGGTGACCGCCCCGCTGCACGTGGCCGAGCACCGTCACCCGCGTCTCGATGCCCGTCTCCTCCTCGATGCGCCGCGCGAGGTAGACACCGGCGCCGCCGAGGCGGGGGCGTCCGAAGGCGTCCGGCTCGGTGTTCGACAGCAGGAGGCGCGCCTCGTCGTCGTCGCTCTCCTTGAGCTTCATGCCCTCGGCGCACACGATGAGCGACGACAGGCGGCCCTGTGCGCGGCGGTAGTGCACCTTGTCGCACACGTCCTTCAAGAGCGCCGGCCGCTCGGGGACGAGGATCATGTCGGCGCCGCCCGCGAGCCCCGCGTGCAGCGCGATCCAGCCCGCGTGGCGGCCCATGACCTCGACGACCATGACGCGCTCGTGCGCCTCCGCGGTCGTGCGCAGGCGGTCGATGGCCTCGGTGGCGATGGTCACGGCGGTGTCGAAGCCGAAGGTCACCTCGGTGCCGCCGATGTCGTTGTCGATGGTCTTCGGCACCCCGACCACGGGCAGGCCGAGCTCGGCGAACTTGCGCGCCAGGGTCAGCGTGCCCTCGCCGCCCACCGCGATGAGCCCGTCGAGGCGCCAGGCCTTGAAGGCGGCCTTGACGGCGTCGGGCCCACCGGTGACCTGATAGGGGTTCACGCGCGTGGTGCCGAGGATGGTGCCGCCCTCGTCGAGGATGTCGAGCACGCGCGCTCTCGAGAGGCGCTCGGTGTCGTTCTCGAGCAGGCCGCGCCAGCCACCGCGCACGCCGAGGACCTCGATGCCGAGCGCGTCGGCGCGGAGCACCACGGCACGGATCACAGCGTTCAATCCGGGACAGTCGCCGCCGCCCGTGAGGATGCCGATCTTGCGGACGTTCATCGTGAGCACACCAATAGTGGCCGTCACATCGCTGTCAATGCGTGCAGCGCGGCGCCAGCGATAGGCAGCGAAGTCGCACCAGGGTCGCGGGCGTGCGAGTTTGAACGAAGCAGTGCGGGTGGGGGATCGTACTTATGAGCGATCCGTTGATAGGCTATGGCCCCTTGGGGGCTCTCCTACACCAGCGCTCCAAGGCCGGGCGAGGACGAGGCCAGGCGAGGCGGCTATGAAGTTCGTGTGCGACCGTTGCTCGACGCGCTACTCGATCAGCGACGAAAAGGTGCGCGGTAAGGTCCTGAAGATCCGTTGCAAGACCTGCAGCAACATCATCGTCGTGCGCGAGCAGGCCGCTGAGCCATCGCAAGCCTCGCAAGGCGCCGCGGCGGCGGCGGGTGGGCAGAGCGCCGCCCTGCGCGGTCCCGCGCCGCGCACGGCCGTCGACATCCCGAAATTCGACGCCCCGGTGGCGGCCTCGAACGCGAACACCGAGTGGTGGGTGGCGATCAAGGGCGCGCAGCACGGCCCGATGAAGAAGGCCGACCTCGAGCGCTTCTACGACGAGGGACGCATCAGCGCTCGCTCCTACTGCTGGAACGAGACGCTGCCGAGCTGGACCCGCCTCGCGGAGCTCCCCGACTTTCAGGAGCTCGTGAAGCGACCGCAGGGCGAGCGCCGATCCGCGCCGCCGCCGCCGCCCTCCGACGACGCCGGCGCCGAGGTGGTCGATCTGCAGAAGGCGCGCGCCGAGCGGGACGCCGAGCGACACACGCCCGCGTCGTCGCGCGATCACAGCGCCACGAACGATCCCTTCGCCGCCGCCACCGCCGCGAGCGGGCCCGTGCCGGACAGCGGCCGCCCCGGCGAGAGCACCCGCGTGTTCATCATGCAGGCGGGCCTCGCGAACCGGCAGGCAAAGCACCGCACCTACGCGATCGCGGCGTTGGCCGCCGTGCTCACCCTCGTCGTCGCGGCCTGGGGCGACTGGACCGGCCGCTGGGAGATCCCCGGCCTGCACGGCGCCTTGAGCATGGCCGCCGAGAAGACCGGCGTGGAGGTCCCGCAGCAGCGCCTGCTCGCCTCGTGGGACGACGTGCAGCCCGACCTCGAGGAGAAGTGCCAGCTGAACCCGGGCGATCCGGCCTGCGTGAAGTACTTCGCCGACAAGGCCGCCTACCTGCGCAAAGCGCGCGGCAAGAGCAAGAAGGCAAGCGGCGGCGACGAGGTGAACCTCGACGGTGCCTTCCAGCAGGGCGGCGGCGAGAGCGGCGGCATCAAGCGGGCGGGCTCGAACGGCCAGCTCGCCACCGTCGATCCCTTCGGCTCGAACAGCGGCCAGGCCGGCGCCATCGCGGACGTGTTCGCCGGCGACAAGAAGCGCGCGGCCGCACCCGTCGGCAAGATGGAGAGCGCCCCCGTCGTCTCCGGGGGCACGGGGCCCGATCCGGAGGCCATCGGCCAGGTCGTGAAGGACAACGCCGGCGCCGTGAAGAGCTGTATCGAGCAGGGCATGAAGCAGGGCAGCACGGTCGAGGGCAAGCACTACCTCGTGCTCACCGTCGAGCCGCGCGGCGTCGTGTCGAACGCGCGCTTCAAGAACGGCGTCGTGAACGCGTCACCGGTCGGCGAGTGCATCCGGAAGCGCGCCCGCAAGTGGAAGTTCCCCGCCTTCGTCGGCGAGGCGACGGACATCGAGGTGCCGTACATCCTGTCCGCGGGATTCTGAGCATCCAAGGGGCGTCGGTCGTGGGACGCACGTACATCGCCGTGGCGGGGAACATCGGGGCGGGCAAGTCGACGCTCGTCGACTTCCTCTGCCGCACCTATGGCGTTCAGCCCTTCTTCGAGCCGAACGACGACAACCCCTACCTGGCCGACTTCTACGGCGACATGAAGACCTGGAGCTTCCACAGCCAGGTGTTCTTCTTGAGCCACAAGTTCCGCATCCACCAGCAGCTCGACGAGACGCCCGGCACCGTCGTGCAG
>CAYLZW010000443.1:0-4245 GCA_964388085.1 uncultured Myxococcales bacterium | reverse complement strand
TACCTGCGCGAGAAGGGCAGCCACGCGTCGCTCGGGCGGACGCCGAGCCGCGAGGCGCTCTTCATGCCGGCGGGCACGCTGTACATGTACCACTCGCGCGGGGGGGACTCGCTGAACGTGAGCTGCGAGGGGGAGGGCAACGCCATGCTGCTGAAGGCGGGCGTCCCCGTCGTGGACGACGTGAGCGGAGAGGACGCGCTCGAGCGCATGCGCCGCTTGCACCCGCGGCCGGACGGCACGCTTCGCCCCGTGGACAAGCAGTGCGCGGGACAGACGCTGTTGTGCCGCTCGCTCGGCCTGCGCATCAAGGACTGGAACCGCCGCACCTTCGACGAGGACGAGCTCTTCCTCGACGACGTCGGCTACGCCCCCGCGCAGGTGATCGTCGCGCGTCGGCTCGGCATCTCCGCCGGACGAGACGAGCACCTGCTCTATCGATACGTGGACGCGTCGCGGCTCCGCTCGGCGACGCAAAACCCCCTCAGCAAGAGGGGCCTCAGCGAGGGGCGTGACTATTTCGTGCTCGCGCGCGGCACGCCCGATCCGAACTGCGCCTAAATCGACGACGACGAACGTGACGCTCAGGCCGTGGGCTGCACCCCCGGGCCCACGCGCTGCAAGAGGGCGAGCAGGCCCGCGAGGTGGATGGGCTTCACGAAGTGGTGGTGAAAGCCGGCCTCCTTCGCGCGCGCGCGATCGGCAGGCTGGCCGTAGCCCGTGACGGCGACGAGGGTCATCTGATCGCCGTGCTCCTTCTTGAGGCTGCGCGCGAGCTCGTAGCCGTCCATGACGGGCAAGCCGATGTCGAGCAGCGCCACCTCGGGATCGAGCGCGCGTGCCTTCACGAGGCCCTCGGGTCCGTCGTACGCCACGGCCGTCTCGTGCCCGAGCTCGTGCAGCGTCTCGGCCAGCGAGTCGGCGGCGTCGACGTTGTCATCGACGACGAGGATGCGCAGGGGAGCGCGCCGCGCCGGCTCGATGCCGTCCCGCGGCGCGGGCTCGGCGCTGACGTTCCTCGCCCAGCTCGGGGCGCGTGGCAGGCGCACGACGAACTCGCTGCCCTTGCCCGGTCCCGCGCTGCGAACGTCGACCTGGCCGCCGTGCAGGATCGTGATGCTCTTCACCAGCGCGAGGCCGAGGCCGAGGCCGCCCTGCGCGCGGTCGATGCCGCGGGCCCCCTGTACGAAGAGGTCGAAGATGCGGGCGCGCAGGTGCGGATCGATGCCGACGCCCGAGTCCGTGACGCGGACGACGACCTCGTCACCCTCGACGCGCCCGTGCACCGACACGCGCCCGCCCGCGTCGGTGTACTTGGCGGCGTTGCTCAAGAGGTTCGCGAACACCTGCACGAGGCGGCTCTCGTCACCGTCGATGATGAGCCCGTCTTCGAGCACGACGTCGACGTGGTGCTGCCGCTGCTCGAACAGCGGGCTGGTGGTCTCCATGGCGTGGCGCACCACCTCGGCGAGATCGGTGCGGCGCCGGCGCAGATCGATCTTGCCGCGCGCGATGCGCGAGACGTCGAGCAGATCGTCGACGAGCCGCAGCAGGTGCTGCGCCTGCCGCTGGATCATCGCCCGCTCCTTTACGAAGTGCTCGTCCCCCTTGATGCGCATGAGCGAGAGCGCGGTGACGATCGGCATGAGCGGGTTGCGCAGCTCGTGCCCGAGCATGGCGAGGAACTCGTCCTTGGCGCGGTTGGCGACCTCGGCCCCTCGTCGGGCCTCGCCCTCGCGCTCGAGCAGCTCCGCGCGCTCGAGCGCGTCTCCACACTGGATCGCGACGGCCTCGAGCAGCTGCACGGTGTCTTCGTCGAAGAAGTAGGGCCGATCGCGCTGCTGGTCGAAACGTACGCCGAGCGCACCCACCGTGCGGCCGGCGGCGTTGATGGCGAGCACGGCTGACGCCTCGAAGGCGTCGCGCGCCGTCGCGTCCGCTGGCTGCTCGACCGCAGCGTACGCCTCCCGGTACGCGCTCGTGGTCTCGAAGCAGAGCGCCCGCCCGGTGCGGACGACGTCGCTGAGGGGGTTTCGCGCCGCGGCGTCGATGCGAGCGGGCAGGGCGGGGTGCGCGCGACCCTCTCTCTCGCTGACGTACACGTTGATGGTGTCGCTGTCGGGCGCGAGCAGCCCGAGGTAGCCGACCTCCCCGCCCACCACCGGGATGACCTCCTCGACGACCGTGCGCACTACCTCGTCCGTGGTGCGCGCGAGGGCGAGCGCCGACGTGACGCGTAGCAGCATCAAGGTCTGCTCGCGCGCCTTGGCCTGCTCGGCGTAGAGCCGCGCCCGCTCGAGCGCGAGCGAGCACTGTCGCGCGATCGCGATGAGGAGCTCTTTGTCGTCCTGGGAGAAGCGGCGTGGGCCCGGGAACGCGTAGCCGAGCGCCCCGAGCACCTTGTCGCCGGCGCGCAGCGGCAACGTCACCCGCGCGCCCGGAGCGGCGAGCGGGTTCGCGGCGGCGCAGGGATACTCGCGCGCCCAGCGCTCGGCGGACTCCAGGAAGACCGGCTCGCCGTGCAGGATCGCGTCGCCGAGCGGCGTCGGTGGCGAGAGAGGCAACTTGCGCCACGCCCCGGGGGCCTCGCCACGCTCGCCGGTGAGCCCGAACGCGCCGTGCCGCTCGTCGTGGAGGACGAGCACTCCGGCGACCGCGCCGACCGCCGGCAGCCCGTGCGCCACGACGACGTCGGCGACGTCGTCGGGCGTCACCGCCACCGTGAGCCCTTCGCTGATGCGTTGCAGGCGATAGACGTCTTGCGCGTGCCGGCGCTCGGTGTGGAACAGGCGCGCGTTCTCGATGGCGAGCGCCGCGCGGTGCGTGAGGTCCTCGGCGAGCGTGACGTCGTCGGGCAGGTAGGCGGCCGCGCCTTGCCCGCGCAGGAAGGAGAGCACGCCTTCGACCCGGCCGCGCACGACGAGCGGCACGATGATGAAGGAGCGCACGCCGATCTCTTCGAGCAGGGCGAGCCGCGCGCTGTCGACGGCGGCCTCGCCGGGCGCGGGCAGCGACGCGTTGGTCACGAGCTGGCTCTCGACGTCCCGCACCGCCCGGTGCAGCCAGGAGGGCCCGTCGTCGCTCGGCGGCATGGCCTCCTCGAGCTGCTCGCCGAGGTCGGGCGCCGTGCGATCGCGCCGGTGCAGCAGCACGCGCTGAAAGCGATCGCTCGCGTCGCGCACGTCCACCAGGCACCAGTCGGCGAAGGCGGGCACCGCGATCTCGGCCGCGCGCCGGTAGATCTCGTCCTCGACGAGCGACATGGTCAACAGCGCGCTGGCCTCGGCCAGCAGGCGCGAACGACGCTCGTTCGACTCCGCGCGCTCGCGCGCGATGCTCTGCTCGTGCGCGAGCCAGCCGCGATCGAGCGCCTGCGCGAAGATGCGGCACAGCGTCATCGCGTAGGTGCGCTCGTCGTCACTGGGCGTGCGCTTGGCCGTCCAGCGCAGCGTGAGGGCGCCAAAGGTGCGCTCGCGAGTGGACAGCGGCAAGACCGCCGCCGCCTCGGCTCCTCGGCTGTGCGCGTCCGCGGCGCCGACGTAGGCCCGCAGGTAGTCGTCGCGCGAGCCGAACCAGAGCGGCTCTCCCATGCGCGCCGCATACGTCACCGGCAGATCTTCGCTGCCGAGCAGCCGCACGCCCTGGCGCTGCTCGTCCACGGGGTAGCGGCTCCGCAGCAGCTCCAAGTACAACCCCTCGTCGTCCCAGACCCATAGCTGCAGGTCGCCGTCCGCGCCCAGCGCCGCGGCGCCGCCCTCGACGATGACGGTGGCGGTGTCGCTGATGCTCACGGCGCGCGAGAGGCGATCCATGAGCGAGAGCAGTGACGCTGCTTGTGTCGGCGTCATCGCGGCCGCGAGATCATGCGGTGAGGTCCCCCTCTCACCGCTCGTCCCCCCGGACTCGCCGTTGCTCACGTCCACCTCACGAGCCCGACTTGGCACCTCACCGAGCCGGCTTCAACCGGCGACTCCGGAAAACGGCAGCCGCCGGATGACTTCCACGACGACGGCGAGCACCTCTTGCGCAGGTTGTGCGCGGCCGCTGTACGCGCTCCCGACGCGACGCGTAATCTCGCGGCGCGCAACCTTCGCGGCGCGTAGTCTTCGCCGCGAGCGCGAGCGCGCGCAGCCTGGAGGCAGCGACATGACCCAGATCCTCGAGCAGCTCGTGGAGCTGCTCAAGCTCGAGCCCATCGAAGAGAACCTGTTCCGCGGCCAGAGCCAGGACCTCGGCTGGGGGCTCGTG
>CAYLZW010000442.1:0-4266 GCA_964388085.1 uncultured Myxococcales bacterium | reverse complement strand
AGAGCCCGAAGATGCTGGCGCTCTTGCGCGAGATCCTCATCCGCGCGCCGGGCCGCGATCCCGTGCTCATCGCCGGCGGCACCGGCAGCGGCAAGACCGGCGTCGCCGAGGCGCTGCACCGGCTCGGGCCGCGCGCCGACAAGCCGTTTCGCGTCGTCAGCTGCGCGGAGCTCGCCTCCGCCGACGCCGCCATCACGCTCGGCAAGCTGTTCGGCTACGGCAAGGGCTCGGGCCTTACGAACGTGCCCAAGGAGGGCCAGCCCGGCCTGCTCGAGGACATGGACGGCGGCACGCTCTTTCTCGACGAGATCCACCGCTTGCCCGAGCAGGCGCAGAGCATGTTGCTGCTGCCCGTCGAGGGTCGCCCGTTCCTGCCCGCCGTCGGCAAGGGCGATCCGCAGCAGGTCGACGTGAAGTTCCTGTTCGCCACCAACGTGGACCTCAAGGAGGAGGCGCAGGCCGGCCGCTTCGCCTTCGATCTGTACCAGCGCCTGTCCGCGAGCCAGATCCGCGTGCCGCAGCTCAGCGATCGCCGCGAGGACATCCCCACGCTCGCGCAGCACTTCCTCGACGAGTGCAAGCAGGAATTCGACCTCGAGGAAGCCACCTTCGCGCCCTCGCTCGTGCGCCACCTCGTGCAGCGCGAGTGGCCGGGTAACGTGCGCGAGCTGCGCGCGCTCGTGCGGGAGGTCGCGCGCCGCGCCGCCTTCGAGCTCGACGCCATGCTGACCACCGATCATCTGCCCGAGGCCTGGAACGAGAGCGCTCCGGCGGTTGACGACGTCGCGGCTGCCTCCCGGGCGTCCGAGGCAGGCGCCGCGTCGAGCCAGCGCGAGCCGCACGACGACGAGCGGGCGGCTCCGGCGGCGCACGTGCCGGGCGAGCGCGACGACGGCGAGGGCTTCTGGAACGAAGCGGAGATCCTCGAGCTGGCGGCGCTCCGGCGCAATCGATTCAAGATCGCCTCCGCCGAGCACGAGCTCGGGCTGTCGTCGAAGTCCCGCACGCTGACGAACCATCTGCGCGGCATGTGCTTCAAGGCCATGGTGCACTGTGACTTCGACAGCGAGCGCGCCGCGCGCCTGGTGGTTGGCCGCGACGACGAGGCGCTGCTCGATCGCACCATTGACCGAATGGCGGGCTACCTCGACATGGTGCACCAGCACGTCGCCGCGCATACGACGCGCACGCTGTTCAATAACCTGCCGCGCGATTATCGGAAGTTCGTCGAGCGATCGATTGAGCACGCGCGGGGGTGATGCTGGCCGCCTTTGGTGGGGGCTGACGCCCCCTGCTCCGAGCCCGCTGCGCGGTCTCGTCGACACCCCCGCGGGTTCATGGGTCCCTCTCGAGCGGGCTCGGGTCCTGTGAATGGGCTCGCGACCAGTTTCGACGGGCTCGGGGCGCCGACAGGAAATTCTTTTGCATGCCGTCGGCGCCGCCAGCGGCCGAACGGCGCTGCCGCGACGTTCACGCCACCGGCGCCGCCTTGACCCCCGCTCGGAAGCAGGGTCGGTCAGAGCGAGACGAAAGCGCTCGTCAACGCGTACCCGGACCGCCATGACGCGCCTTGCGCATCATGCGCCGCACGTCACGCATGACGTCGGGGAACGCCAGCACGAGCTGCGCCTGCTGCTTCGTCGTTAGCAGCTTCGCGCTCGCCTTCACGAGGTCGTCGAGGTGCGGGCGCGCGGCGGCGGCGGCCAGCACGACCGCCGTCTGCTTCTTCAGCGCGGCCTCGCTCGCGCCTTCTCGCAGGAGCCTCTCGAGCGTCTCGGACTCCGCCCGCACCTTCTTGTGCGCCTCGTGCTGCTGCTCGCGGTGCGCGCGGATGACGTCGGCGAGCTGCAGCGCCGTCTCGTCATCGAGGCCGAGCCGCGAAGACAGCTCGACGGTGACGTAGGTGTGCACCTTGCGCTGCACTTCGTCCTCGAGCCGGCGGCGCTGCTCGGGCGAGAGCCGGCCATGCCGCTTGTGCTGCTCGCCGTGCTGCTGCGCGAGCAACCCCTCGTGCTCGAAGGCAGCGTCGTCGAGCGCGTGCTCGGAAAGGACCGCGTCGTGATGAGCAGCGTCGTCGAACGCCCCGGCGGGCAGCGCGAGCAAGGCGAGGGTGGCGGTGGCGAGCGCGGTGCGCAGCATGATCGGCTCCTGAACAAAACGGCCTGCTACAGAGACAGAGCTTCCTCGAGCGCGGCCGAGAGCGCCAGCAGCTCCTCGTCCTCGAGCTCGCCCACGTCTACGGCGGGCGCGTCGTCGTAGCCATCGAGCGGCGCGAGCTCGTCGTCGAGGGCTTCGGCCGAGCTCTCCGCCAGCGACACGGGGACGTCCGCCTCCGGCGCGCTGCTCGAGGACGAGAGCGTCACGAACAGCGCGAGCGCCGCCGCCGCGGCCGCTCCTGACCACAGCCAGGTGAAGCCGCCGGAGGGCCGCTGTCGTCGATCTCTCAGCGCACTGGCGACGCTGCGCGCGAAGGCTTCGTCGCACTTGCGCGGCGAAGCGGCCGGTCCACCGAGGGCGTGCGCGAGCGCTCGCTCGTCGTCATCGAGCCGGGTCATGGCAGGTCTCCTTCCCTGAGCGCGACCTGAAGGCGCGCCTTCGCCTGCGAGAACGTCACACGCGCGTTCTCTTCACGGATGCCGAGCGCCGCGGCGACGTCGGCGAAGGGCAGCTCGCCCAGCAGGCGCAGGCGCACGACCTCTTGCTGCCGAGCGCTCAAGCGCGCCAGCGCCGCCTCGACACGCGCGCTCTCGGCCGCGTGGAGGAGCCCGGCGTCGGGCGCCGCGGCCGGATCGGCGAGCGTCTCCTGCCGCGCCCTGTCGTCGTCATCGTGCAAGATCTCGCGCCGGCGCTTGTGGTCGCGCAAGCGGTTCTTCGCCAGGTTCGTCGCGATGCGCACCATGAAGCCGCGCGCGCTGCCCTTCCGCACGATCACGAAGCGCCGCGTGAGCGCGCGCACCAGCGCCTCCTGCGCGATGTCGTCAGCGTCGTCCCGGTCCTTCAGGAACGACCACGCCACGCGATAGAGCCGCGGCCGCATGAGCCGGCACAGAGCGTCGGTGGCGGACGGCTCCCCCTCGCGCGCCGCGCGAAAGAGCCGCTCGATCTCGTCGCGCTCCCCTGCCGAGGCCGTGTCGTCAACGGTCGCCGTGCGCGAGGCGCTGCTGCCATGAGGTCCGGTGCTCACGGCGAGAGGCTCCCACAGGCGTGTCGCGTCCGCCGTGCCGATGTCAGCGCTCATCACATGGAGAACCCGCGAGCGGGCGGCAAGGTAAAGAGATCCGCGGGCGCTTGTCGGCCGTAGCCCCGTGGTTTTTAGGCTGGTAACGCCTCCGCATGCTCGACTTGAAGCAGCTCGAAGCCGATCCCGAAGGTGTGAAGCAGGCGCTCCGGCGCCGGGGGGAGATCCCCGGTCTCGACGACGTGCTGGCGCTGAGCGCGGAGCGAAAGGCCCTCATTCAGAAGGTCGAGGGCGCGCAACAAAAGCGCAACGAGATCAACCAGCAGATGAAGGGCGCCTCCAAGGAGGTCATCGACGAGCGCCGCGCCGAGCTGCGGGCGCTCTCGGACGCCGTCAAAGAGGACGACAAGCAGCGCCAGGAGGTCGAGGCCCGCCTCGAGGACCTGGTGCTGCGCCTGCCGAACCCGCCGCGGGCGGAGGTGCCCGACGGCAGCGACGAGACCGGCAACGTGGAGGTGCGTCGTGTGCTCGAGCCGCGCTCGTTCGACTTCGAGCCGAGAGACCACGTGGAGCTCGGCCAGGCGCTCGGCCTGCTCGATTTCGAGCGCGCCGCGAAGCTCTCGGGGGCGCGCTTCGCCTTCTTGAAGGGCGACGGCGCGAGGCTGTCGCGCGCGATCGCGACCTTCATGCTCGACTTCCACACCGCCCGCGGCGACACCGAGCTGCAGCCGCCGCTGCTCGTGAACCCGGCGACGATGACGGGCACCGGGCAGCTGCCGAAGTTCGAGGACGATCTGTTCAAGATCCCGCGCGCCGAGCAGGACCCGCTGTACCTGATCCCGACCGCCGAGGTGCCGCTGACCAACTACTACGCGGACGAGATCCTCGACGAGGAGCAGCTGCCCATCCGCTTCTGTGCCTGGACGCAGTGCTTCCGCGCCGAGGCGGGATCCGCGGGCAGGGACACGCGCGGTCTCATCCGGCAGCACCAGTTCGAGAAGGTCGAGATGGTGCGCTTCGCGACGCCGGAGCAAGCGGACGCTGAGCTCGACGCCATGGTGCAGCGGGCGAGCGACATCCTCACCGCC
>CAYLZW010000441.1:4034-4269 GCA_964388085.1 uncultured Myxococcales bacterium | reverse complement strand
GCCGAGGAGGACCTGGCCATCCGCGGGCCCGGTGACTTCCTCGGCACCCGGCAGTCCGGCCTGCCGACGCTGCTGTTCTCGGACTTCGCTCGTCACGCCGCGCTGCTCGAGCTGGCTCGAGAGCTCGCCTTGCACCTCACCGAGCAGGACCCGCTGCTGACGTCCGATGAGAACCGAGGCCTCCGTCACCTCGTGCTGCGGCGCTTCGCGGACAAGATCGCGCTCACCGGCGCGG
>CAYLZW010000441.1:0-4024 GCA_964388085.1 uncultured Myxococcales bacterium | reverse complement strand
GCTCGCCCGCCGCGTCGCTGGCAGGGCGGTCGGGCTGGCGCTCTCCGGCGGGGGGTAGCCCCCAGGGGTGGGATGCGCGCATCGCGGTCGTCGTCGTCGTCGTCGTCGTCGTCGTCGTCGTGCCGCTCGAACGCCCGCGGCAAGGGCGCGGGACCGCCCTCCCCGATCTCGCGCTGGATGGCCTCGGCCTCGCGCTCGAGCGCATCTCGCTGATCGCGCTCGTAGTAGCCGAGGCGGCCGCTCCGCAGCGTGTCCTCCACCTCGACGAGGCGGCGCACCTTCTCGATCAGGGCGTCGTCGACGAGGCGGATGCGCTCGCAGCCGGGCGGATCGAACTTGGGCAGCGCGCGCCGCTCGTCCTCGGACGCCAGCACGGGCCCGCCCGGCGTCATGCGGTACAAGCTCGGCGCGGTGTAGGTCTCGCTCCACGCGGGCAGGTTGGTCGCGATACACGAGCGCATCTCGTGGAAGGCCACGCCCTCGACGCGCGCGAGCACTTTGCTCCACCACTCGTGCTCGGCCTTCTTCGCCGGCGCCTCGCGGTAGCGGAGATCGTCGTCGAGCAGCTCCTCGGCCTGGACGCCGAGGGCGGCCACCCGCTCGCGCAGCGACAGCAACGGAAAGTCTTCCATCACCTCCGCCTTTGTGCCCGCGATGAGCCGTCCGTAGGCGCCCTTGGCGGGCCGGGTCTCCGAGATCTCCCGCAGCTTCGGCCCCTGCTCGGGCGGCTCGCTGACGAGCGCGGCGCCCCGCAGCGCACGCTCGCGCAAGGCCGCCTCCTCGTCGAAGGCGGCCTCCTCCTCGACGGCGGCGTCCTCGTGGAGCGCGGCGTCGTGCTGCGGCGCGGGGACCGGCGCCCCGCCGAACCCTTCGTCCTGCGCCGCGAGCGGCGCCGCGGCCAGGATCATGACCGCGAGCGTGGGCGACCAGGGCGAGGCGACGAGGTGCACGAGGCGGACTCTACGACGGGCAGCGCCTGGCGTCCGCCTTTCGACCGACGGCCGCCCGCTGGAGCTAGCGCGTGTTTCTGCTAGACCGGCTCGCATGCGCGCTCGTCTGCACCTTTGCCTCTCGTCGTCCTTGGCCCTCGCCGCCGCGATCGCGGGCGCCGGCTGTGGACCCACCGTCGACTGCAACATCCTCTGCCAGCGCACCATCGCCTGCGAGGTGAGCTTCCAGCCGAAGGACGACCCCACCGAGGAGAAGGTGGCCGCCGGCGAGCGCACGGAGCTCGAGTCCTGCGAGCTCGGCTGCCAGGAGAGCCCGCTGGTCACGGTAGACAGCGCGACCTGCATCGACGGCGTCGAGGCGCGCGACGCCAACGTGTGTCAGGAGCAGGTGCTGCAGTGCCTCGGCGTCGACGCCGGAGACCTCTGACACCGGCGGCGCGCGCCCGCTCCGCTCAGGGGCTCGTCTCGGCCGCGTCGAGGGCCGCGCGCAGATCTTCCCGATCGAGGACGAGCGCGACCGTCCAGCGCGTCGCGGGACAGGTCTCGACCGGCTGCAGCTCGTCCTCGAAGTAGAGCTTCAAGCCCGTGGAGCAGACCTCCGCGCGCGCGACCTCTCGGCTCGCGAGGCAGCGGGAGCTGTCGATGGCGTGTCGACCGCGCACGACGAACACCGCCTCGGTGCGGAAGTCGATACCGGCGAGCAGCTGGTCCGCGAGCGCGTCGTCTCCCGCATCGAGGCACTGTTGGCGCAGGAAGGTGTCGAAGGTCTCTTCGCTGTCGAAATGGAGCTCCCCGCTGAAGGCGCTCGTCGCCGCGCACTCGAGCGCGAGCGCGCGGGTCTCGACGCCGCGGCAGGGTGCGCCGCACGACGCCACGAACGCGCCTGCGCACAGCGCGACGACGCCGAGGGAGAGGCGACGCGAGCGGTTCACGGCAGGATCGGTGCGAGCAGGCATTCGTCGGGCTCCCTCAGCCAGGCAGCGTGTCGAGCATGGAGCGCATCTCCCCGGCAGCGTGCTCGTCGTCCACCCGCACGGCGATCGCGATGCCGTCGTCGAGCGCCGCCCTGGCGTCGTCAAGCTGGCCGAGCTCCTCGTGCACCTGGGCGCGCATGAAGTACGCCGGCACATAGTCGGCGTCGAGGCCATGCACCTTGCGGAAGACGGCGATGGCCTCCTCGAGCCGGCCGGCCGCGCGCAGCTCCATGCCGAGCCCGTACCAGTGGAGCGGCTTCTGCTTCTTCTCGGCGAGCTTACGAAGGCTCTCGATGCGCTCTTCGGCTGCGCTCATCCCCGGGTCCTTTGGTCCTCTCATAAGCCCTTCACAGCGACTCGAGCTTCCACCACGCCTCGTCCGCCTTCTCGGGGTCGCGGTCCGGTGCGGCGCTCTCGCGATAGAGCCGGTAGTGGTGCTTGGCCGCGCTCGCTTGCCCCGCCTGCTCGTACGCGCGCGCGAGGCCCCAATGCGGACGGGCCGACGACGGCGCCCGGGCCAGCGCGCGCTGGAACGCCTTCAGCGCCGCGACGCTGTCTCGCTCGCGGAGCCGCTCCTCGCCCTTCGTCAAGAGCGACTCCACGTCGTCCGCCCGCCTCTCGGCCCGTGCGGCTTGCGCGCGCTCCCCGTCGTCCAGCGCGGCGAGCGCCGACGCGCGACCGGCCGCCGCGCGCTCGTCGGAGGGCGCCCGCGAGAGCGCGAGCGTGAACGCAGAGAGCGCCTCCTGCGGGCGCCCTTCGTCGAGGTGCCGCTGCGCACCCGCCAGCAGCGCGTCGACGGCGGACGCGCGCGCGAGCAGCGGCCGATGCAGCTCGGCCGGCCCTCGAAAGATCGCGCTCGCCACGGGAGCCTCGGCCGGAGCCTCCGCGACGGGGGCCTCCGCGACCGCCGGCGGCTCGACGACGGCAGGGGCCTCCGCCACCGCGGGCAGCTCCGGTTCCGGCGCGCCCTCGACGACGGCGGGCGACGCGGCCGGCGCCAGGGTCGCCCGCAACACGGCGATGAGCTCGCGCGCACGCGCGACCCACTTCGCCTCCGACGCCCGCTTCTCCACCTCGAGGTAGCGCTCGTACAGCTTGACCGCCCGCTCCGTCCGGCCGGCCGCCCGCTCGGTCTCCGCGAGGCCGTAGACGGCGTCGGGGTCCGTCGGCTCCAGCAGGAGGTACTTCTCATAGCGCTCGCGCGCGGCGTCGAGGTCGCCAGCCTGCCGGAGCGCCAGCGCGCTGCGATAGAGCGCCTTCGTCCGCTTCTCGTCGCTGGCGTACACCTCGAGGAAGATGACCGCCGCCTGGCGGTACTCCTTCTGCTGGTACAGGCGCATGGCCTCGGCGAAGCGCCCGGCGGCGTCGTAGGGCGCCGGCGCGGGTGCAGCGGGCTCCTCGACGACGACGGCAGGCTCGTCGGCAGGCGCGGGCCCGAGCGCCTTTAGCTGCGCCTTGGCGTGCTGGACGTAGCGCGCGCGCTCCGCTCGCGTCTCCTTCTCGACGTACGCGGCGTACCAGCGGCGGGCGGCGTCGTCGTCGCCGAGCAACTGCGCCGTGCGTCCGAGCGCGTAGTGCGTGTCGAGGTCGTTCGGGTTGCGCTCGAGGTAACGCGTGTAGGCGGCGCGCGCCGCCGTGTAGCGCTCCGCGCGCCGCAGCGCGTACGCCTGGTTGAAGAGAGCAGCGTCGAGCGTCGGGTCCTTCGCGAACGCCTGACCGAACAGCTTGGCGGCCTCGTCGAAGGCGCCCTTCCGGAACGCCTCCTTGCCGGCCTCGAGCAGACGTCGGGAGGCGCCGCGGTCCTCGGCGGAGGCCGCCGGCGCCGGCGCCTTCTCCTCGGCGGCGAGCGCGCTCACGGCGCAGGACAGGGACAAGAAAACGGCGGCGCCGACTCGCTTCACGAAGGGGACTCCGGTTCGAACGAGCCCGTGGGCTCGTCGGGGTACGCGTCCGGGTCGATGCCCGCCAGCGCGTAGCTCTGGATGATCTCGAGCTTCAGCTTCCGCGCCTCGGCCGCCGTCAGCGTCTCGCCGTCCACGAGAACCTCGGCCACGTGCGCGCGGTACTCCTCGACGAAGATGGCCTCGTTCGAGCGGTAGC
>CAYLZW010000440.1:0-4271 GCA_964388085.1 uncultured Myxococcales bacterium | reverse complement strand
AACAGGCGCGCCGCCTCCACGTCGTCGGTGAGCGGACACTGCACGAAGGCGGTGCCCGCGAACGCGACGATGCCGAGGCGATGCTCGCGCAGCCGTTCGAAGAGCAGCGACAGCTCGGCCTTGGTGCGCTCGAGCCGATCCGGCCGCACGTCGCGCGCGCGCATGGAGGACGAGACATCGACCGCGAACACGACGTCGAGGCCCCTGCGCGGCAGCAGCTCGGTGCGCTCGCCGAAGCGCGGCCCGGCGAGACCAACGACGACGAGGCCGAAGGCCAGCACGCCGGCGAGCCGCAGCCGCAGCCTTCGTCCTTGCTGCGCGCCCTCGGCGAGCCGGGCGAGCAGCTCGACATCACCGAGCCGCGCGAGCCGCGCGCGCCGCCGACGGGCCTCGAGCAGCACGAGCCCGACGAGCGCCGGCACGAGCGCGAGGAGCCACAGGACGTCGGGGGCGGCGAACATCATGCGTCTCGTTCAGGGCAGCGTGGACGCGCGCGTGGCCTGCAGCACGAGCGCGAGCAACAAGAGCAACAGCGCGGGCACGAGGAGGAGCGGGGACAGATCGACCGGCTGGCGCACGACGGGTCCGGCCTCGAGCCGCGTCTTCTCCATGTCCGAGAGGATTCGTTGAAAGCTGGTCTCGAGCGCGCGCGGGCTCTCGGCCGTGAAAAAGCGGCCGCCGGTGTCCTCGGCGATGCTCTCGAGCAGCTCGGGGTTCACCGGCATGATCACCTGCTGGTAGCTCGGCATGCCGAGCACGTCCGTCTCTCCCGTCGGCACCGCCACGCGGCCGCCGCGGCCGATGAGCACGGGGAAGACCGGCAGCCCCATCTCCTTCGCCAGCTTCGCGGCCGACTCGGGCGCGAGGTTGCCGGCGTTGTTGTCACCGTCGGTGAGCAGGATGATGGCGCGCCCTTTGGCCTTGGACTCGCGCAGCCGGTTGACGCCGGTACCGAGCGCGTCGCCGATGGCCGTGCCGTCGGTGATGACGCCGGTGCGCACACCCTCGAGCACCTGCGCGAGCAGGCGGCGATCGTGCGTGAGCGGGGCCTGCGTGAAGGCCTCGCCCGCGAACACGACGAGGCCGATGCGATCGTTCTCGCGCGTGAGCAGGTGCTCGGCGATGACGCGCTTGGCGACGGTCAGGCGGTCGTTCGGCTTGAAGTCGATGGCGCGCATGGAGCCCGAGATGTCGAGCACGACGACGATGTCGATGCCCTCCACGCGGTCCGGGTCGGGCTCTCCGGGCGCCGTCGGCCGCAGGGCCGCGACGAGCACGAGCGCGGCGGCGAGCACCCACGTCGTGCGCGCGACCACGATCCAGAGCGCGGCCGAGCGCGGCGAGAGGACCGCGAGCGCCTCGCCGCGAGAGAAGGCGAGACGAGGCCGCCGCTTGCCGAGCAAGAGCGCCACGGCCAGGAGCGTGATGAGACCGGCGCCGAGCAACCAGGGCGCGTACGGGAGCGCCAAGGCGAATTCGTCCGCGCTCGCCTCGGCGGCGGCCGTCCACGCGTCGGTGCAGCGCGACAGCAGGCTCACGCGTCCTCTCCCTCGGGCTCGGCGGTGGCCTCGATGAGCGCCCGCGTGCGTGAGGCCATGCCGTGCGCCACGTCGGCGGCGATGTCCGCGCGCGCGAACTTCACGAGATCGGCGTCGTCGAGCAGGCCGCGCACGACGTCGAGATCGAGACCCGGCGCGCTGACGGACAGCAGGTCAGCGGCGAGCTCGCTGGTCGTGCGCCGCCCGGCCAGCACGCGATAGCGGCGCTCGAGGTAGTCGCGCAGGACCTCGTCCATGAGCCGCTGCACGAACAGCGTGACCTCGCCGCGCGCCAGCAGCCCTTCGGCGAGCAGGGCCTCGAGCCGCTCGAGGGCGATGATGTGCGCCGGACGATCCGGTGCGCTCGGCGCGGCGGCGCGCGGGCGCTGCGCCAACCAGGCGCGACGACGACGAGCGAGCCAGCGGTAGAGCGCGAAGGCGGCGCCGGCGAGCGCCAGGGCGGAGGCCCCCACGAGCGGCCGCGTGTCGAACACCTCGAAGCTCAGCACGCGCTCGGCCTCGACGAGGGAGTCGCCGAGATCGCCGGCGGGAGGCGCGCCGGCGGCGGGCTCCGGGGCGACCCGCACCGGCAGCGACTCGATCTCGAGCGCCTCACCGTCCGGCGCCGTCAACACGAACGCGGGCGTCTTCACGTCGTCGAGCCCGAGCGCGAGGAAGGGCACGCGCACGACCTCCCGCACGCGAGCGTCGCCGCCCTCTTCCGCCGGCAGCGGAGTCAGCGCGCGTTGCGGCGGTCCGATCTGCCGGGCCGCCGGCTCGTGCGGGAGATCGTGCGGCAGCGACAGGCGGTCGCCGTCGGCGCGCAGCACCTCGATGACCAGCTCGAAGCGCTCTCCGAACGCGACCGGGTCCGGCTCCACGCGCGCGCTCAGCGTGAACCGCCCGTCGTCCTCCGCGCGCGCGGTGTCCGCCAGCGAGGCGAGCGTGAGCGCCAGGCAGGACGCCAGCGCTGCCGGTAGCGCGCGGCGGGGTGACGTCGTCATCGCCCCGCCCTTCGCTTCAGAAAGCGCACCAGGGCAGGCCCCGCGTCGGAGCCGCAGCGGAGCGACACCTGATCGACGCCGAGGCGCGCGAGCGCGTCGTGCAGGCGGGTGCGCTCGGCGCCCATGCGCTCGGCGTACACCTGACGGACGCCCCTTCGGCTGGTGTCGACGAGCACCTCGCGCCCGGTCTCGGGATCGCGCACGGCGAGCAGGCCCACATCGGGCAGCTCGCGCTCGAGCGGGTCCTCCACCTCGAGCACCATCAGATCGTGCCGCTTGGACAGCCCGCGCAGCGGCTTCTCGAGGGAGAGAAGCGTGCTGTCGACGTCAGCGGCCTTTCCCGTCGAGCGGGGATCGATGAGATCGCTGATGAGCGCGACGATGCCGCGCTGGCGGCTCAGGTGCGTCACCGTCTGCAGCGCGCCCGCGAGGTCCGTGCCCCTGCCCTCGGGGCGCGTGGCGAGGATCTCGCGCAGCAGGTGGAGCACGTGCGTGCGCCCCTTCCCCGGGCGGACGATGCGCTCCACGCGATCGCTGAACAGCAAGAGGCCGACCTTGTCGTGGTTGCGGAGCGCACTGAAGGCGAGCAGCGCGGCCGCCTCGGCGGCGAGCTGCCGCTTCACCTGCGCGCGAGAGCCGAAGGACAACGAGCCGGACAGATCCACGGCGAGCAGCAGCACGAGCTCGCGCTCCTCGACGAACTGCTTCACGAACAGCTCACCGGTGCGCGCGGTGACGTTCCAGTCGACGTGACGTGGATCGTCGCCGGGCGTGTACAGCCGGCTCTCCTCGAAGGCCATGCCGCGGCCCTTGAAGCGGGAGTGCCAGGCGCCGGTCGCGTACGCGTTCACGGCCCTGCGCGTGCGTAGCTCGACCATGCGGACGCGCCTCAGCAGCGCGCGCAGCTCCTTCGCGTCCGCGTCGGTGGAGGCCGGTACGCGGGAGCTCCCTTCGCGGGACGACGCTTTCATGAGGGGCTGTGCTCCGAGGGCCATCGGCTTACGTCTCAGAGGTGCGGCATCGCGGCGCCTACCGACCGGGCGGCAGGGCACGCGGCGGGTAAGAACGCGCGCGAGCGACAGGGCTATTCCGCCCGTGGACGGATCTCAATGACGTCACCCGCGCGCGCTCATGGGACCGGCACCGCCTCCAGCACCCGGCGCACGACGTCATCGGCGCGCACCTCCTCGGCCTCGGCCTCGAAGGTCAGGTGCACCCGGTGCCGCAAGACCTCGAGCGCGATGGCCTTCACGTCGTCCGGCGTGACGAAGCCCCGGTGGCGCAGGAACGCGTGTGCGCGCGCGGCGAGGTTCAGCGCGATGGTGGCGCGCGGCGAGGCGCCGTACGCGACGAGCGGCGCGAGCTCGTCGAGCCCGGCGGCCTTCGGCTCGCGCGTGGCGAACACCAGGTCGATGATGTAGCGCTTCACCTTCTCGTCGACGTACAGCTCGGCCACGGCGGCGCGCGCGCGCTCGAGCGCCTCCGGCTCGATGACCGACTCCACCACGGCGTCGTGGCCCTCCGTCATGCGGTCCATGATCTGCCGCTCCTCGAGGCGCGTCGGGTAGCCGACGACGACCTTCAGCATGAAGCGGTCGACCTGCGCTTCGGGCAGCGGATAGGTGCCCTCCTGCTCGACGGGGTTCTGCGTCGCCATGACGAAGAAGGGCCTCGGCAGCTCGTAGGTGGTGTCGCCGATGGTGACGCGCTTCTCCTGCATGGCCTCGAG
>CAYLZW010000439.1:0-4272 GCA_964388085.1 uncultured Myxococcales bacterium | reverse complement strand
TCACGAAAGAGGTCTGCGAGGAGTACAACGTGATCCCGCTGCGCTACGACGCCGACAAGCGCGCGGTGTTGATGGCGGTGTCCGATCCCTTCAACGTCGTGGTGCTCGATGATCTCAGCCGGCGCATCAACCTGAAGATCGAGCCGCACCTGGCCGGTGAGATGCAGATCGCCGACGCCATCAAGCAGCAGTACGGCGCGCAGGTGGCCGGGAGCAGCGCCGGCGACATGCGCCTTTTGAACAACCAGAACTCCACGCTCATCAAGCGCCGAGACGAGATCCGCGCGCCCGAGCCCGCGGCGCCGCGCTCGCCCCCCATGAAGGTCGCGCCGGCCCCCACGAGAGACGCGGTCGATCGCGCCGGCGACGCGCGCTTCGCCGATCTCGATAAGCTCGCGCAGAAGCAGAGCAAAGCGGTGCGCGCCGTGCTCGAGCTGCTCATCGAAAAGGGCGTGCTCACGCGCGAGGAGTACATGGCCTGGGTGAGCCGCCGGTGATGCGTAAGAAGCTTGGCGAAGTGCTGCTGGACGCAGGGCTCATCGACGAGCTGCAGCTCGAAGCTGCGCTCAGTCACCAGCGCTCCTTCGGCGGGCACCTCGGGCGCATCCTCACCGAGAGCGGCTTCGTCAGCGAGGCGCAGCTCGTCGAGGCGCTCTCGCACCTGCTCGGCGTCCCGCGCGTAGAGCTGCAGCGGCGCGAGGCGCAGCCGGGCTTGCTCGACGAGGTGCCGCTCGACTTCGCCGAGAAGCTCCGCGTCGTGCCGGTCGCGTTGCGCTCCGAGGCCAAGGGCGACGTGCTCTACCTGGCCATGAGCGATCCCACGAACCTCGAGGCCATCGACACGCTGCAGTTCAAGACCGGCAAGCGCATCGCGCCCATGATCGCCTCGGAGACCGAGATCGAAGGCGCCATCCGTCGCTTCTACTACGGCGAGCGCCCCCGCGAGGTGACGTCGACGGCGCTCCAGAACGTGCAGTTCCCCGGGCAGGAGGTGCCGGCCCGGCCGGCCGGCTTCGACGACGACATCCCCGTGGTCACCGGCGCGACGCTGCTCGAGCCCGCGGCGCCCGTGGCCGTCCCCGCGAGCGACACCGACTGGTTCCTGCAGATGGACGCGCCGGCTCCCGCCGCGAGCGCGCCCGCGGCGTCGTCCCCGCCCTCGCCCTTCGCCGCCGCGCCCGCGGGGCCCGCCACGGTGACGTCGTCACCCTCGTCGCCCTTCGCCGCCGCGCCCGGACCGGTGTCCGCCTCCGCGTCCTCGCCCGGCTTCGCGCCGCCCCCCGCGGCCACGGTGGCGCTCCCTGAGGCGGCCCCCTCTCGCGAGGAGCTGTTCGGCACCCCCAACAGCTACCTCGGCCGTGACGACGAGACCGGCCTCGGGCAGAGCGATCCCCGCCAGCCGCCGGTGAGCGCTCCCGAAGGGTCGGGTCCGCTGCCGGTCGCGCGTGCGCGCGCCGAGGACGAGGTGGACGCCGGCGACGTGCAGCCCATGGAGCTCGACGTGGTCGAGCCCATCAGCCTCGACGACGACGACGACGCGCCCATTCAGCTCGCGAGCGCGGCCGACTTCCTGCACGGCGGGCCCCCGCTCGACAGCGCCGGCGCGGAGCGTGGCCTCGAGCTCGACGACGCGGACGACACCCCGCTCGAGCTCGCGAGCGCGGCCGAGCTCATCGCGACGCCGGCCCCCGAGGCACCGCTGGACGCCGCGCCGCCCGCCACGGCCGCGCTGGACGACGAGAACCCGTTGCTGCTGGCGACGGCGGCGGAGCTGGCGCAGATGTCCCTCGAGCCGGAAGCGCTCGAGCCGGCAGCGCTCGAGCCGGCGGCGCTCGAACCGGAAACGCTCGAACCGGAAGCGCTCGAACCGGAAGCGCTCGAACCGGAAACGCTCGAACCGGCCGCGCTCGCGCCCGCGGCGCCGTCCTCGATGCCGGGCTTCGAGGACCTGAGCGAGCTCACCGACGTCGCGCTCGCGCGCCTCGACGAGATCGACCTCCCCTTCGCGGACGTGAACCAGGCGAACGACGTGAACGAAGCGGCCGAAGCCAACCCAGCGGCCGGGCCGAAGCTCGACGACGCGACCGCGAGCCTGCCCTCGCCCGCGGACGAAGCGCACGGTCTTCGTCCCCTGCCGGCGCCGGGGGGCGTGCAAGCGGACGCGCCCGACGAGCCCGACGAGCGCCCCATCGCCGTCGTCAACATGCCCCCCGATCGCCGTCCGGTGGGCTTCGCCGCCGTGCCCGCCGCGCCGAAGCCCGAGCCCTCGACGATGGACGACTTCGGCAACCCCCTCGACATCGGGGCCGGCTTCGACGGAGAGATGGAGGCGCTCGACATCGAGGGCAGCGTGTTCGACGCGGACTCCGGCGAGGTCCCCCCGGCGCCGGGCCCGGACGAGAGCTCGCCGCCGGCGCCGCCCGAGGACGCCGCGCTCGCCGCCTCGACGTCCACGCCGCGCCTGCCGGCGCTCGATCGCAGCGACGACGTCGAGATCACGGAGGACATCGAGATCGACGAGGTCGCGCCGCCGCTGTTGAGCGCGCACGCGATCGCGCAGCTCGAGCACGGGCACGACGGCACGACCACCGTGACCGGCGCCGGCCTCGTCGACACCGCCGAGCGCGTCGCAGGAGGCGCGCTGGCGGGCGAGGTGATGACGCTGGCGCTGCCGACACCGGCGTACAGCCACGCCTCCCTCGTCGACGCTCCCTGGCGCCTCGCCGGCGAAGCCCCACCTCGAGGACGCGGCCCGAGCGACGTGCCGCTCGCCCCCTTCGGCCTCGCGAGCTCCGCCCTCGCGTGCGCGGACGACGTCGACGCGCTGGTGCCCCCCGGACTGCTCGCCGAGGCCGCGCTGCGAGAGGCGCACGACGCGGAGCCGCCGGCCGTGCCGCTGCCGGGACGCGCGCCACCGTCCAGCGACGACGACGAGCCAGGATTCAGCATGCCCGACACCCTGCCCCTGAGCGCGCTCAGCAGCGCCGACGAAGGCGACGACGAGGAGCGCCCGCTCGGCCTGGCGGACACCTGGCGGGAAGCCGCCGAACGGCAGCTCTTGCAGCGCTCCGTCCCCGACTCGTTCGAGGTGCCCGAGCACCGCCGCCCGTTCACGCCCGCCGCGACGCCGAGCGAAGAGAGCCCCGAGCCCGAGCATCCGTATGCGGCGTCCGGGCCCGCGGCGCCGATCGGCGACGGCGCGCCTCCGTGGACCGTGCTGCTCGCCGGCGGCAGCGAGGCATCCGACGACGACGCGAGAGAGGACGCCCCCGCGCGAGAGGACGCCCCTGCGCGAGAGGACGACGCTGGCGACAGCGTGGCGACGAGCGCCGCGCCGCCCGTCGAGGAGCCGGCACGGGTCGCGCCTTCAAGCGCTGGCACTGACGCCGAGGCCGCCGCCGCTGCGTCGTCGCCGCACACCGCCCCCGAGCCGCGCTCGTCGTCGGGCGCGTCGCTGCCGTCCGGCACCCCGCGCAGCGTGCTCGTGGCCGACGTGGTGCACATGGACGACGACCTGACGCCGGAGTCGTCACCGCCCGCGCCCGTGTCCGGCGCGGGGGCGCCGAGCGAGGTGGCGTTCGCGCCCACCCCCACCATGATCACGCGCATGGATCCCGATGAGCTGCGCGCGCTCGCCGAGCGGCTCGTCCAACGCGGCGCGCTCACCGCCGACGACATCGACGCAGCGCGCAAGGCGAAGGCCGGGGCCGACGACGACAGCGGCGGCTGACGTCGGCGCGCGTCGCGAAATGCCATCGCCTACCGGTATGCCCGCCGTGCCCCCGAGGCACGCCTGGTGGACTGCGGCGAAGCATCGCTTGCGCCCCCCGCCCCACAAACGCAGATCTAGGGGGTGACAAACCGTCACGGTTTTCCCAAAAGAGCCCCATGACCGCTGCTTCCTCCCTCGAAGACGCTCCCGCCGAGGAGCGCAAGGCCCCCGCCGGCGCTCCCGCCGGCGACCTCCTGTTGCGCGTGCGAGACCTCACGGTGGAGTTCTCCACCGACGAGGGCCGCATCCGCGCCGTCGACGGAGTGTCGCTCGAGATCCCGCGCGGCAAGACGCTCGGCGTCGTCGGTGAGTCCGGCTGCGGCAAGAGCGTCACCGCCATGAGCATCATGCGGCTCATCCCCATGCCGCCCGGCCGCTTCGTCAGCGGCACCATCGACTACGACGGCATGGACCTCATCCAGCTCAGCGACGCCGAGATGCGCAAGCTGCGCGGCAACCGCGTGTCCATGATCTTCCAGGAGCCCATGACGTCGCTGAAC
>CAYLZW010000438.1:0-4296 GCA_964388085.1 uncultured Myxococcales bacterium | reverse complement strand
GAGCGCTCCTGCAGGAGCTGGTCGACGAGGCGCCCGTACTGCATGCGCGCGAAGTAGGTGGAGCCGCGCTGCGACGAGATCTCCTGCTTGAGGCGCCGCAGGCTCTCGTCCTCGGCCTCGAGCACGGTGATGAGCTGGTCCGGGTCCCACAGCACCTTGAGGCCGAACTCGAGCTTGTTCTGCATCTTCGTCAGCACGTCGCGGAAGGGGTCGTAGGCGGAGCGCAGCAGCTCGACGATGTCGTCGCGCGTGTTGAACACGGTACCGAAGGACATGGGGATGACGGTGTGCCGGCGCATGACCATCTCGTTGACGCGCTCGTGCGAGAGCACGTTCTCGCGCGTGGGGTCGTACACCTCGATGGGCGCGTCCGAGACGACGGCGGCGATGTCCTTGTAGCGGACCGTGTGCACCTCGCTCGGCTCCGCGCCGATGCCGATGGCGCCGAAGCGCAGCTCCTCTTCGCTCTGGATGATGCAGTAGACGTACTTGCCGCTCTGCTCCGTCGACCGCCGCGCGTCGTCGTCCGCTGGATCTCGCGCAAGCGGGAGCGGCTCGAGGCGCGGCGGGCTGTCCGAGCCGAGCGTACGGCGCAACGCGACCGGCTCCGGCAAGAGGCCCTCCTCGCGGATGCGATCCTGTTCGGTGGCCGAGAGCACGTGCGGCAGCGTCACCGCCGCCTTGCCCGATCGCTGCGCCGCGGGCGCGGAGGCCCTCGTCGTCTTCGTCCCCGCCGCCGCCTTGGGCGCCGCGCGCTTCTTCTTGGCGCCGCTCCCCTTGGCCGCGACCTTCGCCTTCGCCTTCGTCTTCGTCTTCGTCTTCGTCTTCGCCTTCGCCGTCGTCGTGCGCGCGCCGGCCGCCTTGGGCGTCGCCTTCTTCGCGCTCGTCGTCGTCTCTCGTCGTGACCCCATCTATGACTCCTGCCCTTCCCGGGCGCTCTCGCGAGCGGCGGACGCTCGCGCCGGCGCCTCCGCTGCGCGCGCCTTGGCGAGCACCTCGCGCACCGCGTCGACGATGTCGTTCGGCTGACACGGCTTCACCAGCACGCGATCACAGCCGGCGTCCATGGCGCGCTGCTTGTCGGCGTCGAGCGCGTGCGCGGTGAACGCGATGACCGGCGTCGTGCGCGTGCGATCGTCGAGCCGCAGCCGCTTGGTCACCTCGGAGCCGTCGAGGCCCGGCAGCGAGAGGTCCATGAGGATGATGTCGGGCGCGTCCTCGAGCGCCGTGCGCAGCGCGTCCGGCCCGTTGGCCGCCTCGAGCACGTCGAAGCCGGAGTAGCAGAGGATCTCGCGCACGATGAAGCGCGCGTCGGCGTAGTCGTCGACGACGAGGACGCAGGGTTGGTCAGCGCGCCGCTGGGACTGCGTCGTCATGGGGTCGCTCCGTCAAGGCCGCCTGAGGCGGCAGATGCAGGGTAAAGGTGCTGCCGACGCCGGGCGCGCTCACGAGCGAGATGTGACCCGAGAGGCGCTCGGCGAAGCGCTTGCAGATGGCGAGACCGAGACCCGTGCCACCATAGCCCCCCTTGAGCGAGCGCTCGGACTGGCGGAACTCCTCGAACACCGCCGCGTGCTCGTCCGCCGGGATGCCGATGCCGGTGTCCGCGACGGCGAGGCTCAGCAGGTCGCTCCTGGCTTCGTAGCTGGCGCGCACGTGCACGAACCCCTCGGGGGTGAACTTCAGCGCGTTGGCGAGGAAGTTCAGCAGGATCTGCTTCACCTTCTTGCGATCGCTGGTGATGAGCGGCAGGTCGCGCTCGGCCTCCACGACGACGGTGAGGCGGGTGCGCGCGATGACGGGCTCGAGCTCTCGGCGCACCTCTTCGACGAGCGCCGCCACGGAGAAGCTCTCCGCGTGCACCACCATGCGGCCGCTCTCGATGCTGGCGATGTCGAGCAGGTCCTGGATGATGGCCAACAGATGGCGGGCGTTGTCGTCGACGCGGGTGAGCTGCCCCGCTTGCTTCTCGTTCAGCTCCCCGCTGATGCCGCCGAGGATGAGCGCGGTGTAGCCGATGATGGCGTTCAGCGGCGTGCGCAGCTCGTGCGACATGCTGGCGAGGAACTGCGACTTTGCGGCCGACGCCTGCTCGAGCGCCACCGCCTGTTGTCGCAGCAGCAGGTTCTGCTGCACGAGCTCGGTGGTGGCCTCCTCGACGCGCAGGCGCAGCTGGTCCGAGTGCCGCTTCACCTGCTCATAGAGCCGCGTCTTCTCGATGGCCTCGCGCCGATCGTGCAGGATGGTGACGAGGCCGGTGACGACACCCTCGCGCGAGATCGCCTTGCCGGCGATGGCCTCGAAGGGCAGCGCCTCGCCGTGCATCGGCTCCATCAGGTTCAGCTCACCGCGCCAGCGCAGCACGTCGGCCGTCCACACCTGCGACACGAAGGTCGAGAACATGGCGTCGTTCGCCTGCACGCGTCGTCGTGCGTCGTCGGTGGCGGGCGCGGAGCGATCGAGCGTGAACATGCGCGCGGCGGGCGGGTTCATGCGCAGGATGCCGCCGTCGGGCGAGGTGACGAGCACCGGATCGGCCACCGCGTTCAGGATGAGGTCGAGGCGATCGCGCTCGGCGCGGACCTGCGCCTCGGCCTGCCGCAGCTTCTTGTACTGCCCCTCGATCTCCTGCGTCGCCTGGCGCAGATCGTTGACGTCGCGCAGCACGCTGATGACGCCGCTGCTGCCGTCTCCCATGTGCACCGTGGTGCCGATGAGCTCGAACAGCAGGTCGTCGCCCTGCACCGGATCGGCGAGCAGCACCTCGCGGCGCAGCGGCGCGTCGTGCTCCGTCGCGGTAAAGCGCGCGGCCGAGAGCAGCATATTGTTCAGCGAGATGGCGTAGCGCCGGCCCTCGCTGGCGTCGTTGCCGGCGCTCACCAGCGCCTCGGCGTGCACGTTCGCGACGTGGATGCGCTCTCGGTCGTCGGTGAGCAGCACGGGATCGGGCACCGCGTCGAGGGCGGCCTGCATGAGCTGGCGCTCGCGCTTGAGCTTCAGCTTGCGATGGCGCAGCCAGCGATGCTGTTCGCGCAAGACCCGCTGCGCGAACAAACGCGCCGCCCAAGCGATGTCCTCCCCGATGTCGGCGTCGAGGCCCGATACGAGCAAGAGGCCGACCGGCATGGGGTCTTCGTTCGTCACGAGCCGCAGCGGGATGGCGTGAAAGCCCCGCGCCGGCAGCGGTCGCGGAGGCGGCGGATCCCAGCGCTCCTCGTCGTCGGGGCCGAAGAACAAGGGCTCCGTGGCGTCGAGACAGATGGCCGCCGGGTGGTGCCGATCGCTCAGCTCGACGGTGAACGCCTCGACCTGGCTGTGCGCGACGCCGTCCCCCGCGATGCCCACGAGCTCGTTTCCCGCCGCGCTCACCACCGCGACGAAGGATGTCTCGATCTCGCTGTGCTGGCCGAGCCACTGCAGCATGGCGTGCGCGCACGCGGTCACGTCGGCGGACGAGAGCATCACGTCGACGAGCGCCAGCTTCGTCGCCGGGCTCGCCGCCGCCGTCGCCAAGCGCGGGATTCGTCCTGACATCCGGTCCGGCACCGCGCGCTAGCTCCGAGAGGTGACGAGCTTCGAACGGTTCGGGACCTTGGGTGTCTGACCGATGGCCTCGAGCTGCGCGCGCAGGCCGGCGTTCTCCGCCTCGAGCTCCTCGGGCGTCCTGGCGTCGGAGGGGCGCGAGACCGGCGTCGTCTGCGAGAACGCCTCCGAGTACTTCAGGTAGGTCTCGATGGACGCCACGACGACGCGGGCCTCGACCGTGATGAGGTCGATGCCGACGACCGACACCCGCACCCAGGCGTCGATGACGATGCCCTTGTCGAGCACGCGATCGAGCACGTCGATGAGGCTGGTCCCTCCTGACGCACGTTCCACTGCCATGACGCTCACTCCTCTGGCGACTCTCGCCGCTCGTCGTCAGGTGACTTCAATCCTTGCGCGGCTTGCGCCGAGCGGCCCCGGCCGACGAACGCGGCCGCGGCTTCGCGGGGCCCGTGGGCGGCTTGCTCTTCGCGACGGTCGTGGTCGTGCCGGCGGCCTTGCGGCGCGGCGCCGAGCGCTTCGTCGCCGGTGTCGTCGTACGCTCACGCAACGCCGCCAGCTCCGCGCGCAAACGTCGATTCTCGTCTTTCAGCTCCGCCTCGAGCGCGCGCTCGCCGAAGCCCGCGGGCTCGAGCAGGCGTTCCCCCGCGCTCGGCCCGGCGCCTTCGAGCGCGCTCGCCGAGCGGCCGCTCAAATACGGATCACGACGCCACCAGTCGAGCCCGATCTCTTGCGCCTTGTCGATGGAGC
>CAYLZW010000437.1:0-4303 GCA_964388085.1 uncultured Myxococcales bacterium | reverse complement strand
TGGCGCGACTGGAGCGGCCTCGAGACCAGCCGCGACAGCTACCTGGACAATGTGCTGGCGGCGCAGCGCTTCAATTACGAGTGGAGCCTGTCGAAGATCGGCCAGCCCGTCGACAAGAGCGAGTGGGGCATGAGCCCGCAGACGGTGAACGCCTATTACAACCCGCTGCAGAACGAGATCGTCTTCCCCGCCGCCATCCTGCAGCCGCCGTTCTTCGACGCCGAGGCGGACGACGCCGTGAACTACGGAGGCATCGGCGCCGTCATCGGCCACGAGATGATCCACGGCTACGACGACCAGGGCAGCCGCTTCGGCCCGAGCGGCAACTTCGAGGTGTGGTGGCAGGAAAAGGACGCCGACGCGTTCCAAAAGCGGACCGGCCGCCTCGTCACGCAATTCAACGGCTACGAGGCGTTCCCGGGCGGGAAGGTGAACGGCAAGCTGACGCTCGGCGAGAACATCGCCGATCTCGGCGGCCTCGCCGTCGCCTACGATGCCATGAAGGCCGCCGTCGCCGGCAAGGAGGACCCGCGCGTCGGCGGTCTCTCGCGCGCGCAGCGCTTCTTCTTGAACTGGGCGACGGTCTGGCGCCGCAACTTCACCCCCGAGGAGCTGAAGGTGCGCCTGGCCACCGACTCGCACGCGCCCGCGAGCTTCCGCGCCATCGGGGCGCCCTCGAACCTGCCGGCCTTCGCCGAGGCGTTTGGCTGCAAGGCCGCGGACGCCATGGTGCGCGACGGGAACGAGCGCATCGTCATCTGGTAGCTCGTCGACGGGAGCGCGGATGCGGGCGCTCTCCCGCTGTGCTTTGATGCCGGCATGGTGCAACGCCCTGTCCGCGGCTCGCTCTTTCGCGATCGTCCTCACCGCCCCCTCGCCGTCTGCGCGCTCGCCTGCTTCGTCGCCGGCAGCGCCAGCGCGAGCCCGCCGGAAGGGCGCGTTACCTCGTCGCTGACGGACGCGAGCTGCGGCCACGCGGCGGTGGCCGAGCGCGCGCGTCCGCCGAGCCCGCCGCCGCTGACGACGTTCGGCGCGCTCGCGCACTCGTGCACGGCGGCGGCGTTCGCGGCGCTCGAGGGCAGCGCCTTCGCCGAGGACGTGGCGTCGTCCTCCGCGGCCTGTCTCTCCACGCTCTGGGACTTTGACGCGGACGTCGGCACCGCGGTCTCCGAGAGCCGGGTGCAGGCGGTGCTGGCGGCGGTGACGACGAGGTCTTTGGACGTGGCGGCGAACACCAGCGAGCTGACCCGACTCCTGGCCTATCTGCAGATCGCGTTCTACCACGCGTTCTACGAGGCCGCGCTGGGCTATTCGGCCGACACCTATGCGGCGGCGGGCGCGGCGGTCGCGGGCGTCAGCGACGACGCGGGCTTTTGGAACGAGGCCGCGGCCACGCGCCCCTTGCGCCAGCAATGGGTCGTCACCCTGGACAGCGTCGAGGGCTCTCATCTCGCCATCGCCGCGCTCGACGCGCTGCTCGATCGCTATCTGCAAGCGCCCGCCCTCGCGCTCGTCGACCTCGAGCGGCGCACCATCTTTGGCGTGCTGTCCACGCTCTCGCGGCAGGTCGGCTCGCATGCTGCCGAGGAGGAGAGCAGCCCCTTTTGGGGCGCCCTGCCCGCGACCTTGCTCGCGAGCCTCGCGCAGCTGGCGCAGGACACGCTCGCGGAGGACGACGCGCGCTACCTCGTCGAGAACGCCCTCTGGACCCTCGGCGCGCTCTCGGTGCTCGACACAGAGACCGCGGACGCCGCCTGGGCGAGCGTTACCGACGCGCTCGACCTTCACCCGCTCTACGGCGGGAGCTGGATGTGGGCCGCGCTGACCCTCGAGCGATATTGGGCAGGTCAGCGCTTCGACGGCGCGCCCTTCGACATCGACGCGCACCGGGCCGCCATCGAGGCGCTGGCGCTGCCGAACACGCACGTGTTCGACGACGGCCGCGTGGTGTTCCGCACCTCTCTCGACGTGGACGAGGCGCGCTCGCTGCTCGCCGCCGCGCGCGAGGTGCGCGCCGCCTTTCATCGCATCGCGGGGTACCTCGAGCCGGTGCCGGCGGACGCGAACCCCTCCATTCGCTTCGTGGTCTACGCGAGCCCTGCCGATTACGAGCGCTATCAGCCCTTCCTCACGGGGCTCTCGACCGACAACGGCGGTATCTACATCGAGGGCGACGGCACCTTCTACACCTACGACCGCACCGCGGCGGAGAGCATCTACACGCTCGAGGAGCTGCTCCGTCACGAGTACGTGCACGCCCTCGCCGGCCGCTGGCTCATCCCCGACGTGTTCGCTGCGCTCGGCAGCCTGTACGACGGCGAACGGCTGACCTGGATCGACGAGGGGCTCGCGGAGTACCTGGTGGGCGCGCGCCGGCGCTTCGGCGTGCTGCCGCGGCGCGCCTTGCTCGAGCAGATCGAGACCGACGCGACGCGCCTGTCGCTCGACGCCGTGCTGGGCGCGAGCTACGCCGACGGCTTCATCTTTTATCGCTATGCCGCGCAGCTCATCGGCCTGCTCGTCGAGGAGCGGCCGCTTTCCGCGCTCGAGCTGTTCGCGACGCTGCGCTCGGGTGACAAGGCTCGCTTCGACGCCCTGATGGACGGCTGGCGAGCCGACAGCGCGCTCGCGAGCGAGCTCGCCGCGCGCCTCGGCGCGCAATTGAGCGCGCTCGACACGGGCCTGCTCGCCGAGGACGTCCCCGGTGTCACGGTGGCGACGACCCTCCCGGCGGGCGACGCGAGCACGCTGCTCGCGTCCGTGCGCGCCATCGCGCCGACCCGCACGGGCACGCTCACGACGTGGAGCGATCATTTCCGCTACGCCGACAGCGCGCTCCTGCCCGCCGGCCTCAGCGAGCCGGACGCGCGCGCGCGGCTCGGCGCCCTCCTCGACGCCGCGCTCGTGGTGCTCGCGGAGAGCGACGCCGGCTACACGACGGCGCTCGCCACCTTTGGTGACTGGACGAAGCTGAGCGACGGCACCTGGTCCGCGCGCTATCGCATCGAGGGGCCGTTCGTGCCGGCCGCCGACTCCGTCGCCCCCGAGCCGCCGCCGTGGGCGAGCGTCCGCGCCGCGGGCGGCGCCGCGCGCGTCACCTGGGCGGCGAGCCCGTCCCCCGACGTGGCCGGCTACCGCGTCTATCGGGCAGCGTCGGCCGCGGGTCCCTTCGCGCCCGCGCACGAGCCGCTCCTCGACGAGCCCCCCTTCGACAGCGGCGGCCTCAGCAACGCGTGGCAGGTCACGGCCGTGGACAGCGCCGGCAATGAATCGAGCGCGACCGCCGTGAGCGTCACCGCGCTCCCGTCCGTGCTGCTGGTGGACGGCTACTTCGATGACAACAACGACGACTATGTGAACGCCTGGGCGGCCGGGTTCGCGGCGCTCGGCGTCGGCACCGTCACGCACGATCCCTTCGACGACGGTCCGGTCGGGTTCTCGCAGCTCGCGCCATTCACCGACGGGCTCGTCGTGTGGGCGGTCGGCTACCACTACGGCTCGACGACAAACAACCAGCTCACGTCCAGCGAGCGCGCCGCCCTGCGCGCGTACCTCGACGCCGGCGGCGCGCTCGTCATCGCCGGCGCCTACGTCGCGGATCAGCTCGATGGCAGCGAGCTCGGGGACGATTATCTCGGCGTCGATTTCGTCCAGTACGGGCCCGGCGTGACGTCGCTGCAAGGCGCCGTCGGGGGCGCCCTGGGCGACGACCTGAGCCTCGTGGCGTCGGGCATCCACCAGAGCGTCGTCGCGGCCGAGGAGCCTGGCCAGGCGGCGCTCCTCTGGTCGAACGGCGCTGACTCCATCGGGAGCGCGGCGGTCACGGTGGACGACGGCTACCGCAGCGTGTTCCTCGCGTTCCCCTTCGCGACTCTCGACGACAGCGCTCGTACAGCCCTGGCGGCGGCCGTGCTCGACTTCGCGGTGCCCGGGATCTGCCGCGGCGTGGACGCCGATGGCGACGGTACGCCCGACGCCTGTGACAACTGCCCCGGCGGTGACGATGGCCGCGACGCCGATGGCGACGACGTGGCGGACGCGTGCGACGCCTGCCCGGCGGGCGACCTCGACGCCGACGCGGACGGCGTCGCCGACGCGTGTGCCGGCTGCGACGGCGTGCTCCGCTCCGGCCTCTTGTGGAACGCGTGCGACGAGTGTGGCGGCGCCGCCCTCTACGACTGCACGCCCGGCGGCGAGGGTGAGGGCGAAGGCGAAGGCGAAGGCGAAGGCGAAGGCGAAGGGGAAGGTGAGGGCGAGGGCGAGGGCGAGGGCGAGGGCGAGGGCGAGGGCGAGGGCGAGGGCG
>CAYLZW010000436.1:0-4316 GCA_964388085.1 uncultured Myxococcales bacterium | reverse complement strand
AGGAGACACGGCGGCGCAAGAGGTGGTCCATGACGCCGTTTGCCGGACGCATACGTCAGCGCCGTCGCCGCAGCGTGGAGGAGCGACGGCCTCGCTGCAGCGACAGGCACCGAGCGTCGCGCTCAGCAGGACGAGGAGGAGCGGGAGGCGCAGCGTCAGCATCCGGCGACGCTACCGTAGAGCACGGATCGGCGCGCGCGAAGGGCCTGCTGTTCAGGAGCAGCTCTCGTCCCGGCAGACGGCGCCCTCGACATCGGCCTGGTCGACGGAGGAGCGATCGTTCCAGGCCTGCTCGAGCGCCTTCTCGAACAGCTCCGCCGGCTGCGCGCCCGACACGCCGATGCGCTCGTCGATGACGACGAACGGCACCCCGCGCACGCCATAGGCGCCGGCAGCGGCCTCGTCCTGCTCTTTGTCGTCGGCGTAGCGGTCGCTCTCGAGCACGTCGCGCACCTCGTCACCGTCGAGGCCTGCCTCGGCGGCGAGCGCGACGAGGGAGTCGGCGTCGAAGAGCGAGCGGCCATCGCTGAAGTAGGCGCGGTAGAGCCGCTCGATGACGGCGTCTTGTCGGCCGCGCGCCTTGGCGAGGTGCACCACGCGGTGCGCGTCGGCCGTGTTGCCGCTGCGCGTCCCTTCGAGCTGGTACTCGAGCCCCTCGCCTGCCGCCGTCTGAACGACGTGCGCCATCATGGCCTTGGCCTCGGCCACGGGCATGCCGTACTTCGACGCGAGCCTCGCGGCCGTGTCCTCGGTGTGGCCTCGCGGCGCGCTCGGGTCGAGCTCGAAGGAGCGGTACACGACCTGCACACGATCCCTGTGCGGGAAGCGCTCGAGGGCGCGCTCGAAGCGGCGTTTGCCGATGTAGCACCAGGGACACACGAGGTCCGACCAGATGTCGACACGCATGAACGACTCCACCGAAGAAGGTGCAGCGTCCGTATAACAACCGCCGTCTCGTTCTGCGCGGGCGAACGCCCTAGGGGCATTGCGGGGGCAACATCAGCGGGCCCTCGGGGACCTCGAGGCAGCCATCGCGGCAGATGCCAAGGGGCGCGCAGTACTCTCCAGGGAAGCAGTCGTAGTCCTCTCGGCACTCCTCGCAACGGTCGCGGCTCTCGCTGCAGTAAGGCTTCGGGAAGTCACAGGGGTCACCGGAGCTGACGCACTGGCCGCTCAAGCACAGCTCCGCGCCATTGCAATAGTTCCCGTCGTCGACGCAGGGGTGGTTCGCGTCGCACTCGTCACAGCGATCGGCGGCCTCGTTGCAGAGCGGGTTCGACGTGCCCTCGCACGGGGGGGTGCCGCTCTCGCAGCTGCCGCCCGCCCCACACGACGCCGTGCCGTTACAGAACAAGCCGTCGTCGACGCAGGCGTTCGAGGCGTTGCACTCGTCACAGCGGTCCACGGCCTCGTTGCAGAGCGGGCGGGACGAGCCGGCGCAGGGGTCGCCGCTGCTGATGCAGCTGCCGTCCACGGAGCAGGACTCCGTGCCGGAACAATAGAGCCCGTCGTCGCTACAGGGGTGCGCGCCATTACATTCGTCGCAGCGCGCGGCGCCTTCGTTACAATACGGCCGCCCGCCGCTGCAGGGGTCGCCGCTGCTCTGACACAGGCCGTCGCCGCCGCAGGACTCGACGCCCGAGCAGTACGATCCGTCGTCGCTGCAGGGGTTCGCGCCGTCGCACTCGTCGCAGCGGTCGGCGCTCTCGTTGCAAAGCGGTGTCCCGCTGCCGAGGCACGGATCACCGCTGCTCAGGCACAGGGCCTCTCCGGAGCACACCTCGGCGCCGCTGCAGAACAACGCGTCGTCGGCGCAGAGCACCTCGGCGTCGCACTGCCCGCAGCGGTCGAGCTCCTCGTCGCACAGCGGCGTGTCACCGCCGCAAGGGGAGGTGCCCGCGACGCACTCACCGGCCACACAGGTCTCGGCGCCGTTGCAGAAGTCGAGATCGTCGCAGTGCTCATCGCCGGTACAGCTCACGCACTGATCACCGCCCTCGTCACAGACCGTGCCGCTGCCGCAAGGCGCGGCGCTCTCCTGACAGCTGCCGTCGACGCAGCGCTCGGCGCCGTCGCAGAACGCGCCGTCGTCGCAGTCGTCGTCTCCGTCGCAGTCGCCGCAGGTCTCGCTCGCCTCGTTGCAATTCTCGTCGCCGCAAGCGCCCGCGCCCGGCACGCACACGCCGTCCAGACAGGACTCCGCCCCGTTACACCAGACGCCGTCGTCGCAGTCGAGGTCGTCGTCGCACTCGGCGCCGGCGTCGGCCACGCGCCCGCCGTCCGTGATCGTGCGGCCGCCGTCGGTGGCGGTGCGGCCGCCGTCCGTCGTGGCGCGACCCGCGTCGAGCTCCGCCGGGTGGTCGCCGGCGTCCTCGTCGTGACCGGCGTCCGGGCGCGCGCCGGCGTCGACCCGCGTCAACGCCGCTTGCTCGGGCGTCAAGCAGAAGCCGACCGCGCAGACGTGGTCGGCGCCGCAGTCTCCGTCGCTCGCGCAGGCGCGCCCGTACAGCGCGTCGTCGGGCAGCTCGCACGCCGCCACGAAGAGCAGCGCGCAGCTGAGCAGCGCCCACGAGGCCCGCGCGCAGATCCATTCGGAAGGAAGCGCTCTTTGCACGACCACGCCCCTACTGCCGTCGCGCGCTCGCGAGCACGCTGCCAGGATTACCCGCGCGAGCTCCCCATGGGGCCGCGCGAGCCCGAGCCTAGCAGGCTGAAGCTTCCTCCGCGCGCGGCGGCCGCTCTGGATCGCGATCTGCACGGTCGGCCCGCCGGGTTCGCCGCGCTGCGGTAGAACCCGCAGACACTGTGCGATGTCCGCGTTCGCCCGAGCGGGCCCACGCAAGAACCGGTCGGAGGGACCATGGCCAACAGCTTCGGTGCTCGCTCCATCCTGAAAGTGGCTGATCGTGAATTCGACATCTTCCGCCTCGACGCGCTCGAGAAGCGGGGGATCGACGTCGCGCGGCTGCCCTACTCGCTCAAAGTGCTGCTCGAGAACCTGCTGCGCTGCGAGGACGGCGTGAGCGTGAAGCCGGACGACATCGAGGCGCTCGCCCGCTGGGATCCGAAGCGCGCGGGGGAGCGCGAGATCGCCTTCATGCCGGCGCGCGTCGTGCTGCAGGACTTCACGGGCGTGCCCGCCGTCGTTGATCTCGCCGCCATGCGCGACGCCATGGCCGAGCTCGGCGGCGATCCGCGCAAGGTGAACCCGCTCCTCCCCGTCGAGCTCGTCATCGATCACTCGGTGCAGGTCGACGTCTACGCGAGAGCGGACGCGTTCGCGCAGAACCGCGCCTTCGATTACCGGCGCAACCACGAGCGCTACGCGTTCCTGCGCTGGGGCCAGAACGCGTTCGACAACTTCAAGGTGGTGCCGCCGCTGATGGGCATCGTCCACCAGGTGAACCTCGAGCACCTCGCGCGCGTGGTCTTCACCTCCGACGAGAACGCCGCCGCGGAGAAGGGCCCGCGCCCGCTCGCCTACCCCGACACCCTCGTCGGTACAGACTCGCACACGCCCATGGTGAACGGCCTCGGCGTGCTCGGCTGGGGCGTCGGCGGCATCGAGGCGGAGGCGGCCATGCTGGGGCAGCCCATCGCGATGTTGCTCCCCGAGGTGCTGGGCGTGCGGCTCGTCGGCGAGCTGCGCGAAGGCGCCACCGCGACCGACCTCGTGCTGCACGTCGCCGAGCTGCTGCGCAAGGTGGGCGTCGTGGGCAAGCTCGTCGAGCTCTATGGCCCGGGCGTACCGAAGCTGAGCGTGGCCGACCGCACCACCATCGGCAACATGACCCCCGAGTACGGCGCCACGGCGACCATGTTCCCCATCGACGAGGAGACGTTACGCTTTTTGCGCTTCACCGGGCGGGGCGAAGAGCGCGTGCGCCTCGTCGAGGCCTACGCCAAGGAGCAGGGCCTCTTCCACACCAAGGCCTCGCCCGAGCCGACGTTCAGCCAGACCGTGGAGCTCGATCTCGGCTCTATCGAGCCCTCGCTCGCGGGACCGAAGCGCCCGCAAGATCGCGTGCCGCTGTCGTCGTCGAAGAGGTCGTTCCTCGGCGCGCTGCCCGCGTTGAAGCCGGCCGGCGCGCCGATGTCGCCGCCGGAGGGCGACGCCATCGGTGACGGCAGCATCGTCATCGCGGCGATCACCTCCTGCACCAACACCTCGAACCCGAGCGTCATGCTCGCCGCGGGTCTGCTCGCGAAGAAGGCCGTCGAGAAGGGGCTCACCAGCAAGCCGTGGGTGAAGACGTCGCTGGCGCCGGGCTCGCAGGTGGTCATGCGCTACTACGAAGCGGCCGGTCTCATCGAGC
>CAYLZW010000435.1:0-4316 GCA_964388085.1 uncultured Myxococcales bacterium | reverse complement strand
ACCGCGGCGCTCGCCGAGGTGAACTGCGAGACCGACTTCGTCGCCAAGAACGACGAGTTCCAGAAGCTCGCCGAGGACACAGCCGCGCAGGCCGCCAAGGCGGACCCGAAGGACGTCGAGGCGCTGCTCGCCAGCGAGCTCGGCGGCAAGAAGCTGCAGGACATCGTCAACGAGAAGATCAGCACCATCGGCGAGAACATCTCCGTGCGCCGCTTCGAGCGCATGACGGGCGGCGATGTCTACGGCGACTACCTGCACGCCGGCGGCAGCATCGGCGTCCTCGTCGAGCTCAAGCTGAGCGACGCGTCCAAAGCGAACAACGACGCCGTACAGGCGGTGGCCAAGGACCTCGCCATGCACGTCGCCAGCGAGGACCCGATCAGCATCTCGCGCGATCAGGTCTCGGAGCAGACGCTCGCCACCGAGCGCGCCATCTACAAGCAGCAGGCGCTCGAGCAGGGCAAGCCCGAGAACATCGTCGACAAGATCGTCGAGGGCCGCGTGCAGAAGTTCTACGCCGAGCGCGTGCTGCTCGAGCAGCCCTTCGTGAAGGACCCGGACGTCACGGTGAAGAAGCTCCTCGAGAAGGTCGGCAAGGAGGCCGGCAGCGAGCTGAGCCTGACCCGCGTAGCGCGCTTCCGCGTCGGCGAGGGCATCGAGAAGAAGAGCGACAACCTGGCGGACGAGGTCGCGCGCATGACCGGCGGCGCTTCGGCCTGACGCACAGACGCTGCCATTCGGCTTCGACCAAGCTTTAGAGAAGGCCAATCGACATGAGTCTGACGAACGCCATTATCGACGGCTGGCAACAGCTCGGCACCGCGAACAAGACTTCTCTCAAGGAGGCCCGCACGAACGCGCACTACGCGGCGCACGTCGCCTCGGCGCTCGGCGGCACGCTCTTGCGCCCGCTGCCCGACGACAGCCACACGAACCTCGAGTGGCTGAAGGACCGGCGCGTGCTCGCGGGTCAGCCCACCGACGACCACGTGCGCATGCGCAGCGCGGTCAAGGTGCAGGACCTGACGCTGGCGCTGCTCGATCGTGACAACAACGTGATGGCCGAGACCGAGCTCGACGGCATGAACGTCGAGGCCGCCACCCAGTGGCTGGCGGCCGCGGTGGCCAAGGCGAAGAAGCGGGACGAGCCGGTGGAGCTCGCGCGCCCGCGCGTGGAGCTGCCCGACGCGCCGCTCAAGGCGGGCAAGGGCTTTCACTTCCACGACGAGGACGCCCAGCGCGAGCTGAGCCGCTGGTTCTCGAACGCGGACGCGGTGCTGCGCGTCTTGTTCGCGCGCGAGGACGACGCGGGGCCCGTGCGCTGCTGGCCGGGCTCTTTCGAGCTCGCCACTTTCATCTCCGACGAGGACGATGACGATCGCGGCGTGCTGGTGGGCATGTCGCCCGGTGACGAGCACATCGACGAGCCGTACTTCTTCGTGAAGCCGGTGCCGGCGCCGAGCGATCCGACGCTCAAGCCCATCGGCGAGGCGCTCTGGTTCCGCGAGGGCTTCTTCGGCGCGGTGCTGCCCATGGGCCGCTTGCGCGAGGAGGCGGACGCCCAGAAGCAGCAGGTGACGTCGTTCCTCGACACCGCCATCGCGGCCTGCCGCGGCATGCTCCCCTGGGGCCAGCTGCCGGCGGTGCCGCGCAAGGACGCGGAGATCCGCGGCGAGCGCAAGAGCCTCGGCTGATTCGGCCGGCGACTCGGGGAACAGGGCGGGAGCGCTCGTCGTTGCACCTTCGCTTCGTCGTAAGGTCCGCGCATGATGCTCCCCGCCCTGCTCGCTTCGCTGACGCTCTCGCTGCCCGCCGCCGCTGGCGCGGGACCGGAGCGCCTGTCCATCACCGATCCGCACCAGGCGGCGCGCGAGGCCCTCGTTGCCGGGGACGCCGCCCGCGCGCGCGCGCTGCTCGGCGAGGTGAACGGACGCGCGCCGCCGCTCGTGACCGCGCCCGGCCTGTACGGACGCGCCCTCGCGCTGAGCGGCGAGGAAGAGCGCGCCTGCGCCCTGTACGAGGCGGACGCCAAGGAGCATCCCGAGCGCGCCGAGGCCGCGCAGCTGCGCTTCGCCCGCTGTCGCTCCGCGCTGGTCACGGGCCACTCGAAGGCGGAGCGCAAGGCCCAGGCGAGCGCTACCGCGGCCGCGGTGTCGGCCTGGCTGACCGTGCTGCAGGGGCCGGTGCTCGGACGGGACCTGCTCGTCGTCGACGAAGCGCGCGCGGCCCTGCTCGCGCTCGACGCCAAGGCGGACGCGGCCCATGCCCTGAGCGGCGCTGACGTCGTCAAGGCACCCGCGCCCGACGACACCCTGCGCCGCGAAGCGCTGGCCCGTTCGCTCCTCCTGCTGGCCGAAGAGGGCAAGGGCGACCTCCAGCAGCGCGCGCTCGAGCGCCTCTACGTCGATCTCGGCGAGACGGCCTCGGCCGATCTCGCTTTGAAGCTTCCAGAAGCGAAGAATCTCGCGCGCCACCGCGATCTCACGCTCGCGCTGCGCCGCGCCGAGGCCCTCACCGAGCGGCACGACAACAAGGCCGTGTTCGCCACTCTTGAGCGCCATCAGCCAAAGCCGGACGCCGTCGACGAGCGCTCCTGCGCCATTCGCCTCCTGTGGGGCAAGGCCGCGCGCAAGCTGCGCCGCTACCAGACCTCGCGCAAGGCGCTCGACGTCGTGGCCGAGCGCTGCCAGGGCGACGTGCAAAGGCGCGCGCGCTACCTCGCGGCCCAGGTCGCCTACTACCAGTCGGCCGACGAGGGGCTGCCGCTGCTCGACGCCTTCGCCAAGAGCTACCCGAAGGACAGCTACACCGACGACGTGCTGTTCTGGCGCGCGGAGCTCATGGAGCGCCAGGGCAAGGCCGACGAGGCCATCGAGACCTATCGCGACCTCGCTGCGCGCTTCCCGGACGGCGACATGCGCGAGGACGCGCGCTTCAACCTGGCCTTCCTGCTCGCGCGCCGCGGGGACGCCGCCGGCGCGCGCGCCGTGCTCGACGAGGTGGCGCGCACGACGACGGACGGGCCCGCGCTGGTCAAGGATCGCGCGCTCTATTGGCGAGCGCGGCTACAGCTCTACCCAGACCCGATGACGCTCCAGCCGACGGCCGACCAGGACGCGCGGCGCGGCGGCTTCCAGGACCTGCTCGCCTTCGCCGAGGCCAGGCCCGCGAGCTTCTACGGGCACATGGCGCGCTTGCTCTCGCTGCATGCGAGCAGCGAGGTGGGCGTGAGCCGCGACGAGGTGTTGCGCCAGCTGGCGGCTTCGGGCGCCGCCGCGCGCGACACGCTCGACGGCAAAGGCTCGCTGCCCGTCGGCTCGCTCCAGAGCGATGTGCGCTTCTCGCTCGCGGTGCAGCTCGCCGGCGCCGGTTACGACGATGAGGCCGAGCAGCTCCTCGACGGCATCGAGTACAAGGCGCTCGATGACAAGGCGCGCCTCGCGCTGGTGCTCTTGTACACGCAGGTGGGCGCGCTCGGTAAAGCGCACCGGGTCATGCGCTTCACGGGCAACGCGCTGCCGAGCGGCAAGCCTACCGGCGCCTCGCTGCTGACCTGGCACCTCGGCTTCCCGCGCGCCTACGACGACGCCATCGAGCAGGCCGCGCGCGCCGTGAAGCATGTGCCGAAGACGCTGCTGATGGGCCTCGCGCGCGAGGAGAGCGCCTTCAACGCCGACGTCGTCTCGTGGGCGGGCGCCATCGGCCTCTGCCAGCTCATGCCGCCCACGGCTCGCGAGGAGGCGCAGCTCCTGAAGCTCGGCGACCCCTCGCTCGCGGAGCTGCGCAAGCCCCACCTGAACGCGCGCCTCGGCGCCAACCACCTCTCCCGGCGCATGAAGCTCCTGGAGCACCCGCTGCTCGCCATCGCCGCCTACAACGCGGGGCCGGGCAATGTCAGGAAGTGGCGCACGAAGAGCGCGCCCAAGCCGCTCGACGCCTGGGTGGAGTCGATCCCCGTCGAGCAGACGCGGCAATACGTGAAGAAGGTGACGGGATCGTGGGTGGTGTACGAGACGCTCGACGGTGACGTCAGCCGCGTGAGCTTCCCGCTCATGTTGCCTTGAGCGAACGCCCCACGCGGGAGCTTGCGGCCGCTCTCAAGAATCGCCGCGTACCCCGCTCCACAGCGCCGTCACGCCAAGCGCTGCGGCCCAGCGGTCGATGTACGTCGTATCGAGCTCCTGCGCGCGTGCGGCCTGGATGCCGCGCACGTCGTCGAGTTGCCGGGTGGAGCCTGTGCCCTTCGCCCACTCGAGCTTGCTGAGGATCGTGTCCTCGGGGGAGGCGAGCCACAGGTCGATCCCGAGGATCCTGGC
>CAYLZW010000434.1:0-4327 GCA_964388085.1 uncultured Myxococcales bacterium | reverse complement strand
AAGACCATCTGGACCGAGAGCGATGTCCGCTGGGACAGCTGGTACCTGCACCACGGCCGCATCCCGCCGGGCATCCTCATCGAGTCGGGCCAGGCCGATCTACTCCTCATCAGCTGGATGGGCGTCGACTTCGAGAACCAGGGCGAGCGCGTCTACCGCCTGCTCGGCTGCGACCTCACCTATTTCGGCGAGCTGCCCCCCGCCGGGACGACGCTGCACTACGACATCCACATCGACAGCTACGCCACGCACGGCGACACGCGGCTGTTCTTCTTTCACTCGGACGCGCGCCTCGGCGGACCGGGTGGTGACGTCGTCCTGAGCGTGCGCAACGGGCAGGCGGGCTTCTTCACCGACCAGGAGCTGGCGGACTCGGGCGGCTGTCTCTGGCAACCCTCCGACGTCTCTGTAAATGACTTAGCGACGCTGCCCTTGGCGTCGCCGCCTTGCCCTACCGCGAAGCGCAGCTTCACGCGCGAGGAGCTCGAGGCCTTCACGCGAGGTGACGTCGTCGCCTGCTTCGGGGAAGGCTTCGAGCCGGCGCTCACGCACGTGCGCACGCCCGCCATCCAGGGCGGCGAGATGCTGCTGTTCGATCGCGTCACCCTCGTCGATCCGCGCGGTGGGCCCTGGGGGCGCGGCTACCTGCGCGCCGAGCTCGACTTCACTCCCGAGAGCTGGTTCTTCGACGGTCATTTCAAGGACGACCCGTGCATGCCGGGCACCCTCATGTTCGAGGGCTGCCTGCAGGCGATGTCGTTCTACCTGAGCTCGCTGGGCTTCACGCTCGAACGCGACGGCTGGCGCTTCGAGCCGGTCAAGAGCGAGCAGTTCAAGCTGCGCTGCCGTGGACAAGCCATCCCGTCGTCGAAGCGCCTCGTGTACGAGCTCTTCATCAAGGAGGTCCACGACGGAGCGCGGCCGCGCGTCGTCGCGGACATTCTGGTCACCGTCGACGGGCTGAAGAGCCTGTTCGCGGACAACGTCGGGATCGAGCTGGTGCCCGACTATCCGCTCTACGGCGACGGTGTCCTGCTCGGCGAGGCGCCGAAGACGAACGGCTGGGACGCGGTCGGCGGCATCGGCAACGACGACGACGGCGTCGCCTTCGATCAGCGCGCGCTGCTCGCGACCGGCACCGGCAAGCCCTCCGAGGCCTATCGCGAGCTCTATGCCGACTTCGACCACGAGCGCCGGGTCGCGCGCTTGCCCGGCCCCCCCTATCACTTCATGTCGCGCGTTCGCTCCATCGACGCCATCGAGTCGGGCGGCATGCAGGCGGGTGGTGTCGTCGCGGTCGAGTACGACGTCCCCGCCGACGCGTGGTTCTTCGAGCAGAACGGCGACCGCACCATGCCGTTCGCGGTGCTGCTCGAGATCGCCCTGCAGCCCTGCGGCTGGCTCTCGTCGTACGTCGGCAGCATGCGCTCGGAGAAGGACCTCTACTACCGGAACCTCGACGGCAAGGGTCACGTTCGGCGTACGCTCGCGCCCGCTGTCGGCACGCTGACGACGACGGTGCGCATGACGAGCATGTCCGCGTCGGGCGGCCTCATCATCCAGCAGTTCACCTTCGAGGTCACAGACGCGCACGGCGTCGTGTTCGACGGCGAGACCACCTTCGGCTTCTTCCCGCCCGAGGCCCTGGCGCGACAGGTCGGCGTCGGCGCCAATGACGTCGAGAAGGCCCGCCTCATCGAGCCCTGCGCCGCGCTCCCCGACGGGACGCCGCTGCCGCTCGATCTACGCGCGCGCCCGACGGCGTTCTTCGGCGGTGACAGCGGTATCGACGCGAAGCTCGCCGGCCCCATGCTGCTGATGCTCGACCGCGTCACCGGCCTCTGGCCCGAGGGAGGCAGCCAGGGCAAGGGCTTCATCCGCGCCGAGAAGGACGTGGACCCGCGCGAGTGGTTCTTCAAAGCGCACTTCTTCCAGGACCCGGTGCAACCCGGCTCGCTCGGCGTCGAGGCCATGCTCCAGGCCATGCAGTTTTTCCTGCTCGAGCGCGGGCTCGTGACGGATCTCGAGCGACCGGTGTTCGAGCCGATCGCCACCGACGAGGAGCTCGTGTGGCGCTACCGCGGCCAGGTCGTCCCCACGCGGAAGAAGACGGTGGTCGAGGTGGACGTGCTCGACGTGACGCGCGCGCCCGGACACGTCGACCTGACGGCGCAGGCCTGGCTGTGGTGCGACGGCCTGCGCATCTACCACGCGCCGAAGCTCATCATGCGCGCGCGCTCGTCGCGCTGACCCCGGCGCTGCGCCATGAGTGATCGCTTGCCCCTCGTCTCGCCGCTGGCCTTCCCGGTGCCGGCGCTCGCGGAGGAGCTCGGCGTCGCCGTGTTCGCCCACCCGCTCGAAGCCGCGCTGCAGAGCCCCTTCGACGACGAGAACGAGCTCGCGCACAGCCTCGGACCGCTGCGCGGACCGCACCTCCTCGGCGGCCGGCTCGCGGCGCACGCCGGCATCGCCTCCCTCGGCATGGAGCCAAGCAGCCTCGCTCGTGAGCCCTCGGGCGCCGTGCGTTGGCCGGACGGCGTCGTCGGCGCCATCGCGCACACGCACGGGCTCGCGGTGGCCATCGTCGGACCGGCGGCTCACTTTCATGGTGTCGGAATCGACGTAGAGAGAGACGACCGCGGCCTCGACGGCGGCACCCGTCGCCTGCTCGCGCGCGTGGAGGAGCACGCCTGGCTCGACGCGCCACCGCCCCTGCCCGCCTCCCCGCTGCTGCTGCTCGCCGCCGCCAAGGAGGTGGTGTTCAAGGCGTACTTCCCGCCCACCCAGGTGAGGCTGCGCTTCGAGGACGCGATCATCGAGCCCACGACCAGGGGCTTCTCCGCGCGCGTGCTGCGGCCCGACCTCGGCGTGCCCACGGACCTCGACATCCGCGTGGCGCCGCTCGGCCCTCATCTCGTACTGGCGGGCGCCTTACGACGCTGAGAGCGCCAACACGACGCTCAGGCAGCCTCGCGACGCTGCAGCTCGACGAGCGTGGCGTAGCGGCCGCCCTGGGCCATCAGCTCGTCGTGGCTGCCCTCCTCGACGATCTCGCCCGCGTGCAGCACCAGGATGCGATCGCAGCGCTCGATGGTGGAGAGGCGGTGCGCGACGATGAGCGCCGTTCGGCCGTCCATCAGCTTCTCGGTCGCCGCTTGCAGCCGCCGCTCGGTCTCGCGGTCTACCGAGGCCGTGGCCTCGTCGAGGATCAGGATCGGCGGGTCGGTCACGAGCGCGCGCACGAGGGCCAGCAGCTGACGCTCGCCGAGGGAGAGGTTCTGTCCGCGCTCGGTCACCGTGCCGCCGAGGCCGCCGTGACGCTCGAGCACGCGCTCGGCCTGACACGCGCGCACCGCGGCGAGCAGCGTCTCGTCGTCGACGTCCTCGCGGCCGTACACGAGGTTGTCGCGCAAGGTGCCGGAGAACAGGAACACGTCCTGCGGCACCGAGGTCGACAAGCGGCGCAGCGCGCTCAGGTCCATCTCGCGGATGTCGACGCCGTCGAGCGTGACGCGGCCGGAGCTCACGTCGTACATGCGGTCCACCAGCTTCACGACGGTGGTCTTGCCGGCGCCCGTGTGCCCGACGAGCGCGATGCGCTCGCCCTTCTGGATGCGCACGGAGATGCCCTTCAGGATCTCGGGCCCGTCGCCGTAGCGGAAGCGCACGTCCTCGAAGGCGAGCTCGCGCTCGAAGCGGACCGGCTTCGGCGCGTCGGGCTGGCGGATGGGCTCGTCCTCGTCCTCGAGCTCGTAGATGCGCTCGGCGCTCGTGAGCGCGCTCTGGATGATCGTGTACTTGTTCGACAGCTCGCGGATCGGCAGGAAGAAGCGCTCGAGCGCGGCGACGAAGCCGACGATGACGCCGAGCGTGAGCCAGCCCGACTCCTGGAGCCCAGCGCCGACGAGCAGCACGACCGCCACGGTGACGGTGCTCATGGCGTCGACGAAGGCGTAGACGCCGGCGTCGAGCGCGATGGCCTCGCGGTTCGCCAGCATGTAGCCGCGGTTGTCGACCTCGAAGCGCTCGCGCACGCGGCCGGTCTGGCCGAACATCTGGACGATGTGCATGCCCGAGAGGTGCTCTTGCAGGTACGCGTTCAAGGCGCTGAGGCGAGCGCGCACGCGCCGGAACGCCTCTCGCGCGCGCATGCGGAACAGGTGCACGCCGACGAAGAGGATGGGCAGCGTCGCGATGGCGGCGAGCGCCAGCTTCCAGTCGTAGACGAACAGGAAGACGAGCGTGCCGCCGAGATAGAGAAAGTCGCCGACGATCTGCACCGCGCCCGACGAGAACAGCTCCGAGAGCGACTCCACGTCGTTGGTCA
>CAYLZW010000433.1:0-4335 GCA_964388085.1 uncultured Myxococcales bacterium | reverse complement strand
GCTCGCGCAGGGGCGGCAGGTGCAGCGAGAACACCTGCAGGCGGAAGACGAGATCGGAGCGCACGCGCCCGGTGGCCGCCGCGGTGACGTCCCGGTTCGTGGCCGCGATGACGCGCACGTCGACGGAGCGCGACTGCGTGCTGCCGACACGCTCGATGGTGCGCTCCTGCAGCGCCCGCAGGAGCTTCACCTGCGCGGGCTCCGACAGCTCGCCGATCTCGTCGAGGAAGAGCGTGCCGCCGTCGGCCAGCTCGAAGCGCCCCTCCTTGGCGTGGGTGGCCCCCGTGAACGCTCCGCGCTCGTGTCCGAACAGCTCCGACTCGAGCAGCGTCTCGGGCAGCGCGGCGCAGCTCACCGCCACGAAGGGGCCGTGCCTCCTCGTCGACATCCGGTGCAGCGCGCGCGCGACGAGCTCCTTGCCGGTGCCGGTCTCGCCGGTGATCAGCACCGAGCCCTCGGAGCGGGCGATGCGCGGCAACACGCGGCACAGCTCATGAAGCCACGAGCTCTGACCGACGAAGCCTTCGAACGGAGACGCCCGGCTCTGCGGCGCCGCGCCGGCCGCGCCCTCGTCTCCACGACGGGCAGCCGCCACATCGTCGAGCAGCGCCCGCAGCTCCTCCCCGGACGCCGTGCGCAGCACCAGCGCGTCCGCGTCGAGGCTCAGCAACAGCCGGAGCGACGAGGGCGACGACTCATCGACCGCCAGGACCGTGGCCACGCGCCCTGCCCGCAGCGCGGCGACCGCCCGTTGCAGCTCCGCGAGGCCCACGGCGGCGTCCAGCAACGCCACGTCGTGCTCGCCCTGCGTGCTCGCCAGGGCCACCTCGTCGGCGCTGCTCGCCCTCACCACGCGGAGGCCGCGGCCCCCTCTCTCGAGGCTGTCGGCGAGGGTACGCTCGCTGCTGAGCACAATCACGCGGCCGTGAGACTCTCGAACGGACATGCGGCGGAGTATGTCACGGGGTGCGGGCATGCTCGCGGGTAGCACACATCCTCGACGTTGGACGCCGTTCACCGTGCAGCGAATGCACCCCGCCGCTCCGCGGGTGCTTCGCCCGCGACAGAGGGTCTGTTCAGGGCTACCAGCGGTAGGCGCGCCACACGGCTGCCTCGAGCTCCCGCTGCTCGAACGGTTTGTCGAGGTAGGTGGCGCGCCCGAGGTGCTCGACCCGATCGCGCATGGTCTGGTCGCCGAAGGCCGTCATGACGACCACGGGGACACAGAAGCCCTCGTCGCGCAGGCCCTCGATGAGGCTCAGCCCATTGAAGGCCGGCAGCCTCACGTCGGTGACGATGACATCCGGCATCGGCTCCCAGCGCTCGCCGAGCAGACAGAGGGCGATGCGATCGAGGAGCTGGGAGCCGTCCGGCACGGCGCTCACGTCGAACCCCGAGCGGGTGAGCGCCTGCTCCAAAACGGGGCGCAGCTCGTCGTCATCTTCGGCGAGCAGCACCCGCGGCCGGCTCGCCATGGCGAATAGGTGATCGAGCGGCGCGGTCTCTTTGTCGTACATCGAATGGGGTCTCCGGGGTGGACGCTGGGGGGTGGTGAGAATCCGGGACGGATTTCGAGGCGGGGCCCACGCCCCGGCTGAATACCCAGCGCACGATCCGCGAATGCGGATCAGTGCCCCACCCCTTCTCAAGCGACGTGCCGCGCGAAAGGACTACAGCGCGCTCGACGCTGGCGCCAAGCGCGGCGATTTCACGGGCATAGGCCGGCGCAGCCCGTGCGCCGAAAGCCGGGTGGGAGAGACGGCGCGGGCGCAGATCGCGCGCCTGATCGCGCCTCCAGCCCGTCGACGTAGAGCCCACGATCGAGCAGGCCTCGAGCGCACACGACAGGAGTGAACAACCATTCAGCAGACACGGCGGGGCGCGAAACGTGCAAAACGCGCCCGCCCCCGGGCGCCGAGCGGACGCGAAACACGGCAGCGCGCAGTAGAGTGAGGACGCATGGACGTGTGGAGCAGCGGACTGTCCACGGGCGTGAGCGCCGCGGCGATCGTCGTCATCCTCGTGATCGCGATCGGCTCCCTGCGTTTGCGGCGCCACCTGCGCACCTTGCGCAGCGAGGCGGCGGAGGCCCGCGCCTTGCGTTCGAGGCTCGACTCCGCGCACGCGCAGGTGCGCAGCCTGCACGATCAACTGAAGGGCTCGGACCTGCTGCGCGCGCGCTTCTTCGCGAACCTGAGCCACGAGCTGCGCACGCCGCTGTCGCTCATCCTCGGCACGACCGAGACCCTGCTGCGACGAGACTCGACGACGCTGACGCCCTCCGTCGTCACCATCCGCAAGAACGCGCTCCTGCTGCACAAGCACGTCGACGATCTGCTCGCGCTCGCGCGCTCCGAGGCGCGGGAGATGTCGCTGTCCTACGCCCGCGTCGACGTGGCGCAGCTGGTCCGGGACACGACGGTGCACTTCGACAACCTCGCCGGCAGCCGCGGTATCGCGCTGCACGTGGAGGCGCCGGCGACGCTCTCGGGGCACATCGACGGCGGCAAGCTCGAGCGCATTCTCCTGAACCTGCTCTTCAACGCCTTCAAGTTCACGCCCGTCGGCGGCGCCGTGACCTGCCGCGTGGACGCGGACGCGGGCAGCGACGAGCTGCTCATCACCGTCGAGGACACCGGGCCCGGCGTGCCCGTCGAGGCGCGCGCGCGCATCTTCGATCCCTTCGAGCAGGCCGCCGCGCCCGCCAGCGCGCTGTTCGGCGGCACCGGCCTCGGCTTGTCCATCTCGCGGGAGCTGGCGCGCGCGCACGGCGGCGACATTGTCCTCGACGACCGCGCGGAGCACGAGGCTTCGTCCGGCGCGCGCTTCGTGGTGCGCCTGCCGCGCTCCGCGCCGTCGGGGATCGAGGTCTGCGACGACGTGGAGCGCTCCGGCGAGATCGCCCTGCGCATCGCGCACACGGCCGCGACCGAGCTCGCGCGCCTCGTCGAGAGCGACGAAGGCTCGGGGCCCTCCTCCCCCGGCCTCGAGAGCTCACGGCCGCGCGTGCTCATCGTCGAGGACGATCTCGACCTACGCCGCTTCCTGAAGGGCCTCTTGTCGTCTCGCTACGACGCGCACACGGCCGCGCACAGCGAGGAGGCGATGGAGGTCGCGCGCCACGCGCCGCCGGACCTGGTGCTCACCGACGTCATGATGCCGCACGGCGGCGGCGAAGAGCTGCTGCGCCGCATGCGCGCGGATCCGACGCTCAAGAGCGTGCCGGTCGTGGTGTTGACCGCCGTGGGCCGCGAGGACACCTGCGTGCGCATGCTCGAGAGCGGCGCGGTCGATTACGTCACGAAGCCATTTCGCATCTCGGAGCTCCTGGCGCGCGTCGCGATCCACCTCTCCACCAAGCGCGCGCGCGACGCGCTGTCGGAGATCGTGCGCGACCAGCAGACCGACCTCGACGGCCTCGCCCGCGAGGTGGCCGATAAGAGCCGCGCGCTCTCTCGCGCCCTCGCCGAGGCCGAGGTGGCGCGCGACCTCGCCGAGCGCGCGGCGCGCGTGAAGACAAACTTCCTCGGCATGATGTCGCACGAGCTGCGCACGCCGTTGTCCGCGCTACAGCTCCAACTGCGGCTGCTCGAGCCACACGAGAAGGCCCTCGCGCGCTACGAGGTCGAGGCGAGTGACGTCGCGCGGGCACAGCGCTGCTGCGTCCGCATTCGCGATCTCGTCGACTCCCTGCTCGAGATCGCGCGCGCCGAGAGCGGCCGGCTCACGCTGCGCGTGGAGGCGATGGATCTCGTCGAGCTCGTCGCCTCCGTGTTGCGCGACTTCGAGACGCAGGCCGAGGTGAAGAAGCTCGCGCTGAAGCTCGAGCCCGACGGCGTCGTGCCGACGGCGCACACCGATCGCGCGCTGCTCCGGCTCGTGCTCGTGAACCTCGTCGGCAACGCGGTGAAGTACACGCGCGAGGGCGAGGTGCGCGTGCAGGTGCGCTTTAGCGGCGGCTGTCACCGCTTCACGGTGCACGACACCGGGCCGGGTATTCCGGCCGACAAGCGCGACGCGGTGTTCGAGCCCTTCCTGCGGCTCGAGGATCTGCGGCGGGAGGAGGGCGAAGGCTCCGGCCTCGGCCTCGCCATCGTGCGCGACCTGGTGCGCGCGCTCGGCGGTGAGGTGCACCTCGTGGCGGCCGATCACGGCAGCGCCTTCGAGGTCAGCTTGCCGCCTCAGCCGGCGGCGCTCGACACGACGTCGCCCGCTTCGGCGTGAAGGGCCCGGCGCTCACCTTCCGCCAGCGCTCCAGCGCCTCGAGATCGAGGAGATCCCTACCCCCCCGATCGCTTGCGTTGGTCCCATGATCGCGAAGCGGCCTGCTGTTCG
>CAYLZW010000432.1:0-4336 GCA_964388085.1 uncultured Myxococcales bacterium | reverse complement strand
TCGCAGGTGACGACGTCGGGCTCGAGCTCGAGCACCATGCGCAGGGCCATGCCGCCGTCCATGGCGCGGCCGACGACCTCGCAGCCGCCGTCCTCGAGGGCCTCGGCCAGCGCCGCGCGCGAGGGAGCGCTGTCGTCGACCACCACGACGCGAGGGCGAGCGATGAAGACCCCGCTGTGCTCGGGCGCGAACGGATCGCGGCCGCGATCGTCGGGATCGCGCGCGCTCACGGGCTCCTCCGAGCGCCGTCGAGCGGGCGCAGGTACGCGAGCTCGCGCTCGAGCGGCAGAAAGCGGAAGCCGGACTCGACGTTCAACAGGGACTCGCTGTGCCCGAGGAAGAGCACGCCGCCGGGGTGGAGCCGGTCGTAGAGATGACGGATGACGCCGGCGCGCGCCTCGTCGCTCATGTAGATGAGCACGTTGCGACAGAAGACGATGTCGAAGTGGCCGAGGCGCGCGAGGTCGGCGGCGTCCAGCAGGTTGCCGACGTGGAAGCTCACACGATCGCGCAGGCCCGTGACGACGTGGTTCTTGCCGTCTTCTTGGAACCAGCGCCGCATGACCTCGGGCGGCACGTCGCCACGAAAGCCGCGGCGGCCGTACCGCGCCTGCCGCGCGGCGTCGATGATGCTCGGCGCGATGTCGATGCCCATCACCTCGTAGTCGAGCGCGCCGCCGAACAGACCGCTCTCCTCGAGGAGGATGGCGATGGTCCAGGCCTCTTCGCCGGTGGAGCAGCCGGCCGACAGCACGCGAAACGTGCCGCCGCGCAGGGAGCGGAGGCCCGCCAGCGGGCGCGGCGCCTTGCCCCCGAGCACCGTCGGCAGCACCTCGTCCGCGAAGCTGTCGAGCTGGTGACGCTCGCGGAAGAAGTATGTCTCGTGCACGGTGACGCGCTCGAGGGCGGCGGAGAGCTCGGCGCGCCCTTCGGCGCCGCTCCGCTCGAGCAGCGCGATGTATTCGGCCCACGACGAGCACTCGCGCGCCTTGAAGCGTGGAGCGAGGCGCGCCTCGAGGCGCCAGGCCGCGTGCTCCTCGAAGAGCAGGCCGGCTTCGCGGTGAAAGAGCGCCGAGAGGCGCGCGAAGTCCGCTTCGTCGAGCGAGGGCCGGTCGACGGCGAACAAGCTCGGTGGCGCCGCGGGTGACGGTGCGGGTGGCTGGCTGCGGCGTGACGAAGCCACCTCGGGCGCGGGCGCGCTCGGGCGCACACCTTCCGCGATCTCGTCGAGGAGCGCCGCGGCGGCGGAGTCCTGTTCACTCGCCGCGAGCTGCGCGAGGCGCGCGGGCACCGAGGGCGAGACCTGCGCCAAGGCCGCCGCGGCGCGGTGCGCGCTCGCCACCAGCACGCCGCGGTCGGCGCGCCGCGCCACGACGACGAACACCTCGATGACGCCGGCGCTGGCGGCCACGATGAGCGCGGCGGCGGCGGCGGAGATGTCGGCGTCGGCGCAGAGCTCGACGAGGGGCGCCTCGATGCGCGCGCGCGCCGCGGCGATGGCGGGCCGCGCCGTCGCCGGGCTCGCGAGCAGCGCGTTGGCGAGGCCCACGGCGGCCGCTCGCTGGCGCGCGCCCTTCCCCCGCGCGAGCACCTCGAGCAGCGGCGTCGCGTCGCCCGCGCGACCGAGCAGGCGCAGCGCCGGCGCGGCCGTCAGAGGCTCGGCCAGGTGCGGACGGATGTGGCTCGGCGCCAGCACGCGCCCGCGCGCGTCGAGGCCGAGCAGACCGGCCAGCACGACGGTGGCGTGCTCGTCCCGGCGCGCGACCACCTCCTCCACGCGGCGCAGCGCGCGCTCGTCATCGATGCGGCTCAGCGCCTCCAAGCTTGCCGCGCGCACGGCCGGCGCGGCGTCGTTGCTGCAGGTAGCGAGCACCTCGTAGGCCTCGGGCGCGCGCGTGAGCCCGAGCGCGTCGACGGCCAGCCGCCGGACTCCCGCGCGCTCGTCTCGCGCCAGCCGGGCGAGGGACGGCACGCCGCCCCTGCCGAGCTTGCCGAACGCCTCCATCGACGACGAGCGCCGCGCCAGGCTGCTCTCGTCACAGAGCGCCCGCTCGAGGGCGTCCAGCACGTACGGCGTCGGGCCGCTGCGGACGACCAGCCGCACGGCCTCCTGCCGCACGCCGAAGTCGTCGTCGGCGAGCGCCTCGTACAGCAAGAGCGCGACGTCGCCTGCGTCGCCCGGCTCACCGACGCCCTCCGCCCGCTGCCCGAGCTTGGCGATGGCGGTGCGCCGCGCTTGCACCGAGGACGGGCTCCGGGCGCCGAACCGCTCAGGCATCCGCGGTCCTGCGAGCGCGCTCCCGCTCGTTCAGCCGGGAGACGAGCTCGGCTACCTCCTCGTCGAACAGCGAGACCCGCGGCGCGCTCACGTCCGCGAAGAGCTGGCGCGCGGCGTCGATGGCGTCGCTCACCCAGCGCAGCGCGTCGCCGGCGGCCACGCCGCGCGCGACCTCGTCACCGTGATAGAGCGCGACGTCGCTGAGCAACCGGCGCGCCAGCGTGCGCAGGCCGTCGTCGTCGAGCGTCGCGGGACCTCCGCGCAAGGGAGCCGCCATGGCGCGGTCCGCCGGCGACTGCAGGAAGCTCTCCGGTACCGGCCGCCCCGCCCGCACGGAGTCGAGGATCAGGTTCAGGCGGTCGGGGACGTGATGCAGCTCGAGGTACGAGTCGGCGCCGTACAGTTGGTTCGGCCGACGCTTGTAGCGCGTGCGCTCGAAGACGCTCGCGAGCAGCACGATGGGGATCTCGCGCGTGCGCGGGTGCGCGCGCAGCTGATCGATGACCTCGAAGGCCATGACGCCCGGGATGCCGACGTCGAGCACGACGCCGACGCAGGGCGCGAGCAGCGCGGGATCGCACGCCTGCAGCACCTGATTGCCGGCCTTCACCGGGACGGGCGCGTAGCCGCCCTGCCGGAGGACACGCGCGATGGTACGGGCGGCGCTCGGCACCTCGTGACCGACGACGATGCGCGGAGCGTTCAGGGTCTCGACGCTGGCGGGCAGCGAATCTCGCGTCGCGGCCGGCTCCTGCCCCGCGCGCTCGATCTCCTTGGCGTCGAAGCCACCGCCGCAGGTCCCGCACAGGACGCGCAGCCCGGCGCCGTCGAGCAGCTCCGCCTCGACGCTGTAGCGCGCGCCGCAGGCCGGACAGAAGACGACGGCGGCCTCACTGCTCATGAGCGCTCCTGGGCGCGGCAGGGCCTTGGTCGCTCGGGCGGAGACGATCGATGGCCACGCGGTCCTCCTCGGAGAGCAGCCGTTGCAGATTCAGCAGCAGCGCGAGCCGGTCCCCGACGGGGCAGAGGCCGACGAAGTAGCGCGCCGCGTCCCCCGCGAGCACGTTCGGTCCGGCGCGCAGGCCGCGACGGCTGACGTCGACGACGTCACGCACGTCATCGACGACGACACCGAGCTGGCGGTGCCCGACGTTGACGATGAGATAGCGCGCGCGCTCCTGCTCCGCGGCCGAGCGCGCCGGCAAGTCGAAGCGCAGCCGCAGCTCGAAGACGGGGAGCACCGCGCCCCGCAGATCGATGACGCCGAGCATGCCGAAGGGCGACTTCGGCACCGGCGTCACGGGCAGCGGCCGCACGATCTCGCGGATGCGCATGATGTCGATGGCGAACAGCTCCTGCCCGACCACGAAGGTGCACAGCCGAAGGACCTCGTCGGGATCGATGCGGCGCAGCTCGCTCACGAGACCTCCTCGCGGGCCTCGAGCCCGGCGGCGACGGCCATGGAGTGGAGCACCGCGCCGACGTCGAGCAGGATGAACATCCGCTCGCCGACGCGTCCAAGCCCGCGCAGTTGGTGCTTCGAGCGCGCCCCCAGCGAGGCGGGCACCTCTTCGACGTCCGTGGCGCGCAGCCGCACGACCTCGAGCACGCGGTCCACGCGCAGGCCGCACACCCGGTCCCCCTCGCCGACCACGAGGATGCGCTGCCGGGCGCTCCAGCGCTCGTCGGGCTCGCGCAAGCCGAGCGTGGCCGCGAGGTCGACGACGGGCATGACGAGGCCTCGCTTCGAGATGACGCCCAGGATCTCGCGCGGCGCGCGCGGCACCTGCGTCAGCGCCAGCACGCGCAGGATCTCGCGGATCTCCATGATGCTCGCCGCGTACTCCTCGCCCGCGAGCTCGAAGGCGAGGTAGCGCTTGGACTCCTCGCGCTGGTCGTCGTGCGTCAACCCCACCATCGCCTGCGCCGCGCCCTCGTCGTAGCGCGCGAGGAACTCGAGCAGCGGATCGTCGACGACGGCGGGTGGCACGGACTCGTTCGGCCGCGGCGCCTTGGCGCGCTTGGCCCGGCTGGCGCTGTCGACCTCGGGCTCCACAC
>CAYLZW010000431.1:0-4346 GCA_964388085.1 uncultured Myxococcales bacterium | reverse complement strand
ACGCCCTGGGTGCCGTTCAGGATCGCCTGCGCGTCGAGCTTGAGCGCCGGCATCTGATAGTTGCGCGCCGTGACCTGCCCGGCTTCGTCGAGCACGCGCAGCTCGAGCGCCTCACCCGGCTTCGCGCCCTTGACGTCGAAGAAGAAGCTGCCGTCGGCGGCGGCGGCCGTCTTCTGCACCTCGCCGTTCACCACGGCCTCGAGCTTCGCGAACGGCTCGGTCGCGCCCGCGCGCCCCACCAGGAGCATGTGCGTGGTCTTGTCCTTGGGCGTCGGCAGCGCCGTGTCCTGCGCGACGTGGCCGGGCTGGAACAGCGCCTTCTGCGTGTCCTTGCCCTCCACCGTCTTGCGCCGCGTCGTGCCGCTCGCCCACTTCTGCACCTCGACCTGCTTCGGCGTGACGATGGCCAGCTCGGAGCGGCTGTTGCCCGGCCCGACGAGACGCACCCCGAGGCGATCGCCCCAGAAGAAATTCGGGTCCCTGGTCGACTGGTCGAAGGCGAGCTTGCCGTCGTCGCCGACCGTGCCGTTACCGATGACGGGGCTGTTCGCGCGCGAGAGGTTCACGACCTCGAACTGCGCGCCCTTCTCGGCCTTGCCCTCGATGTGCAGCGTCAGATCGGGCTTCACCGAGACGGCGTCCATGGCGCGCTCTTGCTCGATGCTGGCGTCGCCGAGCGCGGGTGTCTGCGGCCGCTTCACCGCTCCCTGCGCCGGGTCGAAGCCGTCGGACTGCAAGGCCAGGAGCTGATCCCGCAGCTTCGCGGCGGCGCCGTCGGGCAGGCGCGCCTCGCCGGCGTCGAGGAGCTTCTGCAGCTCGCCCTGCTGGACGTTCTTCGGCTCGCTCTTGAGCTCCCCGAGGAACTTCTCGAGGTCACGGGGGGCGAGGCGGGCGGCGTTCGAGAGGGGCGACTGAACCGGCACGAGATCCTCCACAAGCCAAGAGCGGGCCGCCTTTATATGTCCGTCCCTCAAGATTTGGTGATCGTGCGATGTGCGACGATCACGCACATAGCCCCGGAAGCGATCCACACCGCCGGCCGTTCGCGCTATGCCTCGTGCGGGACGAACGCATTACGGCCTTGGAGGCCCCTTTGGGCAGCAAAAAGAAGAAGGCAGCATCGACTGACGAGCCGGGATCGACGACGACGAGCGGCGCCTCCGCCTCGGCCAGATCCCTCGCGGTCTTGACGGTCCTCGGCATGCTGAGCTCGCTGTGGGCGGCGTTCCTCTGGTCTCAGCTCCTCGTGCAGCGCGCCGGCGGTAAGGCCTTCTGCGGCTTCTCCGAGAGCGCGAGCTGCGGTGCGCTGTGGGACGGCGCCTTCGCGAGCGCGGTGCACGCGTCGACGAAGATCCCCGTCGCCGGCTGGGGCCTCATGTGGGGTCTCGTCGCCACGGCGCTGCCGCTCATCGGGCTGTACAAGCGCTCCGAGGGCGCGGACGCGTCGTCGTACGTCAGCGGCGCCAAGCTCACCGCCATCGCGGGCGCGCTCTCCGTCGTCGGGCTCCTCGTCGTCTCGGCGACCGCGGGGGCCCTCTGCACCCTCTGCGTCGGCACGTACCTCGTCACCGGCGCCTACGCGCTCGCCGCCCTCGTCGGCTGGCGCCACCTCGGCTTCCCCGAGATGCCGAAGGCCGTGCAGGTGAGCGCCACCGCCCTCGTCGTCGCCTTTCTGGTGCTCGTGTACCCGGGCGCGAGCACGCCGAGGAACGCCGAGTCGGCCACCACCGACGCCATCCGCGCCGCCGCGGGCGGCCAGAACGCGCACTCGGCCGACGACGGGCACGGCCACGGCGCGCAGCCGGCGAACCCGGGCGCGCCGCACGAGCCCCCCGCCTTCGCCACCGGCCCCGGCACCGGCGACCCCGGGCGCGACGCCGAGATCGAGCGCTTCGTCTCGTCGCTGCCGCCCGAGGTGAAGGGCATGCTCTCGAGCTCCATCGGCATGTGGCACGCGGCGCCGAAGATCGCGGCCGCCCCCTCGGCGCGCTCGATCTGGGGGCCGGCCGACGCGCCTACGAAGATCGTCGAGTGGACCGACGTCCTCTGCGGCCACTGCGCCCAGATGCACGCCACGCTCGAGGAGATCACGCGCGTCGCGCCCCCGGACAGCTTCTCCGTCGAGCCACGCCACTTCCCGCTCGACGCCTCCTGTAACCCGAACGTGCAGCGCAAGAACCCGAACGGCCCCGTGAGCTGCGTCGCCGCCGGCGTGCAGATCTGCCTCGAGGGCAACGACAAGGCGCACGAGCTCACGAGCGAGCTGTTTGCCAACCAGCGCGACCTCAGCGTCGACAAGGTCTACGAGCTCGGCTCGAAATACATGAGCAAGGCCGAGCTGAAGGCCTGCGTCGAGAGCCCCGAGACCAAGAAGAAGCTCGAGGAGGATCTAGCCTACGCGCTCAAGACCGACCCCGAGGGCACGCCCATCGTGCTCATCAACGGCAAGAAGGGGAACGGCTTCGGAGCGTTCCTGTACGCGATGATCATGACGAACGGGACGGGGCAGCACCCGGCCTTCAAGACGCTGCCGAAGCCGGATATGGCGGCTCATATTCACTGAGCTGGGGTCTGATGATCGAGTAGCGATGCTCGAGGGTGAATGACGCGGGGAGAGACGACTTGTTGGATCATTGATCCGGTGGGTCGTCTCTCTTGCTGAGGTGTTGGCTCTCGGTCCGGCTGTTCGCGAAGTCAGCTCCGCGTTACGGCTCAGCGCAATTCGCCGGCCACCGTCCCTCCGCGTGCCACAGAGGGTGCTCCACCAACGCGCGGTTGCCGCACGAGTCTCGCGCCTCGACAAGGGGCCAAGCCGATGACGGCTCGGTTGAACCGTAGCAGGCGCGCCATCCGCGAAGGGCATCGTAGTCGATGCTTGTCCGTACCCGAGAGGCCCCAGGCGCTGGCTGGCTGATACTGATCCAGTCCACGTCGCAGTTCGGCACGGAGGCGACGCGGTAGCAGGTCCACGCCGGGTCGGTCACAACGCCAACGAGCCGAAAGCGAATCTCACCGATCGACTCCGGCATCGGGCCGTCCAGGTCGATTACTATCGTGTCGATTACGTCATCGTGATGAGCGACATGATGGGGCACGCGGGACAGCGCTTCAAAGCAGCCATCAAGAACGATCCCGCGAGAGGGCGCGCCCGGCAACGCCGTTAGCTCAAGGAGGCGCTGCTGCGAGAAGCAGTACGCGCGTATTCGCGCCCTTCGGGGCTCAGATGGGGCTGGTGTTCCCGCGCATGGACCCGCCCGGGCCGCTGAGCGAGACCGATATGGAGCTGCGAGAGGGGTTACGCGTCGCGCTCGCAAAGAGCCGTCGGCGACGTCGTCAGGCCTACCCCCGTGACCACTCGCATTGATGGCGCCTGGCTTGGTCTTTCGCCCGCTGGCTGCGTTGCGTGCTCGGCACGACCAAGAGGTCGCGCCTCCGCGGCGCCTTGCCAGCGAACGAAATCCTCGGCGCCAGGACACCATCACCGCGAACGGTCACGGGGGTAGGAGCTCCCGCTGAGGTGCCAATACAAAAGACGTGGACGACGCCTGCGTTACGCGCCATCGCGCCGGCTCAGGGCCTCGAAAGCGGCGGCCCGCTTGCCACGCGCGTGCAGGATGGCGCACGGTGAGGGCCGATGAGCCAAGACGACACCCTGCAATCCTCTCCCAACGTCGCGAAGGCGCGACGCGCTGCAGCGCATCCGAAGCGTCCCGGGGAGAAATGCCGAGCCGACGCTGGGCGCTTCGTACCGCTCGTCGACAAGCGCCGCTGCGAGGGGAAACGCGAGTGCGTCGAGGTATGCCCCTACGACGTGTTCGAGGTGCGCCGGATCGACGACGTGGACTTCGCCGCGCTCGGATTTCTCGCAAAGCTGAAGAGCCGAGCGCACGGCAGACAGACCGCCTACACACCAAACGCTGATGCGTGTCGGGCCTGTGGGCTGTGCGTGGTTGCGTGTCCTGAGAAGGCGATCAGGCTCGTCGCCTCCTGAATTCTCGCGCAAAGCCGCCAAGGGGTTTGGGAGAGTCGCGAATCCCTTGTGCCGAGAGGGTTGTTGCGTCGCGCGCAGAGCGGGCTTCTTCTGCACTGCCGAGCTCTGTCGTCGCTGGTGGAGGTGGTGCGGCGTACTGTGCTTTGCCCGGAGTCTTGTGGTTGGCCGACGTCGCAAGGGTAACGGGGAGCGACCGTACGGCGTGCCTTGTTCGCCAGCACCGTGGGTGGCCGGCAGTTCCTGAACGACGTTCCGAACCAAGGGCTCGGCTCGACGTGCCGCTGCCGCTTGAATCGCCCTCCTCGAAAGAGCTTGGCGGCTTTGCGCGAGTCCTTCTGCACGCGGCGACGACTGG
>CAYLZW010000430.1:0-4363 GCA_964388085.1 uncultured Myxococcales bacterium | reverse complement strand
GTGGCGCGGGATGTTCTCGCAGCGGACGAGCTGCAGCTCCTTCGGCTTGTTCGAGAACAGGCTCTTCTTGGCGCTGACCGCCGCCCGCACCGTCGCCTGCACCTGACGAGACCAGAGGTAGCGGCACAGCTCGACGGCGAGGCCGCGCTCGGCGCGCACCACGAGCGCGTCATAGCTCTCGCTCTCGCGCTCCGACGTCGTCAGCGGTCGCGGCGAGAGGCCGAGCACGAGGTCGCGCAGCGCGATGGAGCGGCCGAAGGTGCGCCGGTCGGGGCCGCCGTCGGTGTAGAGCACCAGATCGGACGGGTTCGGCACGAGCTCTTCGGCGCCGCCGAGGTCGTAGCCGAGCGGCGAGCGACGATCGCGATAGGGCACGTAGTGCTGCTCGGTGCCCGTGAAGGCGCGCCCTTTGTGCATGCGCCCGGCCTGCGCCGCGCGATCGGCCGCGTAGGAGCCGCCAGCGTCGAAGAACACCATGATCTCGCGGCCGCCGCGCTCGGACACGGCCTCCTGGATCTTCAGCGTCGAGAGGATCTCGTCGAGGTTCACCTCTCGGCTGTAGCTGCGGAAAAATCCCACCGCGCGGGCGATGTCCGGAAAGAACAGCGCGAGATGGCGGCCCATCACCACGCCGCGCTCGTCGGCGGCGAGACCCGGGCAGTGCGTACGCCCCTGGCCTAGGGAGATGGGCTCCAACATGGGGGGCGAGGTTAGCCGGTCTCGGCCAGGCGTCCCACCCGATCGCCGTTTCAGGCCGCGCGGGCAGGCGCTCGAGCGCTCGGCGCCGTGCGGATCCGCTCGCGCGGGCATCCGTCAACCGACCGATGAAACCGCGTCCTGTGAGCCGCTGCGATACGGTGGGTGCCGAACAGACATGTAGTGATCCAGTGACTTAGACTGGTCGCACAATATCCTACATGTATGGTTGAGCGGTACCTCTGGCCTTCTCCGTCCCCTGACGTCGAGAAAGCCCGTTCGCTCCCCGCATTCCACCCGATATAAAATAATCCTCCCGGTCGATGGCTCTACAGCGGAGGTCCGATGGTCTCGCGGCGCCCGTCCCAGTCTTCCGCCTCGTCGCTCCTCGCGCTCTGTGCACCGGCGCTGTGCGGGGTGTTTCTGGCCCTGACGGGCTGCACCCACGAGGTGGCGCCGTCGGGCTGCGTGCAGGACAGCGACTGCTTCGGCGAGGGCGAGGTGTGTGTCTCCGGGGCCTGCGCCGTCCTCGAGCAAGCGAGCTGCAGCAGCGACTTCGACTGCAACACGAACGCGGGCGAGGCCTGCGTGAGCGGCGTGTGCAGCGCGAACGCGCAGCCGAACAGCGCCGGCTGCACCGCCACGCGCGACTGCGACGTGAACAGCTACTGCAACACGGCCACGAGCCAGTGCCAGCCGCTGTTGTCCGGCTGGTGCCGCGAGGCGGCCCAGTGCAGCGGCGAGCAGTCGCTCTGCTCCGCCACGAGCACCGACGTGCCCGGTCGCTGCGTCGAGTGCCTGCGCGACAGCGACTGCGGCACGGGCGGCACCTGCGTGAACCCCGGCGTGTGCGAGATCAACGACGACCGCGGCCCAGACCCCGACCCCGGCACCGACCCCGGCACCGACCCCGGCACGGATCCTGGCACCGACCCGGGCGACGACGCGTGCGAGGCGAACGGCTGGTACGGCGACGGCGTCTGCGACAGCTTCTGCCCGCAGCCGGACCCCGACTGCGACGGCACGAACCCGGGCACCGATCCGGGCACCGACCCCGGCACCGATCCGGGCACCGACCCCGGCACCGGCGACTTCTGCGCGGACTTCGGCTGGTACGGCGACGGGCTGTGCGATGACTTCTGCCTGAACCCCGACCCCGACTGCGACGCCCCGACGACGGGCGGCGAGGGCGACGTGTGCGCCGAGAACGGCTGGTACGGCGACGGGGAGTGCGACACGTTCTGCCCGCTCGAGGACACCGCGGACTGCGGACCGGGCGGCACCACCGACGAGTGCGAGCTGCGCGGCTGGTACGGCGACGGCATCTGCGACGACTGCTTGAACCCCGATCCCGACTGCACGACGCCCACCGGCCTCCTCGAGAACGACAGCTGCATCCAAAACGGCCAGGTGCTCACCTGCAGCGACGGCCTCGACTGCATCTACGACGTCGACGCCGATGGCCTGCCGACCTACGGCGGCTGTAAGCGCATCTGCGCCGGCGACGGAGAGTGCGGCGCCGGCCAGCAGTGCGCGCTCGGCTTCCTCGCCAGCGGCGACGGCATCTGCGGCACGCCCCTCGGCGAGAACCAGCAGGGCTGCACCTTCTGGGAGCAGTCGGGCAGCTTCTGCTTCGACGGCGCGGCCGGCGGCGCCGACAGCGCCTTCCTCGAGTGCCTGAGCGGCACATGCAAGTTCGTCTGCGACTACGAGACGAACACGGACAGCCCGCTCGACTGCCCGGGCACGAGCTCCTGCGGCAGCAACTTCAGCCCCTACGAGGGCTACGGCGTCGACCTGGCCGTTTGCCAGTAGGGGCGAACCCGCCGACGAGGGGGCGCGGGCTCAGGGATCGCGCACGTCGAGGAACGCGGCCGTGGCGCTGCTGCCGCCGAAGGTGACGAACAGCTCGTCGCCCGGCTGCAGCGACACCCACTGCACGTCGTCCTGCCCGAGGGGGCTTGGCGGCAGCTCGATGCGCTCACCGTCGCGCATGACGTACGCGTCGACGTTGCCCGCCTGGCTGCCCCAGTCCGCGAAGGTGCGCAGCGCGACGTCACGCGGCCCCTCACTCTCGACGTCGAGGCGGATGGGGACGTTGTAGGCCGCCTGGCGCGCCTCGGCGAGCACGCCCGCGGGCGTCGTCTCGGGATCGCGCCAGCCGTCGTAGGCCGTGCTGCCGGGCGCGGCGAGGAGCTGCCGCGGCGCAGAGAGCGCGAGGGTGCCGTGGAAGCCCCCGTACGCGGTGCTCTGCTCGTGCGTCGAGACCGTGTCGGTGCTGCGGCCCTCGTCGACGGCGTGCTGCCAGGCGCTGTCGGCGAGCGCCTGGTCGACGTCGTGCACGCCCTGCGGATAGTCGCTGTAGTTGCCGGCCCGCGCGGCGATGTGCTGCAGGCCCACCGTGCTGCCGGGCTCTACGTCGTCGCGCACGGTCATCTCGATCGTGTAGCCGCCGTACTGGCCGGCGGCGAGCTCGACCCCGAACAGGCCGGTGCCGTCGACGAGCTCCCTGCCGTTCGGCGGCAGCGGGTCTCGCCAGGAGCCGTTCTCCTTCTGCACCTCGATGTCGCTGAACACCTCGTCGAGCCGGCGGCCGTCGGCCAGGCGGATCCCCGTGGTCACGTCGGCGCCGGACTTGTTGTCGTTCCACACGAAGACGCGCACGGTGTCGCCCGGTCGCAGCGTCACGCGCTCGGGCTCGCCGAGGTGCGACAGGGCGCCGTCCTGCACCATCTCGGGGTAGAGGCTCTCGGCGCGGTTGAGGGTCACGCGCACGATCGTCGCATCGCTCGTGCGCTCGCGCGCGCCGGGGGGACCGACGAGGCCATCGGGCTCGAGGGCGACGAGCGGCACGGGATCGCTCACGCCGTTGCTCGTGATGTCGCGCACCTGACCGGGAGGCACCTCGCTCGGATCCAGCACGAAGCTGTGCTCGTCGTCGAGAGGCAGGCCGCGCGGCTCCCCGGCCGCCTCGGGCGGGAGCGCGGCCGCGATGCGCGCGGCCAAGGCTCGCGTGCTGGCGTCGTCGGGCGGCGGCGCGGAGCTGCCGGGCGCCACCTGGCCGCCGCCGGCGGGCGCCGGGGGCGCGGCGTCCGCGCTCGTCGTGGCCTCGCTCGCCGCCGCGGGCGCGCTGGCTGACTCGACGGAGGACGTGGCCTTCGTCTCGGCGCTGCCGCTGCCTTGCAAGACCTGGTTCGGAGTGCCGCGGATCGACGTCAGGCTCATACCAGAGCGATTGTTCTCTATTTCGCGCGGGCGCAGCAAGCCGGCCGCCGCGATCCCGGGGAGCGGCGTGAAAACGCGCCAAACCCGCCCCCTACAGGCTAATTCGACCGATACTACCGCCAGCGCCGGTGGGGACTCGTCCCGGCCGGCGCTGCTCGCGCGAGCCAAGGACTGCCGGCATGCCCATCCGCAACCCGACAACGCCCCCCTCGACCAGCACGAGGACCCCCCGCCCAGAGGCCGGCGCCGAGCCGAAGCAGGTCCTCGTGAAGACGCCGGCCGAGCCGGACAAGAGCGTGCGGGAGGCGGTGGCAAAACAGGCGGTCGACAAGCTCATCGACGTCGTCGAGCGCCACAAGGACGTGACCGGCAACGCCATGGCGTCGTCGGGCAAGGGCGATCCGCGCATCACCGAGCGCCGCGAGGCCGTGAGCGCGCTCAT
>CAYLZW010000429.1:306-4376 GCA_964388085.1 uncultured Myxococcales bacterium | reverse complement strand
ATGTCGAAGGGCTTCTCGACGAAGGCGTCCGCGCGGTGCTCCTCGAGGATCTCTCTCGCTCGCTCCCAGCCGGTGTAGATGGCGGAGATCATCAGCACCGGCACGTCGTCGTAGCCGGGCGCGGCCTTGAGGCGGGAGCACAGCTCGAAGCCGTGCATGCCGGGGAGCATGGCGTCGAGCACGAGGAGGTCGGGCTTTCGCGCGCGGAGGAGCGCGGCGCCGCCGTCGCCGCTGTCCGACTCGAGCACGTGGTAGCCGTCGTGCGTGAACGCGCGCGCGAGCAAGCGGCGGATGCCGGCGTCGTCCTCGACGATGATGGCTACGGGCTTGTCGCTCGGCGGCGCCTCGACGTGGGGCAGCGGAGCGCTCGCGGGCGCCGGCAGCACGGGCACCGCGAGCGGCGGCGTCGTGCCCATGAGCGGCGCGGCGGCGCTCGGCTTGGCGGACGGAGGCACCGTCATGCGCTGGGTCACGCCCTCCGCGCCGCCGGCGAACGCGCGCAGCTGCTCGATGGGCGTCGCCGCCAAGTGCGAGGTGAGCTCCTGCACGAAGGCCGCGCCGTCGTCGGCCTCCTGGCGCACGGGCGTGCGCACCACCTCGAGCTGAGCGGCGCGCGAGCTGCTGCGCGCGCCCTCGAGGGTCCGCTCCCCCTGGCCATAGCGCTCGTAGGCCTCGTGGATGGCGGCCTCGAGCAGCTGCTCGGCGCACAGAAGGCGCACGACGCGGCGCGCGCAAGCGAAGCTCACCTGCTCGAAGATCGGCCGTGTGTCGACGTCGGCGACCGCCACGGTCACGCTGGTCTCGTCGAGCGCCACCGGCAGCAGCCTGTGCTGCTCGGCCACCACGCGCGGCACGAAGGCGAGCGCGTCGAGGCTGAGCGTCGACTCGCTCAACACGAGCACCGGGTGTCCGGCGGACTGTGAGAGCGCTCCCGCGACCTGTCGCTCGTGCACGAGGCCGAGGCGCAGAAGCTCGCTCGCGACCCGGCCCTCCCCTTCGCTGAGCAGGTTCTGGAGCGCGCGATCGAGCTGCTCGCGCGAGAGCACGCCGGCGTCGACGAGCAGGTCCCCGATGCGCTTCTGGCTCACGCTACCCCCGAGGTCACGGCGCCGGCCTTCACAGCGCGGCCACCAGGCGGCGCACGTGGGCCTCGAGCACGCGGTGCGACGCCATGTCGAAGCCCTGGTGCCGGTGCATGAGCGTGCCGCTCTTGTCGAGCAGCACCGTCGTGGGCAGCGAGGAGACGCCGAAGCGGGCGGAGACGGCGCCCTTGCCGTCCCAGGCCGTCTCGAAGCGCGGGCGATGGCGCGCGAGGAAGCCGCGCCCGGCCGCTGGGTCCTCGTCGACACCGACGCCCAGCACGTAGAGGCCGTCGTCGGCGTAGGTGCGGTAGAGCTGGTCGAGGTAGCGGAAGGCCTGCCGGCAGGGGCGGCACCAGCTCGCCCAGAAGTCGAGCACGGTGACGCGTCCGAGCAGCTCGGGCGTGGGCACGGGCAGGCCGTCGAAGCTCATGAGACCGTCGAGCGGGTGCGCGTTCGGGTCCACCGCGGGGCGGGCGGCGGCGCTCGGCAAGCACGCGCCGCCCACGACGACAGCGCCGCCGAGCGCGAGCGCGCCGCCGAGCAGGCGACGTCGGGTGAACAGCGGGGTGGTCGTCATCCTCTGGCTCCCAGGGCTTCTAGCAAGCGCTTGTGGATGCCGCCGAAGGCGCCGTTCGACATGCAGAGCAGCACCGCGCCCGCCGGCGCGTCCGCGCGGACGAGCGCGATCATGTCATCGATGCTGGCACAGGCGCTGGCCGTCACGCCTCGCGCGCGCACGTCTTCGGCGAGCTTCGGCACGTCGAGGGCCTCGGCCGGATCGAGCTGACGGCCGGGGGGCGCGAGCAGGACGCGATCGGCCGCGTCGAACGCGCGCGCGTAGTCGTCCTGGAAGATCTTGCGGCAGCTCGTCGCCGAGCGCGGCTCGAACAGCGCCCACAGCGGCCTGCCCGCGTAACGCCGGCGCGCGCCCTCGAGCGTCAACTGCACGGCCGTGGGGTGGTGCGCGAAGTCATCCAGCACGACGACGCCGGCGGCCTCTCCGACCACCTCGAGGCGCCTCTTCACGCCAGCGAAGCTCCGGTAACCGGCGGCGATCTCGTCGTGGCGCAGCCCGAGGCGCGACAGGATCGCGTAGGCGCCGAGCGCGTTCAAGACGCCGTGGCGGCCGGACAGCGGCACGCGCACCTGCCCGCGCGGGTGGCCCTCGTGCACGACGTCGAAGCGCAAGCCGTGCTCGTCCTCCTGCACGTCGTCCGCCCGCCAGTGGCCGCGCTCGCCATAGGACTCCACGCGCGCCTTCGTTCCCGACGTCGCCACCGCCTCGGTCAGGCGCGGATCGTCGGCGCAGTACACGAGGTGACCCTTCTCGGGCACGAGCGCGCACACCTCGCGGAAGCGGCCGGCGATCTGCTCGAGGCTGTCATAGATGTCGACGTGGTCGAGCTCGAGGCTGGTCACGAGCAGCGAGCGCGGGTGGTAGTGCAGGAACTTCGGCCCCTTGTCGAAGTAGGCCGTGTCGTACTCGTCCCCCTCGACCACGAAGGGCGCGTCGTCGGCCCCCACGTGGAAGCTCTCCTCGAAGCCGAGCGGGATGCCGCCCACGAGGAAGCCCGGATCGCGTCCGGCCGAGAGCAGCGTGTGCGCGAGCAGCGTCGTCGTCGTGGTCTTCCCGTGCGTACCGGCGACTACCACCGCGTGACGGCCTCGCAAGAACAGCTCGCCGAGGGTCTCGGGGAACGACGCTTGCGCGAGCCCGCGCTCTCGCACGGCGCTGGCCTCGACGTTATCTCTCCGGATGACGTTGCCGATGACGACGAGGTCCGCGGGGGGATCGAGGTTCTCGGCGGCGTACGGCGTGCGCACCTCGATGTTCCAGTCGCGCAGCTTGTCGCTCATGGGCGGGTAGACGTTCATGTCCGAGCCGCGCACCTCGTAGCCGGCCTGCTTCAGGAGCCCGGCGAAGGCGCCCATGCCGGTCCCGGCGACGCCGACGAGGTGGAACGAGCGCGCGGGCCCTCTCTGCGGGGTCGTCATCAGCGGCGCTCCAGGCGGAAGGCGCCCTCGCCGAGGGCGATCTCGGTGCCGTCGTTCGGCGACACGACCTCTACCTCGAAGCGGCCTACGAGGAAGCCGCCCTCCTCGTCGAGGATGGCCACCGCGCCCGTGTGGCTCGCGTCGGTGATGAAGCTGCCCTCGAAGTTGGCGTTGCCGCTCACCGGCGAGCGCTCGCCGAGCGGCACGCAGATGGGGAAGGCCCGGCGGGCGATGAGGTCGGACGTCTGGGTGCCCGTCTCGTCGAAGGCGACCACCATGCTGAGGGTGCCGATGTCGATGCTGGCGTTCGGCCCCGGGGCCCAGCTGCCCTCCTCCTTCCAGATCTCGCCCCCGCGCAGGGCCTGGCCGAAGCCGTTCTGGACGTCGTCGCTCGTGGGCGGCACGCCGCTGACGCCGCAGACATCGGCCGGATCTCCCGGGCCGCAGCCGCTCATGACGACGAGGAGAGGGATCGCTAGGACGGCGAGAGCGCCGAGGCGGGGGCAGGGCAGGGCGAGGCTCATGAGGGGCACTGTCCCGACGACGAGCGGCCCTCGTCAAGAAGGTTCTCGAGAGTGGCTCCACCGTCCTTGACCCGGGGGGGAGCCCTCCCTACGTTGCCGGGTCTGCCCCCCTCCACTGGATCCGGCCCATATGTCCATTATTTCGAAATTTATCGGCACCCGTAACGACCGCGAGCTGAAGAAGCTTCACCCGCGCGTGGCCGCCATCGGCGAGATGGAGTCTCGCCTCGAGAAGCTCAGCGACGAGGAGATGGCGGCGCGCATCGCCACCATCCGCGGCGAGATCGAGCGGGCCGCCAAGGGCAGCAAGAAGCGCCTCGACGAGCTCAGCAAGGACGACGTCAACGGCATCCTCGACCCGCACCTGCACGAGGTGTTCGGGCTCGTGCGCGAGGCCGGTAAGCGCGTCCTGGGCATGCGGCACTACGACGTGCAGCTCATCGGCGGCATCACCCTCCACCAGGGCAAG
>CAYLZW010000429.1:0-296 GCA_964388085.1 uncultured Myxococcales bacterium | reverse complement strand
GGCCGCATCGCGGAGATGAAGACCGGCGAAGGCAAGACCCTGGTCGCCACCCTGCCGGCCGTGCTGAACTGCCTGATGCCGGGCGGCGTGCACGTCGTCACGGTCAACGACTACCTGGCCTCGCGCGACGCCGAGTGGATGGGGCGCATCTACCGCTTCCTCGGCCTCAGCGTCGGCGTCGTGGTCGCGCACCAGCAAGAGCGCGCCAAGAAAGAGGCCTACCTGTCCGACATCACCTACGGACAGAACAACGAGTTCGGCTTCGACTACCTGCGCGACAACATGAAGTTCTCGCT
>CAYLZW010000428.1:0-4401 GCA_964388085.1 uncultured Myxococcales bacterium | reverse complement strand
ACGTCGAGCACGCGCGCGCCGGTGCGGCGGAAGTTTCGCTCCGCCGAGGGGCACGCGGTGACGACGACATCCACCGGGATGTGCGCGTTGCCGTCCTCCGTGAGCCGGCGCTCGGCGATGCGCCGGGCGCCCTCGGGGTTGCTCACCGGATAGAGGCCGCCGCCGCCGGAGCAGTCCGCCTGCTCGCGGTTCTGCGCGAACTCGAGGGGCACGCCGAGGGTCGCCTCCTCGAGGAGCTTGCGCGGCGCCGAGAACGTGCGACCGCGGCGGCCGAGGTAGCAGGGGTCGTGGTAGCGCACCTTGAGCCCGGCGCTGCGGCCGTGAAAGCGCGAGGCGCGGGCGGCCAGCACCTCGACGAGCGGCAGCACCTCGGGCCGCTTCGCCGGCCGATCCCCGAGGCGCGCGGGCGCGGCGGCGCCCTCCCGGAGCAGCGCGCTGCGCACGACGCTCAGCGTGTAGGCGCAGCCCGGATCGGGCGTCACCACGACGTCGTGTCCCGCGAGCTGCTGGCCGAGCTTCTGCAGGTGCGCGCCGAGCAGCTCCATCTGTCCATCGGCGTAGAGCGGGTAGCCGCAGCACGCCATGCCCTCGTCGAGGTCACAGGTGGCGACGTCCTCGCCCATGGCGACGCGCAGCGCCTCGAGGTCGCGGTCGATCTTCTTCGGGTCCGAGCACAAGCGGGTGCAGCCGGGGAAGTAGGCGACCTTCGCCTTCTTGTCGCGCCGGAGGCGCTGAAGCGGCGTGTGCAGGTCGCGCCCCTTCACGTCGCCGGTGGCCTCGAAGCGCTCTCGGAAGCGCCGCGAGCGCTCGGTGCCGGCGATGCCACGCGCGATGAAGAGCGTCTCCGCGACAGGGTTGCCGTGCGCGCACTGCTCGACGCACGCGCCGCAGCCGGTACAGGCCTCGAGCGCCTGCTGCGCGCCCTCGTCGTCGAGCGAGGCGTCGCCGCTGCGCGCGAGATAGACGAGCGACATCTTGCCCCACGTCGTCACCGTCTCGCGCGCCTCCGCTTCGGAGACGGGGCAGGCGAAGCGACACATCTTCGGGCAGTAGGCGCACAGCGTCGCCGACCTCGCCGTCGCGTCGAGGGGGTCAGCCACGGATGCCTCCAGAGCTCCTGAGCGCGCTGGCGAACGCGGCGCCGTCACCGAGCGTTGTCGTCGTCGCGCCCGCCGGCTCCCCCGCGCGGAGCAGCGCCAGACGTCCCATGAGCGGCGCGCCGACGACGCGCGCCCCGCTCGTGAGCGCCTCGCGCATGACCTCTTCGTCACCCGGGAGAATCGAGCGCGCGAAGCGGAACGACGGCGCCTCGACGTCTGCAAAACCCGCGCGGCCGACGGGCTCGCTCGGCAGCCCCGCGTGCTCCGCGCCCGGGCGACGCGAGAACGCCGCCGGGCCGCCGACCGCCCGTACGACGAAGCGCTCGCGGCCGGCGCGGTCGCGCGCGCGGAAGGCGGCGATGGCGAAGGCGCGGCCCTCGTCGTGGAGCGCGCGCACGCGCTCGATGGCGTCTGTGACGGTCGCGACGCGGGCGACGCTCGAGCGCGCCGTCTTCGCGTCGAGCACGCGCACGCGCGCGCGCACACAGGTGGCGAGCGGCGGCCGAGCGCACACGGCGCCGACGAGGTCCGGCCCCGTGGCCGCCCGGGGCGCGCGGCCGGTCGAGAGCAGCGCTCCGGCCGGGGTGACGGCGTCCAGCGACGACACGTAGGCGTCCACGAGGAAGGGCAGCCTCGTACACGCCTCCGCGAGCGTGAACGGCGGCAGCGGCCGCGCGAGCGGGAACAGGTAGCCGCGCTCGCGGCAAAGGCGCGCGAGCACCGGCAGGGACAGACTTGCGCTGGCGTCCGCGAGGCTGTTCTCCGACGAGAAGCGCACGTCCGCACGCGCGCGCGCGCCGACGGCCCGCGCCTGCACGCCAGGGGTCTCGCTCGGCTCGGCGCTCATCCGTCTCTCCAGGCCGGGGCGCGTTGCCCGAGGCCGAGCACGCCCGGGTTCAAGATGCCGTCCGGGTCGAGCGCGGCCTTGAGATCTGTGAGGAGCGCCTCGCTGCCGGCGTCCCGCTGGAGGGCGCCGGCCTTGCTGCGTCCGACGCCGTGGTGGTGGCTGAGCACCGCGCCGTGCCGCCGCACCGTGGTGAGCGCGCGCTCCCAGGCGAGGTCGTAGCGGCCGCGCGCCGAGTGGGGTCCGGCGCCCGTCACGCCGCCGCCGGCGAAGGTGAAGTACAGGCTGCAGCCGTCGACATAGGCGTGGCTGAAGTGGCACATGACGATGGCGACGTCGCGCAGCGCCTCGCGCACCTCGCGGTAGAGGCGGGTGACGCCCTCCCAGCCGGTGGCGACCTCCATGGTGTCGACCCAGCCACCGGCGGCGAACGCGCGCGACATGCGGTAGCTGACACGGTGGCGGTGCAGCAGCCAACGGCTGCCCGGACCGTCGCCGACGTCGACGCCGCCGCACGAGAGCACCCGCGCGCGCAGCTCGGACGCGCGCCACTGCACCTCCGCGGGATCGCCCTCGACACCGAGCACCATGCGCGACTGCGAGGCCCAGCGATCGATCAGCGAGCTCGCCACCGAGGGGCGCGCGAGCAGCTCACCCACGAGGCGGCGCGTCGCGCGCGGGCGCGCGAACAGCGCCAGGCGCTCCACGCGATCGGCCAGCGCCTCGAGCAGCGAGGGCTCCTCGGCGTCGTCATCCTCGTCGTCACCGCGCTCGGGCCCCGAGCGCTCGAGCCCGGCGCGCGCGATGCCGCCCGAGGCGACGCGATCGGGCTCCTCGCTCGGCGGCAACGCCCCCGCCATGAGCGTGTCGAGCGGGTCGTAGATGCGCAGCACGCTCGGCGCCTCGCCCGCCACCAGCAGCGCGCGCGAGGCGCGGATGGCGTCGTCGAGGTCGGCGAAGGCGAAGCCGCGCATCCAGCGGTGCGTCTGCAGCGCGTGGACCCGCAGCGTGCAGCTCGTGAAGATGCACAGGCTGCCCTCGTTGCCGATGAGCAGCCGCAGCGCGCCCGGCCCGGTGGCGGGATCGTCGACGCTGGCGCGGATGCGCGCGCCGCTGCCGTCGACCCCCGCGACGCCGATGACGATGTCCTCGATCTTGCCGTAGCGCGAGGAGAGCTGCCCGGCCGAGCGCGCGGCGAGCCAGCCGCCCACCGTCGAGCAGTAGATCGACGACGGGAAGTGACCGAGCGAGAGCCCGCGCGCGTTCAAGGCGCGCTCGAGCCGCTCGCCGATCATGCCGACCTCGACGGTGCAGATGCCCCGCGCGGCGTCTACCTCGAGCAGACGTCCCATGCGCTTGGTGTCGAGGATCCAAGCGTCGTCGCTCGGCGAGATGCCCGCCACGACGCCGGATCCCGCGCCGAAGGGCACGAGCGGCCGGCCCTCGGCGCGCGCCGCGCGCACGACGGCGATGACCTGCTCCTCGTTTTCGGGCCAGAACACGCGCTCGGGCAGCGTCGGCGTCTGGTGCTCGCGGCGCTCGAGGAGCCGGCGCGGCCACAGGTCGTGCGCCACCATGCGCCGGTCGAGCGGCACCCTCGAGACTGGGACGTCGGACAGCGCGGTCATCGCCGCCGGCATAGCACGAATGGAAGGAAGCCGACTCGCGCCGGGGACGCCTGCGGGGGAACGGACCTGCCGTGTGCGCGGAAAACCACTACACTCGGCCGCGTGATGCAGGTCCTGATCGCCGACGACGATCCCACGATCATCTACATGCTGAAGCTGTTCTGCCGCGGCCAGGACTTCGACGTCGTGTTCGCGGAGACGGGCAGCGAGGCGCTGCGGCGCTTCTCCGAGGGCGGCATCGACGTGGTCGTCACCGACGTGCGCATGCCGGGCGCCGGCGGCGAGACCGTGCTCGACGAGGTGCACAAGCTCTCGCCCGAGACGCCCGTCATCATCATGACCGCGCACGGCACGGTCGACGACGCCGTCCGCTTCCTGCAGCGCGGCGCCATGGACTACATCCAAAAGCCCATCACGCGCGAGGTCTTCGTCCACCGCATCAATTCGGCGCTCGAGCGCGTCGCCCTCGCGCGCGAGCTCGAGGAGCTGAAGGCGTCCGTGCAGCACGGCGAGGATCGGCCGCGCATCATCGGCAACACGCCGGCCATCCAGAACCTGCTGCGGCGCCTGCCCATGACCGCCCAGACGGACGCCTCCGTCGTCGTCTATGGCGAGTCGGGCACGGGCAAGGAGCTCGTCGCCGAGCGCATCCACGAGCTGAGCAAGCGCAAGGACGGGCCGTTCATCACCGTGAACTGCGGCGCGCTCGCCGACACGCTGCTCGAGAGCGAGCTGTTCGGCTACAAGCGCGGCGCCTTCACCGACGCGCACAAGGACACGCCGGGGCTCGTGGAGGCGGCCGAGGGCGGGACGCTCTTTCTCGACGAGA
>CAYLZW010000427.1:0-4457 GCA_964388085.1 uncultured Myxococcales bacterium | reverse complement strand
CAGGGCGTCAGCTACCGGAAGGAGATCACGACGCTCGGCCGCGGCGGCTCGGACACGACGGCGATCGCGCTGGCGGCCGCCCTCGACGCCGAGGCGTGCGAGATCTACTCCGACGTCGACGGCGTGTTCACGGCCGACCCTCGCGTGGTGCCGGACGCGCGCAAGCTCGCGGCGCTCGGGTACGAGGAGATGCAAGAGCTCGCGCAAGCGGGCGCGAAGGTGCTGAACGCGCAGGCCGTCCAGTTCGCGAAGGCCCGCGGCATCGCCATCTACGCGAAGAAGACGGGCGACGCCGGCAGCGGCAGCGTCGTGCGCAAGGACGCGCCACCGGCTCCCGGCGGTGTCCGCGGCGTCGCGCACAAGGCACGCTTCTACTCGCTCTGCGCGCGCGACCTCGGCTGCGCGGCGGCGCTCTTCGATCACCTCGAGGCGCACGACATCCGCCCGGGGCAGGTCTTCGGCCAGACGCGGGAGGGAGACGCCGGTGGGCTCTTCTGCCTCGTCAATCCCGACGACGCGCACGGACACGAGCGCTGCTTCGAGTCCCTGCCGGCGGGGGTCACCCGAGGCGAGGACAAAGGCGCCGTGTCCCTCGTCGGCGAGGGGCTGCTCGACGGCGCCGGCGTCGTCCGCGACATGCTGCGCGCGCTCTCGGAGGCCGGCCTCAGCGTGTACGGCCTGTCGACGTCGAGCTTCCGCGCGACGGCGCTGGTGGCGCCCGCCGACGTCGAGCGGGCCGTGCGCTGCCTGCACGAGCGCTTCTTGTAGCGCGGCGTCGTCAGGTGCGATGCGGTCTTACATGTCGCATCGGTCAAACAACCGATGCCGGTCCCCCTCGCTGAACCGGGCTCGGCCCCGTACTCCTCGGCCATGAAGGTCTCCACGCGGCTCGTCCCCCCGCTCGCCCTCGCCGCCGCCCTCGCCGTGTCGTTCGCCGCCCGCGCGCAGCACGCGACCCCCGAGTACCCGCCGCCGCCGGAGGGCATGTCCTTCGCGCCGCTGCCGCCGAACCCGTACTTCGTGCGCGACCAAGCGGACCCACGCGTCCTCTTGCGCGCGCCCGGGTTCGAAGACGTCGGCGTCGATCGCGGCTACGTCGAGATGATGGTGCGCGGCGATCTGCCGAGCGAGACGCTCGACCTGCTCGAGCGCGACGCGCCCGAGGCCGTGACGGCGAACGCGGTGGCGCTGCCCGAGCCCGCGGATCCGTCGCTGCTCCCGTTCGCGGCCACCGTCATCAGCGGCAACGTCCTCGTCATCGAGGGCACGGAGCAGCTCGTCCCGCTGACGGAGAACGGCCGCATGTTCAACCACAACGGCAACGGCCTCGAGACGGTCATCGGCCAGGTGTGGGGGCGCCTCGGCCGTGAGATCGACTTCATCACCGTCATGACGACGTTCAAGGACCCGGGCGCGGCCGGTTACTACCTGCCGCTGCGACAGGACGTCACCGGCCTCGGCGAGTGTGATCCCGAGCGCGGCGCCACCTTCGGCTGCGTGTTCGATCAGCTCGGCGAGCAGCTGCAGGGCTTCGTGTTCATGAACAGCATCGACTACTGGCGCGATTGGGACCGCAACATGGACGGTGTGGTGCACCCGCTCGAGTCCTTCGACGCCAACGTCTACGCCGTCATGGGGCAAGAGATCGCGCATCGCTGGGGCGCCGGCCTGCGCTTCAAGGACCCGCGCAACGGCGCGACCTCGAAGAAGCTGCTCGGCCGCGACGAGAGCCACTGGGCGGCCTGGGTCGACACGGACGCGAGCATCCACGACGGCTGGGACTGGGAGACCGACGGCGACGATCAGTTCGTGCTCGTCGACGACATGCGCCGCTTCTCGACGTTGGATCTCTACGCCATGGGCGCGCTGCCCGTCGCGGCCGCCGAGCCCTTCTTCTTCATCGACGACGCGCGCTTCGTGCCGAACCAATTCATCGGCAACGTCTCCATCCCCGCCGACGCGGCCTTGCAGATCCCGAGCGTCGAGTTTCTTCGCTCCGAGTGGGGCATCACGCTGAAGTCCACCGGCGAAAAGGTGGAGCTGGACATTCAGGACATCGTCGACGTGGAGGGCAACCGCTGTCCCGATCCCGACCACACGCAGAAGTCCTTCCGCCAGGCCGTCGTGCTGGTCACCGCGCCGGGCCAGAGCGCGGCGGAGGCGAGCAGCTACGTCGCCGAGCTCGAGACCATGATGGCGACGTGGGAAGCCTGGTGGCGCGACCGCACGAACAAGGCGCTCACCCTCTGCACGAGCGTGACGGAGAGCTGCGAGCACATCGAGATGTCGCTCGGACAGGGCAGCATCGACGATGACGACGGCGTGCTGGAGCCGGGCGAGACCTTCGACCTCAAGTTCCCGCTCTCGGCCTCGAACGGCGTGGTCGAGAACGCCGTGGCGCGCCTGCAGCTCGACGGCAACGGCGCCGAGGGCACCTACCTGAAGTTCAACGACTACGAGATCGGCGACGTCAGCGGCGACACCGAGGTGGTCATCCCGCTCGAGCTCTACGAGGACTACACCTGCGGCTACTCGGTCATCGCGACCGTCACCGTCGAGAGCGACAACGCGCCGAGCGTCTCGAGCGAGTTCCGCGTCTTCCCCGGCTACCGGGAGATCTTCGCCGCCACCTTCGATGAGGGCGATGACGGCTTCGAGCCGAACCTGGACGGCCTCGACGACAACGAGCGCGGCGGCTTCGTCCGCGACGAGGTGACGCTGAACTGCACCATGACGCCGCGCACGCCGGAGGACGACTCGAGCCCCGGCAGCGGCGGCGCGTTCGTCACCGGCGCCGAAGGCGAGGAGCTCGACGGCATCACCTCGCTGTTCTCGCCCGAGATCTCCCTCGCGGGCGCGCTCGATCCGGAGATCCGCTTCATGTACTGGCTCGACGGCGCGCCCGGCGCCGGACGCCTGAAGGTCTCCGTCTCCGGAAGCGGCGACGGCTTCACCGAGGCGAAGGTCTACGAGGAGCCGTATCACGGCTGGGTGCTCGGCCGCGTCGTGCTCAGCGAGGTCTACGAGGAGGTGCCGCCGTCGGTGTGGCTGCTCATCGAGGCCGAAGGGGACGGGCGCGTCGAGGCCGCCATCGACGAGGTGCGCGTGCTCGACCGCGCCGGCTCCTGCGCGGCGGGCTTCGGCTGCATGTGCGCCGCGCAGCCGCTAGACGACGACTCGCCGCCGTACGGGGCGTTCGCGCTCGCGGCGCTCTTCGTCGGGCTCGGCCTGCGACGTCGTCGTCGCGGCTGAGCTCCGCACACCAGGTCGCCTTGCTGCGCTCCCCTCGGGAGCGGAGGTTCGCTTTGCAAAAGCTCCGCGCGCTCCTCTTCGACCTCGACGGCACGTTGCTCGACTCTTCGCGGGCGATCTGCCACGCGGCGTCCGCCAGCTTCGCGCTCGTGGGCGTGAGCGTGAGCGAGCAGCAGATCGAGCAGCACCTCGGCGCGCCCCTCGAGGAGCTCTACGCGCTCTTCGTCGGCGACCATGATCGCGAGCGGCAGGCGCGCTTCGTCGCGAGCTACATCGAGGCGCACGACGCGCACCCCGATCGGCACCCGCCGCCGCTGCCGGGCGTGCGCGAGGGGCTGCTCTCGCTCAGCGAGCGGTACGCGCTGCCCATGGCGGTGGCGACGACGAAGCCCTCGGACAGAGCGCGCGTCCAGCTCGAGGCGGCCGGCCTCCTGCCGAGCTTTCAGCACGTGCAGGGCACCGACCCGGGCATGCGCCCGAAGCCCGCGCCGGACGTCATCCAATACGCTTGCCAAAGTCTCGCAGTGACCGCCGTCGACGTCGTCATGGTGGGGGACACCGCCCGCGACGTGCACGCCGCCAAGAGCGCCGGCGCCAAGGCCGTGGTGGTGGCCTACAGCGACGAGCAGCACGCGCGCGCGACCCGCTTCGGCGCCGACCTCGTGGTGCGCTCTCTCGAGGAGCTGGTCGACGTCGTGCTGTGAGGTCCGTCGGCGTTTAGAAGCGATCGCTCAGCCGCTCGCGGATGCGTTGCTTCGCCCCTTCGTCCGGCGCGTGGCTGAGGGCCTTCTGCCAGGCCTCGCCGGCCTTGCGCGCGAAGCCGAGCCGGTCGTAGACGAGGGCCAGGTTCGCCAGCGCCGGGAAGCAGCGCGAGTCGTACACCGTCGCGGCCTCGTAAGCGCGCATGGCGCCCTCGTGGTCCCTCTGCTGCGAGAGCAGGTTGCCCTTCTCGAGCCAGGCGAGCGGATCGAAGGCGTCGAGCTCGAGCCAGCGCTGCACCTCGTCGAGGGCGCCGCGCCAGTCGTGGCTCGCCTGGTGCTCGAGCACCTTTTTGCGCAGCTCGGCGATGGCCTCTTTGCGCTCACCGTCCGGGAGGCGTCGCGCGAGCGGCCGGCCGACGAGCTCGGACGCGAGCTTGCGCACGTAGTGGATGTCGAAGGGCTTCTCGACGAAGGCGTCCGCGCGGTGCTCCTCGAGGATCTCTC
>CAYLZW010000426.1:0-4470 GCA_964388085.1 uncultured Myxococcales bacterium | reverse complement strand
GACAGGATTTGAACCTGCGACCCCTTGACCCCCAGTCAAGTGCGCTACCAAACTGCGCCACGCTCCGTCGCGGGGGAGCACATCAATTGACGGCGACGCTGTCAACCGCGCTCGCACAGAAAGCGCAGGAGGCGAGCGCTCGCGTTGACCGCTCGTCGACGGGACCGTAAAGCTGCAGCCAATCTTGGGGAGCGCCGATGCAGGACAAGAGGGCCACGCAACACCCGGCAGCGGTTCGCCGCGAGCGCGCGCACGGACGCAAGATCAGCCTGTCGCTGGGTCTGCTCGGCGGCATCGTCCTCTATGTCGCGTGGGTGCTGCTGACGCCGGCCCTGACGGCGTACGAGCTCAAGGGCGCGATGCGCCCGGTGTGCCTGACGTTCATGAACGCGCAGATGTACAAGTCGTCCGATCGCTCGCTCGACTGGCAGCGGGAGTGGAGCAAGCGCTACCGCGCGCTCGGCATCCCCCTGCGCGACGACCAGTGGCAGTTCACCGCCTCGAACCTCTGTGACCCGAAGAAGGGCTGCACCTGCACGGGCGAGGCCGTCTTCGAGCTCACGACGCCCTGGTTCCTGCTCTCGGACTTCATCGACATCGCGCCTTACAAGTCGACGCACCACGTGAAGCAGAATGTCGAGTGGAAGACCAGCTACTGAGGCCGGCCCCTTTCGCCGCCAGCGCGTCCTCGACGGCGAGGACATCGCGCGCGTGGTGGCGCGCCTCGCGCATGAGATCCAGGACCGCGTCGTCCGCGACGAGAGAGGCCCGCTGGCCTTCGAGCCCGGCTCGCTCTGCCTCGTGGGCGTGCGCACCGGCGGCGCACACCTCGCGGCCCGGCTCGCCGACGCGCTCGAGCGGCTGACGGGGGAGCGCCCGCCGGTCGGCGTCCTCGACATCACGCTCTACCGCGACGACGTCATGCTGGGGCCGAATCCCGTGCCGCTCTTGCGCGGAAGCGACATCCCCTTCGACGTGCACCGTCGCTACGTGGTGCTGGTCGACGACGTGCTGTTCACCGGACGCACGGTGCGCGCGGCCCTCGACGCGCTGCTGGACCTCGGGCGGCCCGGCTGCGTGCGGCTCGCGGTGCTGGTCGATCGCGGCCTGCGCGAGCTGCCCATCGGCGCCGACTTCACGGGCCGCGCGCTCGAGACGGAGCTCGCCGACCACGTCCGCGTGCTGCTGGTCGAGGAGGGCGCGGCCCTGGACGAGGTGGTCATGGAGCTGCCGCAGGATCGGCGCACGGACGCGCCGTCGTGACCACGCAGACCATCGCTCCCGGAACGCCACCCGCGGGCATCCTCAGCGTGCCGCACCTGCTCGGCGTCGACGGGCTCTCGCGTGACGATGTGGTGCTGCTCCTCGAGACCGCTCGCCGCTTCAAGGAGGTCAACGAGCGCACGGTGAAGAAGGTGCCCGCCCTGCGCGGCCTCACCGTCGTGAACCTGTTCTTCGAGGCATCCACGCGCACGCGCCTCAGCTTCGAGCTCGCCGCCAAGCGCCTGTCCGCCGACGTGGTGAACTTCACGGGCTCGTCGTCGTCGGTCGTCAAGGGCGAGACGCTGCTCGACACCGCGCGCGTCATGAACGCCTACGGCCCCGACCTCGTCGTCGTCCGGCACGCGGCCGCGGGCGCTCCCCGTATGCTGACGACGGTGATGGACGCGGCGGTGTTGAACGCCGGCGACGGCGAGCATGAGCACCCGACGCAGGCGCTGCTCGACGCCTTCACCCTGCTCGAGCGCTTCGGCCGCACGGCGGCGGAGGGCCTCGAGGGCAAACGCGTGGCCATCGTCGGCGACATCGCGCACAGCCGCGTGGCACGCTCGAACCTGCTGTCGCTGCCGCTGCTCGGCGCCGAGGTGCGCGTGGCGGGGCCCGCGACCATGCTGCCGCCGGGGCTCGAGCAGTACGGCGTGCAGGTGACGAATGACGTCGACGAGGCGCTCGAGGGCGCGGACGCGGTGATGATGCTGCGCATCCAGAAGGAGCGCATGAAGGGCCCTCGCCTGCCGTCGGACCGCGAGTACGCGCGCTGCTTCGGCCTCACGAAAGAGCGCGCCACCCGCATGAAGCCGGACGCGCTCGTCATGCACCCGGGGCCGATGAACCGCGGCGTCGAGATCGCGCCCGAGGTGGCCGACAGCGGCAGGAGCGTCATCCTCGAGCAGGCGGGCAACGGGCTCGCCGTGCGCATGGCCTCCCTCTACCTGCTCGCGGTCGGGCACCGCTCGTTCGAGGGGGCGGCGCCATGACGTCGTCTCACGAGACGCGCGCGCGGGTGTTGAAGGGCGGTCGCGTCCTGTGCCCGGCGACGTCGCACGACGCGATCGCGGACGTCATCGTCGTTGGCGGCAGCGTCGACGCCGTGCAGGCACCCGGTGGCAGCTTCCCCGCCGGCGCGGACGTCATCGACGTCGCGGGTTGCTGGGTGATGCCCGGCGCGATCGATCTCTGCACCTACGTGCGCGCGCCCGGACGCGAGGAGGAGGAGACCCTCAGCGCCACCTTGCGCGGCGCCGTGCGAGGCGGGTTCACGACCGTGCTCGCGATGCCGTCGACGAGGCCGCCCACCGACGGCGCCGACGACGTCAGTGAGCGCCTGGCCGCCGCCGCTGCCGTCGCCGGTGGCGCCCGCATGCTCGTCGCCGGCTGCTTGAGCGCCCGGCGCGAAGGCAAGGACCTCGCGGAGATCGGTGAGATGACGAAGGCCGGCGCCGTGGCCTTCACGGACGCTCCCGCCGCGATCGCCGACGCCGAGCTGCTCCGGCGAGCGATGGAGTACGCGCGCGGCTTCGCGCGGCCCGTGATCGCGAACGCGAGCTGCCCACAGCTGAGCGGACGTGGAGTGGCGGCGGAGGGCGCCGTGGCGACGAGGCTCGGCTTGGCGGGAGTGCCGGAGGCGGCCGAGACGAGCTTCGTCGCGCGCAACCTCGAGATCTGTCGGCTCACGGGCGCTCGCACGCACCTCGGGGCGCTGTCGTCGGCGCGCGCCGTAGGCATGCTGCGCCGAGCGCTCGACGAGGGGTTGCCCGTCAGCGCCGAGGTGCAGCCGTACCACTTGTTGCTCGACGAGAGCGCTCACCTCGAGCGGCGCTACGACACGGCGCTGCATCTCACCCCTCCCCTGCGGACGTCCGACGACCGGACGGCGCTGCTCGACGCCGTCCGTGACGGTGTGCTCGCGATCGCGTCCGGGCACGCGCCCGTCGGGCCCGAGGGCAAGCAGCTCGAATTCGCCTCCTCGGTGCCGGGCGCCGTCGGCCTGCCGCTGGCCCTCCCGCTGCTGGTCGGCCTCGACGGGCTGCCTCCGCTGGCGCTCGCGCGCGCCACCTCGCTGCTGCCCGCGCAACTGCTCGGCCTCGTAGACGCCGGAAAGCTCACGAAGGGCGCCCGGGCGGACGTGGTGGTGCTCGATCCCGGCCGTCCGCTCGACGTCGCTGACGCGATCCTTGGGGATGGCGCGCGGAACACTCCCTGGTTACACCGGCCCACGCGCGGCAGCGTTCGGCTGACGCTCCTTCAGGGCGACGTGCGCTATGTGCAGCAGGGTGATCGATCATGAGCACCGGTGACATCGAGGGAGCAGAGACCGCGTGGTTGGTGCTCGCCGACGGGACGGCCTTCCGCGGCCGCGCCTTCGGTCACCGCGGGGAGACGTCCGGTGAGGTCGTCTTCAACACCTCGATGACGGGCTATCCCGAGCTGCTGACCGACCCTTCCTATCGTCGTCAGATCGTCACCCTGACCTACCCTGAGATTGGCAACTACGGCGTCACGCGCGAGGACGCCGAGTCCGACGGCATCCAGGTGAGCGGCCTCGTCGTGCGCAGCCTGTCGCCCATCGTCAGCAACTGGCGCTCCGAGCTCTCCCTCGACGAGTGGCTGAAGGAAGCGAAGATCCCCGGCATCCACGGCATCGACACGCGCGCGCTCGTGCGCCACATCCGCGATCAGGGCGCCATGATGGGCATCCTCTCGTCGCTGCCCGACGCTGATCCCGTGCAGCTTCACGAACGCGCCCGCGCGCTGCCCTCCATGGCCGGCTGCGCGCTCATCGAGGACGTCACCTGCAAGGCGCCCTACGAGCACACCGAAGGCCTCACGGAAGACGACGGCACCCCTCTCGCGCCCCTCTCGCCGCCCCGTCACCACGTCGTCACCATCGATCTCGGCATGAAGCGCATGATGGCGCGCCTGCTCGTGCACTACGGCTGCAAGGTGACCATCGTGCCGGCGTCGACGAGCGCGGCAGACATTCTCGCGTATCGGCCGGACGGCGTCTTCCTGACGAACGGCCCCGGCGATCCCGCGACCGCGACGACGACGACGGCGACCGTGAAGGCGCTGCTCGGCAAGGTGCCCGTGTTCGGCATCTGCATGGGCCATCAGGTCCTCTCGCAGGCCCTCGGCGGCACGACGTACAAGACGCGCTTCGGGCACCGCGGCGGCAACCAGCCCGTGCTC
>CAYLZW010000425.1:1130-4475 GCA_964388085.1 uncultured Myxococcales bacterium | reverse complement strand
CGCTCAGGCGAGAGTTGGCGAGCGCTCCGCGGGCGCCATAGTGGCAGAGGCGGTACATCGCCGCCCACTCCACTGCCCAGACAGAGGGTGCGGAGGCAGCGATGCAATCGGAAAGGCTCACGACCCGCTCGGGCACCAACGACGCGTCCATGTACTCAGCGCGTACCGCGGCTCGCCTCAGGAAGAAGCCGATGCTGCGGAAGGATTGGGCGTCAGGAAGCACGGCGCCAGCCTACCTTGGCCGGCCGCCGCTGGCTCGGCGGAGGCTGCTCAAAACCACCGCGACTTCGCGACAGCGCGGGCCTTGCCTCCTGCCCCAGCGTCCCCTACACTGAGCCACATGGTTCAGTTTCCGAACGCGCGCCTTGATGCCTCGTTCTCGGCGCTGTCCAACGCGACCCGGCGAGGAATCCTCGAGCAGCTCGGGCGTGCCGACACCTCGGTCACCGACCTCGCGGCGAAGTTCGACATGACGCTGACGGGCATGAGGAAGCACGTCTCCGTCTTGGAGCACGCCGGCCTCGTCGCCACGGAGAAGGTTGGGCGCGTGCGCACCTGCAAGCTCGGCCGGCGCCGTCTCGAGCTCGAGTCCGCTTGGATCGAGAAGACGCGCGCGCTGTGGACCGCGCGCTTCGATGAGTTGCAGAACGTCGTCAATGAACAAGTCGAGAAGGAGCAACGTCATGAACGCAAGAGGCGCAACTGAGCAGCAGAACCAGACGACGACCGAGCGGACCTCGGATCGCGAGCTCGTCGTCAGGCGCACCATCATCGGACCCGCGCACGTCGTGTTCGACGCGTGGACCAGGCCCGAGCTCCTGCGGCGCTGGTGGATGCCGGAGTCGTACGGCGTCTCGTTCATCTCCTGCGACGTCGACGCGCGGGCAGGGGGCAAGTACCGCTTTGTCTTCTCCCACCCCGAAGCGCCGCAACCGATGGCCTTCTACGGCCGCTACCTCGAGGTCACGCCCTACTCGCGGCTGAAGTGGACCAACGAAGAAGCAGGCGACAACGGACAGGTCACGACGGTCACGTTCGAGGAGAAGGACGGCAAGACGCTCGTCGTCGTGCACGACTTGTATCCATCGAAGGCCGCGCTCGACGAGGCGATCGCATCGGGCAGCACGAGCGGCATGAGCGAGGAGATGTTCGCGCAGCTCGACGCGCTCCTTAGAGCCCTCGACGCCAGCTGAGCGACGCCTGCTTCTGCTTCGGCGCCCCGACGCATGGCCGCGTACGTTGGTTGCCACCTCCTGCCGAGTCGTGGCGTAGCGAACACGTCAACGGGCGAAGTACTGTGCCGAACATGAGCGTGACCATTGACGCCGACAATCCGGTAGTTCGGCTCTGCGCTGAGGGCATGTTGGCGGAGGGTCAGGGCGCCGATGAAGCACGTGCGCTGTTCGAACGCGCGTGGAGGATGCGAAGCGACCACTTCGAAGCCAGCATCGCGGCGCACTACCTCGCTCGACATCAGCCATCGCTCGAGCTGGCCCTCCACTGGAACGAGGTCGCGCTGACGGAGGCCTCGCTCGTGGCGGATACGAGGACGCGCGGCCTTCTCCCGTCGCTGCATCTCAACCTGGGCAAAGCGTTTGAGGACCTCGGCCGCATGCCTGAAGCGCGAGAACAGTATGCGCTCGCGAGCGTCTGTACCGATGCGCTCGATGACGATGGTTACGGTCAAATGATGCGCCAGGGGATCGCGGCGGGATTGGAACGAACGCGTTCCGCGTAGGGCGCAGCTGAGCAGCGAGTAGGGCAGCCTGACCTTCGGTGCACTACCAGTGACTATCTCGAAAGACCCACGAAATCGCGAGGACGTCGACCACGCAAAGGGTCAGCCCGGCCGTCTGTAGCCTTCGTTCAACGGGCGAGAGCCGACGTCGCACCGCCTTCACGAGGTTCACGGCGTAGAGTACGCCGAGCAAGGCATCGACGGGCATCGCGGCCCAGAGTCCCGGCACGAGGAACCACGGCTCGACCGTCCCACGCAGACCCAGCGTCAATGCGATCGGTAGCTGGACCACGAGCACAACCAAGACGGCGACATCAGGCAAGTGTCGAGCAAGGGCTTCGTCGTTCGATGCGATGGCCACGACACACCCTACAGCGGAAGCGGCGCATCTCGGAAGCCGTGCCAGCTGCGCGTCAACTCGGATGCGGTAGTCTTCGGTCGTCCAGTCGATCTCAGTCGCGCTGGTCTCGCTCGGCCTCGAGGCGGAGCGTGCCCGTCGTCGAGCTCGACGTACCGTGAGCACGGCGCGGAGCTGGGGGCTCAAGGCGAGGGCAGGGCCGGCGCTCTCGCAGTGCCTTCGGATCGTGGAGATGCAGGGTTCCCCGCCTCGCAGGAGCAAAACGTGCCCCAACTGAATCGAAGGTCCGCCACCAAGGTGCGCGACGGTCGCGTGCAGCGGAAGAATCGCTGGACGCCAACTCCCGGTCTCTGGCAGCACCCGGCCGGTCGAGTCGCGTTCATTCGGGAGCGACCCGGGCCGGGCTATCGCCACACGCCGTCCTTGACCGCCTGGCCAATCATGGCCTTGAGGTGGTCGATGTGGGAATGGACGTTGCCGTCGGAAAACAGGCCGATAAAATGCAGCGCGCTCTTCTTCGCCGCCGCGTTGCCGGCGACGTCCTGCCACGCCTGGCCAACAAACATCTGGCCGCTGTCAAGCGACGCGCTGACCAGCTTGGCGCCCTGGTCGAAAACCCGACCGGAACCAATGGCGTTATGCCCGACTTCGGAGTTGCCCATATCCGCGTCACTCGGCAGCCCCACCGCCTGGCCATGGGCCTTCAGACGCGTGTTGGGGCAATTGGCCAGAAACCAGTCCAGCGTGGGCTTGTAGGCCGACGCCACCGCATCGCCCTCGCTGAATTTGCCAAAACCCACGCCGTCCATGATCACCAGCACGACGGGGCCTTTGCGCTCTTTCATCCAGGGGGCCTTCGGTAGTTTTTCCAGCATGGGTTCTCCTTATCTGATTTCAGTCACATGGCAGTTCGCAACAACGTGTACAGGCATAAACACAAAACGCCTAATATAAAGTGCCCACGGCCCATGACCAGCCGCCCAGACGCAGTTTATACCTACGCTGTAATCGGCCAGCCATTGATACTGGCCGGGACCGTGAGGACGCCCGGGACCGTGGGGACCGGTTGGCAGCGGCGCGGTGGCGAGGACTCACGACTCATGAGGCATGTTCCCATGGATTGGACTGTGGGGACTTTCGGGACTGTGGGGAATGACGCCTTGGATGCTGGGAACTGCTTGGCGGACGCTGGGGACTGCTTGGCGGACGCTGGGGACTGCTTGGCGGACGCTGGGGACTGCTTGGCGGA
>CAYLZW010000425.1:0-1030 GCA_964388085.1 uncultured Myxococcales bacterium | reverse complement strand
CGCTGGGAACTGCTTGGCGGACGCTGGGAACTCCCTGGGAGCGCCGCCGTCCCGGCGGCATTTGAGCGCTGAAAAGAAAAGGCTCAGGAAAGCCTGGTATCAATGAGTGACCGACTACCGACACTGGACCGCAACGACCATAAACTGTATAATACCGTGGATCAAACTGGAGGCCCTCATATGACTGACTCTCCCGACAAAGCAGAGGTTCGCCGTGGTCTAGCCCGGATACGGGCGCTCCGCCGGCTTTTTCTGGGCATCCTTTTTGGCTACTTTCCCATTCTGGTGCTGTGCATGGCCCACATCCGCCGCAGCGGCCATTGGCACGCCCTGGCCGTGCCGCTACTGCTCTTTGTGGCCGGCATGGTCGTGCAGAAGATCCTACACGGCAGGCGCTGTCCGCGCTGCGGCGAGCTCTTTTTTGTCCAAACGGTAACCCGCACCAGCTACACGCCGGACAGCGCCTGGAGCTTCCCGCCCCAAAAGGCCTGCCAGAACTGCGGTCTGCGGCTCAACCACTGAGCCCCAAATAGCCATGCGAGCACGCGCGCTCCTTCGCGGGCACGGTGCCCGCAAAAACTAAAACGGCCCGGTGTTTGTCGAGCGAATCGACAGATACCGGGCCGCTATGGTCTTCAGAACGTACCGACAGAACACAATTTGATCTACAGCCACGAGCGCGCGCCGTCCTACTTCAGCACATCAACAATCAGCTTATTCCTGTCCGCCAGCATCTGGGCGGGCGTCATCCAGCCGACATGGCCGTCCATATAGAGGATATTCGTGCCCTTATTGTGGCGGCAATTGACGCCGATCTTGACATTGCTGGTCGGTGATATATCCGTCTCGCCAAAGGACAGCGACGTCGTCGAGTTACTCAGGGTCGTGTGTGAGTTTTCGGCCAGAAAGCATATTTCCGACGGCCGGATGATGCTGCTGCGGATATAGCCGTACTGATTGGTGATACGATAATTCGAGCGCGTAGGCGAAATAGCCCGCGTTTCTGGTGACCCCGCGAAGTATGGCATGC
>CAYLZW010000424.1:0-4499 GCA_964388085.1 uncultured Myxococcales bacterium | reverse complement strand
GGCGAGGGCGAGCGCGACGAGGCGCCCATGCTCTTCATCGGCGAGCAGGTAGGCGGCGGCGACGAGGGTGATCCCGAGGTCGACATCGCCGTCGACCCGCTCGAGGGCACGAACCTGTGCGCCTACGGCAAGCCCAACGCGCTCGCCGTCGTCGCCATGGGCGAGAAGGGCAAGCTGCTGCACGCGCCCGACACCTATATGGACAAGATCGCGGTGGGCCCCGCGGCCAAGGGCGTCGTCGACCTCGACAACACGCCGACGCAGAACCTCAAGAACGTCGCCGACGCCAAGGGCGTGTACGTCGAGGATCTCACCGTCATCATCCTCGACCGCCCGCGCCACGTGGAGCTCATCGCCGAGGTGCGCAAGGCCGGCGCGCGCGTGAAGCTCATCTCCGACGGTGACGTCGCGGCCGCCATTGCCACCTGCATCGAGGACACCGGCATCGACGTGCTCATGGGCATCGGCGCCGCGCCCGAAGGCGTGCTGGCCGCCGCCGCCCTGCGCTGCGTCGGCGGGGAGTTGCAGGGCCGCCTGAAGCCGCGCAACGACGAGGAGATCGCCCGCTGCCATCAGATGGGCATCGACGACATCAACAAGAAGTGGTCGCAGCTCGAGCTCGCCCAGGGCGACGTCATGTTCGCCTGCACGGGCGTGACGAGCGGCGACATGCTGAAGGGGGTCCGCTACTTCAAGGGCGGCGCCTTCACGCACTCGCTGGTGATGCGCTCGAAGTCCGGCACCATCCGCTTCGTCGAGGCGGAGCATCACTTCGATCGGAAGCCGATGTACGGGGACCTCTCGTAGGCTGCAGGGTGAGTCACCCGCCCCGGTGCAGCTAGCGCACCTCGAACCACATTGAGACACGTGTGAGGCCAGGCATTTGCGCCGGCCAAGCCCCGCCGTGCATGATCGAGGGAGCACCTGGGAGGTGTCATCTCTTGGCCCATGTGAAGCTGCCCAGCAGCGAATCAGGGATCGTCACGAAGGAGGCGCTCATGAGCCTCGAAGCCTGGATCATCGACGAGCTGGAACGAGAACGTCACGAGGAGGACGGCCAAGGAGACCGTCCCGAGCTGGACATTCGTCAGCCCCTGGAGGGCGACTACTCGATGCCTGTACAGAGCGAATACTGCGAACGGGGGATCAAGATCCTCGACATCTCCCCCGTTCAGGAGAACGTGATTGACCTCTGAAGCGCTCGTCTGAGCGACACACACATGTGGTTTTCTGAGGGAGAGCGCTGCTCCGGGGCAACCCGGCGGCGCTCTCTCGCCGTCTACAGGGCGCGCGCGCGCCCACCTGCCCCCGGACGTGCGCGAACGGCGGTGGACTGGCGCTGTGGTGCGCTTCTTGGTTAGCTGGGGCCTCCATGCGCTCTCACATCCTGTTCTGCTGGCTCTGCGTCGCGATCGCGGCGTTGCCCGTGCGTCCGGCGAACGGGCACGACGGGCAGGCGTGTGCGCGCTGCGATCCCGCGGAGATCCTGGCGGAGGTCGAGGCCATCCTCGATCGCGTCAGCTACTGGCAGCTGCGCGCGGTGGAGCCGGGCAACCCGCCGGCGCTGCCGGCGCTGCTCTCGGCCCTCGAGGCGGCCGACGCGGGCGAGGGCGAAGCGGCGCTCCGGCTCGCGCGCCAAGCGGCGGCGCGCTGCTTTCTGCAGGGGCAGCTCCACTGCGGCGAGGCCCTGACGCTGCTCGCCGAGCGCATGATCGCGGCCGCGCCCGACGATCCGAAGGCGCGGCGCGAGCTGCGGCAGGAGGCGCTCGCGCTGCTCTCGCTCGTGTCCTGGGACGCGCTCTCGAGCAAGGCCTGCGAGGACGGCATGATCCTCCGCTACCGGCTGGCGGAGCTGTCGGGCCCGCGGCGCGCTCACGCGTCCTGGGCCGATGAGTGCGGCGCCGTCGGGCGCGCGGGAGAGCTCGGCTATCGGGCGGCTAAGGCGGCCATCCTGCACGGCCAGCTCGCGGACGCGGAGGAGCGGCTCGTGCGGGTGCGCGCGGCGAGCGCGAGCCATGTCGTGCGCTCGGCCTACCTGCTGGCGGTCCTGCGCGTGGCCGAGGGGCGGCTCGCAGACGCCGAGCGGCTGTTCGCGCAGGTCCTCGCCCTCGAGCCCGAGGCGCGCCGCAGCCAGGAGGAGGACGACGCGCGGGTGCTCGCCGCGCTGCAGCTCGCGCGGCTCGCTCGACAACGCAACGCACCCGCGGAGGCGCTCGACCTCTACCGCGCGGTGCCGGCGGGAGGCATCGGCCGCGATCAGGCGCTGCTCGAGGGCGCCGTCGTGGCGGCGCACGTGGGCGATCTCGGCGCCGCCCGGCTCTATCTGGCCGCGCTCGAGGGCTACCGGCCGAACGTGAACCAGCAGCTCGACGTGCACCGCCTTCGCGCGAGCCTCGTGTTGCTCGATGACGACGAGGAGACCGCGCGCGCCACCTTCCGCGAGCTGACGGCCATCGGGCGTGACGTGCGCGCGCGCTACCTGAGCCCGGAGACCGCGCAGGGCAGCATCGTCGATCGCATGCGCGCGGACCCGTCGCTCGGCGGCCTCGTCGATCCCGACGACACCCGCCGGCTGCTCGAGCTCGACGACGCGCTCGTCGTCATGGCCGATCACATCGCCGACGGGCGGGCGCAGATCGCGTCCGTGCGCGCGGCCCTCGACGACGGACACCTCGGCGGCGCCCTCGACGACGCGCTCCTGCAGCTCGAGGGGGCCGACGCGCTGCTCTCCCCGCTCGAGGGCGGGGCAGGATCCGCCGCGCTGCCGTCGCCGCGGATCGCGGGGCCTGCCGAGAGCGCGCTCGCCTTGGCGCGCGACGTCGCTCGCCTGCGAAAGCGCCTGACGGACGTGCTCGCCGAGGTCCGGCACGCGCGTGCGCGCCGGGAGGGCCTCGTGCGCGAGCGGCTTCACGAGGTGGCGGTCGAGCTCGACGACGCAGCCGGCCGCCTCGATGGGCTCGCGGGCGCGGCGCGAGCGGAGCTCTCCGCGCTCCGTGGGGTGGTGCTCGCGCGCGCGGACGAGGTCGCGGCCTCGCTCGAGATCATGGAGGACGTCGGCGACCTCGAGATCGCGTGGCGCAAGAAGCAGATGGCGACGCTGCAGGTCGAGCGCGCGGTTCGCGAGTACGATGAAGAGAAGAGGTCGCTGAAGGGCGACGCAGCCGGCGACTGACCCGCCCTCGGAGAGCTCCCGTGGCCAAGAGCCTCAAGGATCAGCTCAAGGCCTGGAAGGACGAGAAGCGGGAGATCGCGGCCGAGCTCCCGGACAAGGAGCGCGACGCTCGGCGCGCTCGGGTGTTGGCGGAAGAGGAGCGGCGCCGCGCCGAGGAGGCGGCCGCCAAGCCGGCGTCCATCGGAGTTGACGACGAGGGCGACCTCGGGGACGAGGACCTCAGCGACGAGGCGCTCTTTCACCGCGCCGTCGAGCGCGTGCGCTCGGGCAGCGACGCGATCCTGGCGAAGTACGACAAGACCGACGCGCCGCGCTCGACGTCGGGGACGGGGCGGGGCGGGCGCCGGGACGTGTCCGATCGAGCGCTCTTCCTGCAGGCCGTCGGCGACATGCGGCCGGAGGACGTGCAGCGGAACAAGCCGCTCCCGTCGGCGGCGCAGAAGGCGGCCGACGCGCGATTTGCCCGCAAGGTGCAGCGCGGCGAGGTGGAGCCGCAGAACGTCCTCGATCTGCACGGCGACGACCGCACGCGAGCGCTCGCTCGTACGCGCGCGTTCCTCGACGCCGAGGCGCGCGCGCGTACCGAGATAGTGCTGGTTGTGCACGGCAAAGGCTCCGGGGTGCTCGCCGGCGAGGTGCTGCGGCTCCTGGACGAGCATCCCCTCGTGGTCGAGCACGTGGTCGCCCCGCGCGCCCTCGGCGGCGAAGGCGCGCGGGTGGCCAGGCTGCGGAACCCGGGCAAGGCGAGGGGGTAGGCGGCGGAGACTTCGCGCGAGCGACCACGACGGGGCCCGGCGTCCGCTATGATGCCGGCCGACGGAGGTCCTGTTGAAGCCCGACGAGCCCCAGAAGCGACGTTCCCCGCTGGGCCTGGTGCTGCTGCTGGTGGTCGCGCTGCTGCTGCAGGGTGGGCTGCTGCTGCTGTTCCATGACGCCAAGGCGGCGGCGGAGGAGGACGCGCGGGCGCTCGCGGCCCGGCTGGAGCTCGGATCGCGGCAGGGGAGCGCCGCGCTCACCGAGGCCCAGGTGCTGAAGGCGAGCGTCGATCGCCTGGAGCGCGAAAACGGCGAGCTGCTCGCGCGCAAGACGGAGCTCTCCCTCGACGTGGCCGCGAAGGACGCCGAGCTCGCCCGCCTGAAGAGCACCTACGACGAGCTCGAGCAGCGCATGCAGAGCGAGATCGAGCGCGGCGACATCAAGCTGACGCAGGTCGGGGGCCGCCTGCAGGTGGACCTCATCGACAAGATCCTCTTCGACTCGGGCGAGGCCACCATCTCGAAGCGCGGCGAGGAGGTGCTCGCCCGCGTCGGCGCCGTGCTCGCCACCG
>CAYLZW010000423.1:0-4571 GCA_964388085.1 uncultured Myxococcales bacterium | reverse complement strand
TCATGGCCGTGCGCGCCATGCTCACCGGGCGGCCCGACGTCGAGATCTTCGGCCGCCGCATGCCGCGCATGCTCGTCTACCGCAGCATCAGCATCGTCATCATCAGCGGCATGTTCATCGGCGTGGCGCTGATGGCGCTCACGGCGACGCAACAGCACATCCGCTTCGACAAGCTGGCCTTCGAGACCTTCAGCGCCTTCGGCACCGTCGGGCTCAGCATGGGGGTCACGGCCGAGCTCGACACGCTCGGACGTTGGATCGTCACGGTGCTCATGTACCTCGGCCGCGTCGGCTCGCTCACCCTCGCGCTCGCCATCGGAGAGACCGCCCTCGTCAGCGCCTACCGGTATCCGGAAGGGCGCCTCGCAGTAGGTTGACCCGCATGCGCGCGCGGCTGCTCCTGTGGCTCAAGAAGCTCGGCGACCTCGAGCCAGGCCCGGGCGCGGTGCGCGACCTACGGCCGCCCCGTTGGCTCACCGCCTCCGCGCTCGGGTTCGCCACGCTCGTGCTCTCGGTCGAGCTCTTCGTGCGCGTCGAGCAGCGACCGCTGCTGGAGCTCGTCGTCACTCTCGCCGACGCCTGCCTCGCCGTGAGCTTCGGCGCGTGGCTCGCGGTGCAATTCGCGCGCGAGCAGGGGCGCCTCGCGGACAAGCTGTCCTCGCACCGCGCGGACCTCGCCGTGGCGCTCATCAGCGTCGCGCTCATCTTCGCCGTCACGGCGCGCGTCAGCGGACCCATCGTCATCGGCCGCTTGCTCTTCGTGACCCTCGGCAGAGTGCTGTCGACGCCGGCGGGCGAGCGCGTCGCCCGCATCGCCACGAAGAACCCCTCGCGCACGACGGCGTTGAGCTTCGCCGGCCTGATCGCGCTCGGCACCTTGCTGCTCATGACGCCGGCCGCGACCACCTCGGGGAAGGGCACCCCGCTCGTCGACGCCTTCTTCACCATCACGTCGGCGGTGTGCGTCACCGGCCTCGCGGTGCAGGACACGGGCGCCTACTTCACGCCCTTCGGACAGACCGTCATCCTGCTCGGCGTCCAGATTGGCGCCATCGGCATCATGGTGCTCGGCGCCGCCTTCATCGTCATCGTCGGCGGGAGCCTGCCGCAGCGACGTCAGGTGGGGCTCAGCGAGATGCTCGAGGTGCGCGCGGGGCTGACGCTGCGGCGCCTCATCGGCGCGGTGACCGCCACCACGCTCGCGGCCGAATTGCTCGGCATCCTCTCGCTGTACCTGCTCTGGACGGTCGGCGGCATGGAGCTCCCGAAGCGCTACGACGACGCTGGCGGCGCGCTCTGGTGGTGCGCCTTCCACGCCATCAGCGCCTTCTGCAACGCCGGCTTCGGCCTCGCGTCCGACAACCTCTCGAGCTTCGTGGCGAACCCCTTCGTGTGCGGCATCATCGCGCTGCTCATCACCACGGGCGGCCTCGGCTTCGCGGTCATGAGCGATCTCACCTCCCGGCGTCTGCCGTGGCTGCGCCGTCCTCGGTGGTCGTGGGACCGGCTGCAGCTACAGACGCGCGTCGTGCTGCTCGCGACCGTCGTCCTGAACGTCGTCGGCACCATCGGGATCCTGTTCTTCGAGTTTGCCGGCGCCCTCGCGCCCTACGACCTCGGCGTGAAGATCAACGCCGCGCTCTTTCACGCCGTGAGCCTGCGGACGGCGGGCTTCAACACGATCCCGCTCGGTGCGCTCGCGGGCCCGACCATCATCATGATGCTGCTGTGGATGTTCATCGGCGGCGGCCCCGGCTCCACCGCGGGGGGCATCAAGACCACGACGGCGGTGACCGTGTTCTTCGCGGTGCGCGCCATGATCCGCGCGCGCGACGACGTCGAGGTGTTCGGGCGCACGCTGCCGAAGAACATCGTCTACCGCGCCATCAGCATCGTCATGCTCGCCGGCGCGCTGCTGGTGGTGTTCGTCGTCGCGTTGACGGCGACGCAGAGCGGCGTCCGCCTCGAGCACCTGCTGTTCGAGGCGGTGAGCGCCATGGGCACCGTCGGGCTCACCCTCGACACCACCACGCGGCTCGACGAGACGGGCCGGGTGTTGGTCGCGCTCTTGATGTTCTGCGGCCGCCTCGGGCCGCTCACGGTCGCGCTCGCGGTCGGGGAGCGCGCGCTCGCGCACGGCATCCAGTACCCCGAAGGCCGCATGGCCGTGGGCTGAGCTCCGCGCCTTCGAGGCCCTCGAGCGCGGAACCTGCGCGGCTCCGCCCGTGTCTCAAAGGTAGGCACACACCGTCACACACGCGTTGGAACACATCGCTGGCACACATGCTCGCGCCCGTTCGGCTGGCTACGATCGAGGACGGTGAGCGCGCCCGCGGTCACCCGAGCGCCAGGCGGAATGGCTCCGTTGAGCCGCGAGTTGTTGGACATGGAGCATAGAGGAGTCCCCGTGAGCCACTTTGACGACGACGATCGCGGCGTGAACGTCCCCTCGAGCCCGGCCGGCGCCGAGAGCGTCGCGGCGCGGATGACGCGCGCGCTCAGGCAGACGTCCTTGCGCGTCCACACGAAGCGCCTGCTGCTCATCTCGGCGGGCGTCCTCGTCGTGGGCGCCGCCGTCAGCGTGTATCTCTCGGAGGTCGGCACCAAGCGCTGCTGGCGAGAGGCGGGCGCCGGCGAGCGCTGCGTCCTCACGGAGTGGTACCCGCTCACGCTCCAGCGCCGCTCCCAGGTGGAGACGCTGAACGGCGTACGCGACGGCGTTCGCACCGATTGGTTCGCGAACGGGCAGGTGTGGGTGACCGGCTCTTATGAGCACGGCGCCCGCGACGGCCGCTGGCAAGAGCACTGGCCCTCGGGTGTGCTGCGCTTCTCGGGCGATTATGAGCGCGACGAGCTGCAAGGCACCGAGTCGTGGTGGTACGCGAACGGACAGATCGAGTGGCAGGTGCACCGCGAAGGCGGCGATCGACACGGGCAGGAGATCTGGTGGCACCCGAACGGCAACCGCCGCCGCGTCGGCAACTTCGAGCACGGCAAGCGCCACGGCGTGTTCGCGTTCTTCTCGCCGGCGGGTACGCCCGCGTTCTCCGTGGAGTATCACCGCGGCGTCAAGCTGACGCGCCCGAGCGCCGTGCACGACGTCGAGGGCTGAGCAGCCGCGCGCTCCTCACGCCCGCCGTCAACGTCATCGTCGTCATCGTCGTCATCGTCGTCAGTGTCGCAGCGCTGCCGGGTGCGTTCGGCTGCGCGTCCTCCCACGCGCCGAAGCCACAAGCGTCCGCCGCCGTCGACGCGCCGGTCAGCGTCGCCGAAAGCCCTGCGCAAAGCGCGCGCTCGAGCGCACCTCCGGTGGCCGCCGAGGCGCACGCCTGGCGCTACGACGTCAGCGTCGACGACGAGCTGAGCACGCTGAGCGTCACCGTGTGCTTCCAGGGCAGCGCGTCGGCGGCCCTCATCCCGGGGCAGACGTTCGGCTACCGCTTCCTGCGCGAGCCCGTCCTCGTCACCGACGGGGCGGGAGCGAGGCCGCTGAAGGTCAGCCTGCGCGGCATCGAGGTGCCCGCCGACGCCGTCGATCCGTGTGTTCGCTACCAGGTCGACGTCGCCGCCGCCGCCGACGCCGGAGACCGCGACATCGGCCGCCGCGTCGGCCACGACATCGTGCTCACGCATGACGTCTGGCTCTGGCGTCCGTGCGAGTATGCGGACGATCCCGTCATCCGCGCGCGCCTGCGGGTACCGCCGCCGCTCGCGGTGTCGACGCCGTGGACACAGGCGCCCGGCGAGGACGAAGGCGTCCTCAGCGTGCCTCGCTCGACGCTGCGACGCCGCGGCTACACCGCCTTCGGGCGCTTTCGCGTGCAAGACATCGCGCTCCCGGGCGGTACGCTGCACGTCGCCGTGCTCGACGGTCCGCTCGACAACGGGCACGCGCCCATCCTCGACTGGCTGACCCGGGCCGGCCGCGCGGTGACGACGCTGTACGGCAGGTTCCCGCGCGCGCACACGCAGGTGATGGTGCAGCCGGCTCCCGCCGGCGCCGGCGTGCTGTTCGGCTGGGTCGTCCGCGGCGGCGGACCGAGCGTGAACCTCATCGTCGGCAGCTGGGCCGACGCCGAGAGCCTGGCGCTCGACGACGAGTGGGTCGCCGTCCACGAGATGAGCCACCTGGCCGTCCCCTTCATCAGCGACGGCGAGTCCTGGCTCAGCGAGGGGCTCGCCACCTGGTACCAGAACGTGCTGCGCGCGCGCGCCGGCGAGCTCAGCGAGCGCGAGGCCTGGGCGAAGCTCCTCGGCGGCTTCGCGCGCGGCCGCGCGAGCACCGACGGCAACACCCTGCTCGAGGACAGCGAGCGCATGTCCGCGGACAGGAACTATCAGCGCGTCTACTGGTCGGGCACCGCGCTCGTGATGCTGGCCGACGTCGAGATCCGGCGGGCGACGAGCGGCGCGCGCTCGCTCGACAGCGCGCTGCTGGAGCTGTCGCGCTGCTGCCTCGACCAGCACGTCAGCATGAGCGCGCTCGAGCTCACCAGGCGCATCGACGACGTCATCGGGCAGCCGGTGTTCAGCGAGCTCGCGCGGGCCGGCCGCGCGGCGCGGGAGTTCCC
>CAYLZW010000422.1:0-4592 GCA_964388085.1 uncultured Myxococcales bacterium | reverse complement strand
TACATCGAGCGCAAGGCGGCCATGAACCTGATGGACTTCGACGACCTGCTCATGAACTGGCGGGTGCTGCTCGAGGAGGCCGGCCCCGTGGGCAAGGAGATCGCCCGCGGCGCGCACGCCGTGCTCGTCGACGAGTACCAGGACACCAACGCGCTGCAGGGCAGCATCGTCGATCTCATGGCCGCCTCGCACAAGAACGTCACCGTGGTCGGGGATGACGCGCAGTGCATCTACGGCTTCCGGGGCGCCGCCGTCGAGAACATGCTCGAGTTCGAGCGCCGCTGGCCGGGCGCGCAGGTGCTGCCGCTCGACGTCAACTACCGCTCGACGCCGGAGATCCTGTCGCTGGCGAACGCGTCCCTGGCGCGCTCGACGGTGGGCTTCAAGAAGGTCTTGCGCGCGGTGAAGAAGAGCGGACCGCTGCCGGCGCTCGTGCCCTGCCGCGATGTGTACATGCAGGCCGAGTTCGTCGCCCAGCGCATCCTCGAGCTGCGGGACGAGGGCGTGCCGCTGTCGGAGATCGGCGTGCTCTATCGTGCGCACTCGCACGTGCTCGAGATCCAGGTCGAGCTGCAGCGTCGCGGCATCCCGTTCGTGGTGCGCTCGGGCCTGCGCTTCTTCGAGCAGGCGCACATCAAGGACGTGCTCTGTCACCTGAAGCTCGTCTACAACCCCGACGACGAGCTGAGCTTCCGTCGCGCCGCCAAGCTGCAAGAGGGAGTCGGCAACGCGAGCGCAGACTCCTTGTGGCACGCGTTCAAGGCGAGCTTCACCGGCGCTTTTCGTGCGCTCAACGACGACGTCATCGAGAAGCTGACCGAGTCCGCCGGCAAGCGCGGCACGAAGGGCGCGCGCGCGTTCCTGTCGCTGATGAAGGAACTCGCCAAGCCCGAGCTGCGCAGCACCCCCGGCGAGATGATCCGCACGGTGGTGGACGCGTTCTACGGCGACTACCTCTTGCGCAATTTCCCGAACGGCGGCGATCGGCGCGAGGACCTCGACCAGCTCGCCGACTATGCCGCGGGCTTCCCCACCCTCGACGAGATGATCCAGGAGCTCGCGCTGGTCACCGACTTCTCGGCCGAGGAGGCCATCGCCGCCGACGACGCCGACGAGACCGTGACGCTCTCGAGCGTGCACCAATCGAAGGGCCTCGAGTGGGGCCGCGTGTTCCTCGTCTGGCTCACCGAGGGTCGCTTCCCGTCCGACATGGCGCTGCGCGAGACGGGCGGCGCCGAGGAGGAGCGCAGGCTGTTCTACGTCGCCGTCACACGCGCGCGCGACGAGCTGTATCTGACGCATCCGCAGGTGCAGCAGTCGCGCGACAGCTCACAGACCTTGCTGCGTCGCTGCCGCTTCCTCGAGGAGCTGCCGGCCCCCGTCGAGCTTCCGGCCGATGACCCGGTGTCGCCGGGCGAGATCGATGGGTTTTATGAAGTCTGGCAGATCCATGAGGAGCCGCTGCCGGCGCCCGACGACGGCGGCCCGCGGGTGATGCCGCCGCATGAGCAGGGGCTGCTGGCTGACGGTGAGGGACGCGATGCCTGACCGGCCGCTTGGTTGTCCGTGGGCGAACTATCCCACGCATAAGCGGAACCGGGAGCTGCAGGTCGATGGCTTTCGGCCCGTTGTCTACGGGTACTGTCCGCAGACGGAAGAGTGCGGCTCGTGCGCGGGGACGACGTACAAGCCGAATATTGTCATTCAGCAGGGGCGGAGTCACGCCTTCGTGCCGTGTCCTTATTGTCGGCCGGCGGATTATCGGCGGCGGATTGAGCGTATTGGGCCTCAGCAGTGACGTTTGGTTTCGAGGGGCTGAGCGCGTCGAGGGCTGAGCGCGTCGAGGCTGAGCGCGCCGAGGGCTGAGCGCGTTGAACGCTGAGTGAATCGAGGGGGCTGCGATGCTCGGCCGGTGGCGGTAGCGCTCGCGTGCGGGGGCCCGGGCTTGGCTCGGGCCTTCGCTCTCGGCCTTCTCGGCCTTCTCGGCCTTCTCGGCCTTCTCGGCCTTCTCGGCCTTCTCGACCCGAGCACCGATGCAGGATGCAGAGGAGTGAAGCTCGAGCGCCGACGGGCGAGGACGGATCCTCGCGGTCTCCGCCGAGCGCCCCGCTTGCTGACTCCGGTGCGCGAACCCGTCGCGCCTGCTAGACGCGGTGCGCATGTTCGACGCTGTGAAGGGCCGCGCGCTCATCCTCTTCCTCCGGCTCCTGCCGAAGAACCTGCTCTCGCGCCTCGCGGGCAGCGTCGCGCGCGTGCGCCTGCCGCTACCGCTTCGTCGCCTGCAGCTCCGTTCCTTCGGCAAGACCTTCGGCGTGAACTTCGACGAGGTGAAGGCCCCGCTCGACGAGTTCGGCTCCGTGCAGGAGTTTTTCGTCCGCGAGCTGAAACCCGGCTGCCGACCGGTGGACCCGGCGCCGGACGCGTTCGTCTCCCCCTGTGACGGCGCCTGGGGACAGGCTGGTGTCGTCGAGAACGGCACGCTGCTGCAGGTGAAGGGGCGGCCCTACAGCGTCGGTGCGCTGCTGGGTGACGACGCCCTCGCCAAACGCTTCGAGGGCGGCCCCTACGCCACGCTCTATCTTTCGCCGAAGGACTACCACCGCTTCCACTCGCCGGTGGCCGGCCGTATCACGCGCGCGGACTACCTGCCGGGGACGCTCTGGCCGGTGAACCGCGCGGGCGTGCACTTCGTCGAGGGGCTGTTCGCCGAGAACGAGCGCATCGTCGCCTGGCTCACGCCCGACGGGCACGAAGCGGAGGCGCTCTGCATGGTCGCGGTGGGCGCCACCTGCGTCGGCAAGGTGAAGATCAACTTCGATGATCTTGAGACCAACATCCCGCGCCGCTCGCGCACGGTGCGCGAGTACACGGGCGGCGAGCAGCCGCGTCTCGCCAAAGGCGAGGAGTGGGGACGCTTCGAGTTCGGCTCCACCATCGTCCTCGTCGCCACGCCGGGATGGGCGAAGCTCGACGTGCAGTCGCCGGGCAGTCGTTTGATGCTCGGAAGCCGCATCGGCACGGCGGGCTGAACGCGTGGCGCGGGTGCCGTCCCCGAGGGAGCTGCTCCAGGCGTCGTCGAGGCGGCTCGCGGCTGCCTGGCGTCTGCTGCTGCGGCGGCTGCGCAAGCTGCGCCGGCTCGTGCGGGAGATTCAGCCGGGAGCCGCGGCGGCGGCCGCGTTCAAGGTGCCGCGCTGGGTGGGTGGCCTCATCGTCGCCGCCGTCGTCTTCGTCATCGGCAGCGAGGCCCTCGTCAACCTCGACGAGCGCCCGCTGCACGAGATCGCGGTCATCGTGGTCGACGTGGTGCTCGTTTTGGGCTTCGCCGGCTGGACCGGCGTGCGGCTGTTGCGCAACCAACACCGGCTGCGGGACTGGATCCGCGAGGAGCGCATCACCCTCCTGCTGCTCGTGATGGCGCTCGTGCTTGTGCCGCTCGTGCCACGCGTGGGCGCCGGCGTCGTCATCGCGCGCCTCGGCGTGTCCGCGCTCGGCGGGCTGCTCAACACCGACGTGGGGCGCCGGGCCGTCTACCTCGCGAACACGCGGCCGCCGCTCGCGGTGGCGTTCAGCTTCCTCGCCATGATCGCCGTCGGCACCGTGCTGTTGACGTTCCCCTCCGCCACCGTCGACGGACGCGGCGCCACCCTCGTCGACGCGGCCTTCACCATCAGCTCCGCCACGAGCGTCACGGGCCTCGCGCTGCACGACACCGGCACCTACTGGAGCACGTTCGGCCTCGCGGTCATCCTCATCTGGGTGCAGCTCGGCGCCCTCGGCATCATGGCGCTCGCCGCGGCCTTCGCCGTGCTCGCCGGGGGCCGCGTGCCCGGGCGGACGCAAGAGGGCCTCGACGCCATGGGCATGGGCGGCGCCATCGAGCTCGGCACGGCGGAGGGCCTCAAGAAGCTGTTCACCGCCGTCACGGCGACGACCGTCGGCATCGAGCTGCTCGGCGCGCTCGCCCTGTTCACGCTCTGGGGCGTGGGCGCGATGCAGGTGCCCCCTCACTATGACGACGTCGCGGGCGCGCTGTGGTGGTCGCTGTTCAATTCGGTCAGCGCGTTCTGTCACGCCGGCTTCGTGCTGACGCCCGAGTCGCTCGTGCCCTACGTCTCGAACACGGCCGTCAACGTCGTGTTCATGACGCTCATCGTGCTCGGCTCGCTCGGCTTCGCCGTCATGGCGGACCTGCAGCAGAGCTCGATCTGGCGTCACTGGCGCGAGCCGCGCGCGCTCTGGGGCAAGATGCACATCCAGACGCGCGTCGTCCTCGCCGGCACGCTCGTGCTGTGCGTGTCCGGCATGCTCGCGTTCCTGACGTTCGAGTACAACGGCGCCATGGCCGGCCTCGGCATCGTCGGCAAGCTCAACGCGTCCATGTTCCAGTCCGTCACCTTGCGCTCGGGTGGCCTCAACACCCTCGACATCGCCGGCATCGCGGCGCCCACGGCCGTCGTCTGCATGGTGTTCATGTTCATCGGCGGCGGCCCCGGCTCCACCGCGGGCGGCGTGCGCATCACCACCGCCGTCGTCGTCATCATGGCCGTGCGCGCCATGCTCACCGGGCGGCCCGACGTCGAGATCTTCGGCCG
>CAYLZW010000421.1:0-4601 GCA_964388085.1 uncultured Myxococcales bacterium | reverse complement strand
AGTCCGATCGCATGGGCTCTCTGCTCGACACCATGTCGAAGGAGCGCGTCGACGGACAGCGCGACATCGTCAAGAACGAGCGACGCCAGAGCTACGAGAACAGGCCCTACGGCGTCGCCGACCTCGCGCTGCCGGAGCTCCTCTATCCGCAGGGCCACCCCTACTCGTGGCCGGTCATCGGCTCCATGGCGGACCTGAGCGCGGCCTCCTACGACGACGTGAAGCGCTTCTTTGAGAGCTACTATCGCCCGAACAACGCGACGCTGGTCATCGCCGGTGACATCGATCCGAAGGCGGCGCGCCGCTCGGTCGAGAGGTGGTTCGGCGACATTCCGCGCGGACCCGAGATGCCGGAGCCGAAGGCGGCGCCCGTCCACCTCGAGCGCGAGCGCAAGGTCGAGCTGAGCGACGATGTGCAGCTTCCGAAGGTCACGCTCGCCTGGCCGACGGTGCCGGTGTTCAGCACGGACGACGCGGCCCTCGACGCGCTCAGCGACGTGCTCGGCGACGGCAAGAACGCGCGCCTTTACAAGCGGCTCGTCTACGACGAGCAGGCCGCGCAGTCGGTGTCCGTCTATCACTCGAGCCAGAAGCTCGGCGGTTACCTCGCGGTCGAGATCGTCGCGCGGCCCGATCATTCGCTCGCCGAGATCGTCAGGCTCGTCGACGAGGAGGTCGCGCGCGTCAAGCAGCAGGGCGTCACGGCCCGTGAGCTGATGCGCGTGAAGAACCAGACCGAGGCGAGCTTCTACGGCTCGTTTCAGCGGGTGGGCGGCTTCGGGGGGCGCGCCGACCGCATGAACCTCTACCTCTTCCACCGCGGCGAGCCCGACTCGTTCGCCTGGGATCTCGCGCGCACGCAGGCGCTCACGCCGGGCAACCTGCAGGACGTCGCCGGGCGCTATCTCGGCGCGGGCCGGGTCCGCATCGACGTCGAGCCGGAGGCGCAGAGGTCGGCCCGGCAGACCACGCCGAACACCGCCGGCCAGACGCTCGGCCGGGAAGGAGGTGCGCGATGACGCGCCGCTACGGGATGCTCCAGACGGCCTCGACGACGGCCTCGCTCATGACCCTGCTGGCGCTGTCCACGGCGGGCAGCGCGCTCGCCGCGGTGGATCGCTCGCGTCCGCCCGAGCCCGAGCCCCCGAAGCCCTGGCAGGCCGAGGCCCCCGTGCGCTTCACGCTGCCGAACGGCCTCGAGGTCCTGCTCGTCGAGCGCCACGAGGTGCCGCTCGCCTCCGTCATCGTGCAGGTGCGCTCGGGGGCGGCGCATGACCCGCTCGATCTGCCGGGCACCGCGGTGTGGACGAGCGCCATGCTCACCGAAGGCGCGGGTGAGCTCGGCGCGCTCGAGCTCGCGGACGCGGTCGACTTCCTCGGCGCGTCGCTGAGCGCCGACGCCGGCTGGGAAGGATCGCGCGTGATGCTGAACGTGCCGAGCGCCCGCCTCGATGACGGACTCGAGCTGCTCGCCGACGTGACGCTGCGGCCGACCTTCCCCGCCGCCGAGTGGCAGCGCCTCGCGGACGAGCAGCGCACGGCGTTCTTGCAGTGGCGCGACAATCCCTACGCGCTCTCCCAGCTCGCGCGCGATCGCGCGCTGTGGGGACAGCACCGCTATGCGCTGCCGCGGAGCGGGACGAAGGCGTCCCTCGAGAAGGTGACGCTCGCGGACCTGAAGGCGTTTCACGAGACGCGCTTCACCGTCGACAACGCCTTCATCGTCGTGGCCGGAGACGTCACGCGCGCGGAGGCCGAGCGCCTATTGCAGAGACACTTCGGCGGCTGGCAGAAGGCGCCCGCCGGCTTTCGGCAGCCCGAGTGGCTCGCGCCGAAGCCCCCGCGAGACGGCCAGCAGGTGATCCTCGTCGACAAGCCGGGCGCGCCGCAGTCCCTCGTGGCGGCGCTCGGGCGCGCGCCGGATGACCTCGACGAGCTGGACGCCGGCGTCGAGGTGATGAACACGCTGCTCGGCGGCTCCTTCAGCTCACGCCTGAACCAGAACCTGCGCGAAGAGCATCAGTACTCCTACGGCGCGCGCTCGTCCTTCGACGTGCGAGAGGACGGCAACGCCTTCCTCGCCATGGCCGCCGTCGCCACGCCGGTGACCGCGCCCGCCCTCGAGGAGATGCTGAAAGAGATCGCCCTCATGCGCACCTACGTCGAGGACAGCGAGGCGGCGCGCGCGCGCGGCTATCTGGCCCTGACGTTCCCGTCGACGTTCGAGACGGTCGGCGCGGTGGCGAGCTTCTGGGCCTGGGCGCACGCGAAGGGAGTGCCGCCCGAGCGCGTGCAGCGCTTCCCCGCGAGGGCCCTTGAGCAGGACGAGCGCGCGCTGCTCGAGGCCGCCCGCGCAAACGTTCCGCTCTCGCACCTGCGCCTCGTCGTCGTGGGCGACCGCGACAGCATCGAGCCCGGCCTGCAGAAGCTCGGCCTCGGCCCCATCCGCGTCATGTCCGTCGACGAGCTCATGAGCGGCACGCTGTAGCAGGCTGAAGGGCTCAGGGGCCGTTGCGCTCGTCGATGGCGCGCGCTTGCAGCAGCGTGACGACGTACCCGTCGGCCGCGGTGCTGAGCGCTGCCATGGCCTCCTCGAACAGCCCGTAGCTGAAGCCCTCGCTCGGCAGCTCGACGGTGAGGAAGGCGTCGTCGTCGTTGTCGAGCCCGACCTTGGCGAGGTGGATGGCCTGGTTGGTCGCCGCCAGCGCGGTCAAGCTGGCGCGTCCCCAGCCGGCGCCTGGCGGGCGCAGGTAGGGGTTGATGGTGAACACGACCCAGTGCTCGGTGACGCGCACGAGCGCGGTGAAGCTGCCGCTCTGGCCGCGAAAGCCCGTGCGCACGGTGTCGTCGTCGATGGCGTCGAAGGACCAGCCGTAGCGCTCGAAGTAGCGCTCGACGTCCCTGCGGGAGACCTCGTTCGCCATCACACGACCTCGCCGGCCTCGGCGCGCGCGGCCTCTTCGAAGCCTGGCCGCCACTCGTCCGCGTAGTGCGAGAGCGCGGTGAGCGCGTCCGCGAAGTGGCTGTAGGAGAAGCCCGCGCGCGGCAGCTCGACCACGAGCAGCACGTCTCCGTCCTCGTCGAGCGCGAACTTGGCGAGGTTCAGCTCGTGGTTCGCGTGCAGGAGCAGGCGGAGCACCTCGCTCGCGAGCTCCTGCCCCTCCTCGGCCGCGAAGAAGGGGCTGATCGTGAAGTAGATCCACGCCTCCGTGACCCGGATCCAGATCTCGTAGTGGCCCGAGTCGCCGACGAACCCCGTGCGGAACAGGCCCTCCGACGGGCGATCGAACTGCCACCCGTAGGTGTGGAAATAGTCCGCGATGTCGTCCACTTCGAGCTGCATGAGACCTCGCGCGCTCCATGGTAGCGCAGCGCTCGCGAAGCGTGCGGGCCGGAGAGCCGCGCGCAGCCTCACGCGCGGCCTTCGGGAAAGGGGTCGCAAGCCCCCCGGGCGTTTGTTATAGCCGGGGCTGCTCCCGGCACCGCTCATGCGCCGCCGCAACCTCCTCCCTGTGCTCCTCGTCGGCATCTGCGCCGGCTGTCTCGCCGTGTCCGCGAGCGCCAAGCCGCTCTGCCACGACACCTTTGCGGACGAGGTCGCCGGCGACGCGCTCGACGCAGGAGAGGCGGTCACGCTGGCGGCCGCTCCCTCGGGTGTGGAGCTCGGGGACGAGGGCGTCGCTGCCGAGCACGTCGCTGCCGAGCACGTCGAGGAGCTCATCCTCCCCTGCGCCATGGTGGAGAGCGATCAGCTCGGCCCCTGGTGCGTCGACGCCGCCGTCTACCTCGTCACCACGAGCGGAACGCTGCTCTGCCGCGTGAGCCTGCCGGCCGTCGACCTCAGCACGTCGAGCAGCTCCGACGTCGAGGACCGAGATCCTGCTCCTGCACCGCAGCGCGTTCCGCTCCCGGCTCCGGCCGGCAGCCTCGCGTCCGCGCTCAAAGACGCTGCGAAGCCGCTCGTGCTCGAGTCCGCTTCGTCGCACCACCGGAGGCAGCAGCCGCCGCATCCGGTCTATGTCGAGCCACCCCTCGTGCCCGGCTAACAAGCGTCCGCCGCGTCTCGGAGCCACGCGTCACCGAGCCTCGTCCCGCCGATCCCGCGCGCTCTTTGGGCGCAGGGGACGGCAGGCCCAGGCGAAAGTGCGCAAGAAAGCTCGTTCGATCGTTGCGCGGCGGCCCTTCTGTTCCTCTGTTCCCGTCCGAATCCGACGCCCGGCGGTGCCCGGGTACCCCCGCATCCGTTTGTGGAGCACAGCGCCCCACGACGGCCTTGCTCATGGAGAGAACCAAGTGATGAAGAAGTCTATCGTCGTGCTCGCCACCGCTGGTCTGTTCGCTCTCGGCTGTCAGCCCCCGCCCGCCGGTGGCTCCAAGGAGCTCGAGGAGCGCATCGAGAAGCTCGAGAAGAAGGTGGAGGCCATCGAGAAGCGCCCGGCCGCCGCCCCGAACCGTCGCCAGCAGCCGCCCGCGCAGACCGCCGCCTACAAGATCCCCGTCGGCGACGCCGCCGTGCTCGGACCGAAGGACGCGCCGGTCAACGTCACCATCTTCACCGACTACCAGTGCCCGTTCTGCGCCCGCGTCGACCCCATGCTGCA
>CAYLZW010000420.1:0-4603 GCA_964388085.1 uncultured Myxococcales bacterium | reverse complement strand
GACAGCGTCGGCTACACGCGCGACGAGGGCTACTACTTCAAGGCCGGCGAGCAGTACTGGGGCTGGTTCAAAGAGCTCGGCCGCTCGCTCGCGAGCGGGGAGCTGACGAGGCCCTTCGATCAGGCCATCATCGATCGACATCTGGCGTACAACTACGAGCACCCCGTGCTCGTGAAGAACCTGTTCGCGCTCTCGTGGGGCCTGTTGAAGGAGGGGCTCGGGCTCTTCGATCAGAACGGCAGCGCCTTCCGCTTCCCGGCCTGGCTGTTCGCCGGCCTCAGCGTCGTCCTCGTCTACGCGCTCGCGCGCTCGCTGCTGCGTCGTCGTGCGGCCGTGCTCTCTGCGCTGTTGTGGCTCTCGATGCCGCGCGCCTTCTGGCAGATGCACCTCGCCTGCTTCGACATCCCCGTCGTGGCCGCGCACACCTGGCTCGTGCTCGCGTATCTGCGCGGGCGGCGTACGCTGAAGGGCGCGCTGCTGGTCGGCGTCGCCTTCGGGCTCGCGGCGGCCGTGAAGCACAACGTCCTCGTGGCGCCGGCCTTCTTCGTGTTGCACTGGCTGCTCGTCGAGGCCAAGGCGCCGCTGCGGGTAGCGTCGGGCTGGCGTTTTCCCGCGCTGCCGCTGACGTTCTTCTCGATGGCCATCCTCGGCCCCCTCGTGTTCGTGCTGCACTGGCCGTATCTGTGGCCGGACGTGCTGCCGCGCCTCGGCCGCTACCTCGGCTTCCACCTGAGCCACGAGCACTACCCGATCCTCTACTTCGGGGAGCTGTTGACGAAGCCGCCCTTCCCGCTCTCGTTCCCGTTCGTGATGACGGCGGTGACCGTGCCCGTGCCGGTGCTGGTGTTGTTCGTGCTCGGCGCCGGGCTCGCAAGCTACGTCGCCGCCCGCTTCCTCTGGGCTCGATTCCAGGGCTTTGAAAGTTCAGAAGTGACGCGGGTGCCGCTCGGGGACGCGAGCCGCGGGCCGGGCAGCTACGAGCACAGCGCGTCGCCCGCCCTGCTCTTGCTCTTGAACGCGGCCTTCCCGTTCGCGCTCATCGCGCTGCCGAGCTCGCCCATCTTCGGCGGCACCAAGCACTGGATGAACGCGCTGCCGTTTCTGTGCGTGCTCGGCGCCTGGGCGCTCGAGGAGGGGCTGGCGCGGCTCGGCCGGGTGCTCGAGGCGGCACAGCGAGGCGACCAGCGCGGTCGCCTGCTGCCGCTCGCCTTCGCGGCGCTCGCCGCCCTGCTGGTGCTCCCCGGCGTGCTGGTGAGCGCGCGCGTGCACCCCTACGGGCTCTCGTCCTACAACGCGCTCGTCGGCTTCGCGCGCGGCGCGGCGAACGTCGGCTTTCAGCGCACCTTCTGGGGCTATGAGCCGCGGCTTGCGCTTCCGCTCATCAACGAGCGCACGCCGGCGCCCCGCCGCCTGCACTTCGGCGACACGAACCACGACGACTGGCGCTTCTACCGGCGCGACGGGCTGCTCGACGACGACATCCGTTGGTCGGGCAACGTGCGTGGGGCGAGCGCCGCGTCCGTGCAGCCGCAAGGAGAGTTCAAGGATCAGTGGATGGACGTCCTGAACGAATGGGACGTGTACGGGCCCGACGAGGTCATCCACATCGAGGGCGTGCCGCTGTTGACGGTCACCTTCAAGCCCGAGAAGCGATGAACGAGCACGAGCCGCCGCCGGAGGACGACGAGGGGCAGCCGCGCGAGGGCGGCCGGCCCGGCGGCGAGCTGCTGCGTCAGGTCGAGCTCTTGAAGGCGAGCGGGGAGCACGCGGCGGCGGCGGCGGCGCTCTGGGCCAGCGGCTACGCGGCCGAGGCGGGCGCCATCTACGAGCACATCTTCGAGGACGCGCGCGCGCTCAAGGCCTACGAGGACGCGGACGACGTCGCCTCGGCCTTGCGCGTGGCGCTGCGCGCGAACGACGCGGAGGGCATCGATCGCGTCGTCACCCGCTCCATCCACAGCGGGCGCGCCGATCTCCTGCTGCAGATGCTCGAGCGCGACGTGCGCTACGCCGAGGTGGCGCGGGTTCACACGGCGCGCGGTGACCAGGAGCTCGCCGCGGAGGCGTACAAGGCCGCCGGCCGCTTCCATGACGCGGCGCTCTGCCTCGAGAAGATGGGCGATCTGCGCGGCGCCGGCCTCCTCTACGAGCGACACCTCGAGACCGACCCGACGCACCCCGACGCCTGCCTTCGCCTCGGCCGCATCCTGGCGCGCTTCTCGCGGCACGACGACGCCATCACGCTCTTGCAGCGGGCCGTGCAGCACGCGTCCGACCCGGGCGAGATGCGCCTGGCCGCTTCGCCGACGCTGATCCTCTCCTTCACCGCGCTCGGTTACGACGTCGCTGCCGAGGCCGTGTACGAGCGTTGGCGCGCGGCGGGCGAGGCGAAGCAACAGGAGGTGCCGAGCTCGTTCGAGGCGTTCTTGCGCTCGGACAGCGCGGCCGCCTTCGCCGCGGTGGTCAGCCGGCAGCGAGGCGAAGGCACGCGCGAGCGGCGCGCCACCGGGCTCGACGCGTTCTTCGAGGACGCGACCGACGACGTCGACGTGCAGGAGGGCCCCCCCGACGCGGACCTGCACGGCGGCGGCATGCTGCTCGCCGGCCGCTACCTGCTCGGCGAGCCGCTCGGCGGCGGTGGGGTCGGGCAGGTCTTCCGCGCCTTCGACGCCTTCACCGACCGCGCGGTGGCGGTGAAGATCTTCGGCTCCCAGGCGATGCAGTCGGAGGCCGTCAAGGCGTACGCGCGGGAGGCGCGTGCGGCGAGCGCGCTCGGGCTGCCGGGCATCGCCGTCCTCGTCGAGCTCAATATGCCGCAGGGCTTCGTCGTCACCGAGCTGGTCGATGGCGTCAGCGTCGAACAGCGCTTGCGCGAGGGGGGCAGCGCTGCTTGGCTGCGCCCCTTCGCGCACGCCGTCCTCGATCTGCTGGCGGCGTGTCACCGCACGGGCCTCGTGCACGGCGCGCTCAAGCCCACCAACGTGTTCCTCGTGCCCGGCGGCGGCGTGCGCGTGGTCGACTTCGGCGCTCATCACTTGCTCGCTTTGAGAAGTACCGAAACGGGCGGGCTGTCGAGCGTCTGGCCCTATCTGGCGCCCGAGCAGCTGTTCGGGGCCCACGCGGACGCGCGCGCGGACCTGTACGCGCTGGCCGCCATGCTCTACCGCGCGCTCACGGGGCGGCCGCCCTTCGCGCGGGCGGAGGACGATCGTCGACGAGCACCGCCGCGTCCGAGCGAGCTCGTGCCGGCGCTGGCAGGCGCTTGGGACGCGCTGCTCTTGAGGGCCCTCGCGCCCGACGCGGCGGATCGCTTCCCGAGCGCCCGCCACATGGCGGAGGCCTTGCCGCCCGTGCCCGACGGCGCGGCGCTGCCGCAGGCGGAGTCCCTGGCCGGAGAGGCGCCCGCCGCCGTCGTGCTCGAGCGCGCGGATCGCTACGCCAAGGGGCCGCTCGCGTACGAGGATCGCGCGGGCACGACGAGGGTGTTCGAGGGACGCGACCTGACGGTGGGTCGGCCGGTGTGGATCGTCGACACCGAGGACGCGGCCGCCTTGCAGGCGCTGACCGCGTGCGCGCGCATCACGCGCGGCATCCAGCCCGTGTACGACGTGTTGCCCGAGTCCGGGCGCGTGGTGGTGGCGCGCGATCCCGGCGCGCGCGTGGCCGAGCTCGCTCCGCTCCGGGAGGTTCCGCAGCACCTCACGCGCGACCTCTCGTCGGTGGCGCACGCGCTCACTTCCATGCACGAGCAGGGCCTCAGCCTCGGCGGCTTCTCCACCGAGCGCGGCCGCGGCCCCATCGGACCACGCCTTCGTCTGGCGCCGGCGCCGGTCCCCATGGAGCGCAGCGACGACAGAGTGGCCGAGGACTGGCGCAGCTTCGTGGCGCTCGTCGACGAGGCCTTCGGCATGGATCCCTCGCTGCACACCGACCCTCGCCGCCGCTTGCTGATGAGCCTCGAGCGAGCGCGGGTGCTCGCGAAGGAGGACGTCGACGCGTTGGCGGGTGCCAATGGCGAGAGCTGGGCGGCGTTTCTCGATAGCGTTACCGAGCACCTCGTGGCGGCCGCGCGCGGACGGGTCATGGCGAGGTTGGCGGCGAGCGTGCTGCGCGGCTGAGGAGGTTCGGATGCGGGTTCGGTCTTGTGGCGCTCTCCTGTGCTCCCTCTCTCTTTGCGCTGTCGTCGTCACGACCGCGTGTCCCGACGAGGCGAAGCCCGCCGCGCCCGCCGCCGACAAGCAGCAGGGCGGCGAGCCGGCGGCGGGGAAGTCGGGCGACCCGCATGGCTCGCTCGCTTCGCGGGCCGCCCGAGCGCACGAGCAGACGCCGCTCACGCGCGCGGACGAGAAGCACCTCAAGAACCTGCGCCAGCTCACCTTCGGCGGCGAGAACGCCGAGGCCTATTGGAGCAAGGACGGCAGCGAGCTGAGCTTCCAGGCCAAGCGGGGCGATATGCCGTGCGATCAGATCTTCCGCATGAACGCGGACGGATCGAACCAACGCCAGGTCTCCGTCGGTGCGGGCCGCACGACGTGCGCCTACATCCAGGTCGACGGCAGCCTGCTGTACGCGTCGACGCACGCGCACGGCGAGGGCTGTCTCG
>CAYLZW010000419.1:0-4604 GCA_964388085.1 uncultured Myxococcales bacterium | reverse complement strand
AGCTCCTTCACGATGCGCCAATCGTCATTGACGCCCTTCAAGAGCACCATCTGGTTGCCGAGCACGCAGCCGGCGTCGGCGAGACGGCGGCAGGCGTCGAGCGTCTCGGCGGTGCACTCCTTCGGGTGGTTGAAGTGCGTGTTCACGAACACCGGCTGGTGCTTGCGCAGCATCTTCACGAAGTCGTCCGTCACGCGCTGCGGCAGCGTGACGAGGTTACGCGTGCCCATGCGGAAGATCTCGACGTGCGGGATCGCGCGCAGCCGGCCGAGGATGTAGTCGAGGCGGTCGTCCGAGAGCGAGAGCGGGTCGCCGCCCGAGATGACGATATCGCGCACCTCGGGGTGCTTCTCGATGTAGGCGAGGCTCAGCTCGATCTGGTCCTTGTCGGCCGCGCTGGTCGGGTCCGAGACCTTTCGTTTGCGCGTACAATGGCGGCAGTAGACCGGGCAATTGTGCGTCGTGTAGAAGAGCACGCGGTCGGGATAGCGGTGCGTGATGCCCGGCACCGGCATGTCCTTCTCTTCGCCGAGCGGGTCCTCGAGGTCGGTCTCGAGCGTGGTGAGCTCGCCGAGCTGCGGCACCGACTGTAGGCGAATGGGACAGTGGGGATCGTCCCGGTCCATCAGCGACGCGTAATAGGGCGTGATGCCCATATGGAACATCTCGTCGCTCTTGGCGAACGCCTCCCGCTCGTCGTCGGAGACGTTGATGAGCTTCTCGAGCTCGTCGATGCGACGGAAGCGATTGCGCTGCTGCCACTTCCAGTCGCCGAACTGCTCGTCGCTGAAGTCGCCGAGCGCGTCCTTCAGCAGGTGCCTCGGCGCGTGCGGGAAGCGCTTCGCGAAGTGGTCGGGCAGCGGGCGCGTCTCGTCCCGCGAGTCACCCAGATCGCTCGCGTTACCCGTGTGACCCTTCGCCTCGAACACGAAGCGGACGTCGTCTTTCGGCAGCTCGAACGGCTCGCCCTTCGACGGGGTGTCGGGGACCTCCTTGAGCCAGTCCTCGCGGGTCTTCTTTGCGGCGTCGGTGATGACGTTCAGGGCCTTCTTCTCGGCGACCATGAGCTTGCTCCTCCGCGAGATGCACGTCGGCGATCCGCGGGTTGGCGAATGGGAAGATTCGGGGTGGGCCGCGTGCGAGGCGCGGCGACAGAAGGCGTGGAGATCAACGCGCGCTGACGTCGGGGGCGTGGAAGACGTTGGTGCGAAACCACATGAGAAGCTGTCTATAGCGTCTGTTGCGAGGCGCTCAACAGGGACCTCCCGGCGCGGTCCTTCCGCCACCGGGGTGCATGGGCCGGGTGGGCCCGTCGCTACCATGCAGTTACTCGCGCGATCGGACGGGCGGTATACCGTACAGCGCCTCGGCCATGACGCAGAGCGGCATACACAGGCCTCCCCTCCGTGCAGGCTTCGCACAGCGCTTTGCGCCCTGAAGTAGTGACATTTTCCTTTACCTGAAGTGAGGGGTTGGCCTACATGTACCTCGTTCGCCTACATCCCTCGCTGGTCAGCACTGGAGGTCTCGCCGATGGACCGTGCTCGTGAGAACACCGCGCGCCCGACCCGACTCTCCGCCGACATCCCCGTCGAGGTCCGCTTGCCCACCGGCGACTTCCAGCGCGCCGGCCGCGTGCGCAACCTCAACACCACCGGGCTGCTGGTCGAGTACAAAAACCCGCTGCGGGCGGGCGAGTCCATCGGCGTCGAGTTCCCGTCCACGCGCGAGCGCGGCCGGATGGTGCTCCTCGGGGAGGTCGCGTGGGCGGACGACAAGCGCGCCGGCGTCCGGCTGTGCGGGATGATGCCGCACCACCGCGTGCGCTTCGAGAAGCTGCTGACGACGCTGCAGGGCGGCCAGACGCTGCTCGGCTGAGCGCACGCGCGCTCAGTCCCGGCGCTTCTTTCGCCGCTCGGGGAGCAGCCAGCCGATCACGGTGCTGACGAGGCTGAGCACGAGCGCGGCGAGCAGCGCGTCCCAGAAGCCCGCCACCGCGAAGCCCGGCAGGAACCAGGCCACGAGGCCGACCACGCCGGCGTTGATGACGAGCAGGAACAGCCCGAGCGTCAGGAACGTCACCGGCAGCGTCAGCAGCACGAGCAGCGGGCGCACGAGGGTGTTCACGAGGCCGAGCACGAGGGCGACGCCGAGCGCCGCGCGGAAGCTGCTGAGCTGTACGCCGTCGAGCAGCTCCGCGGTCAGCCAGACAGCGCCGGCGGAGGCCAGCCACATGACGAGCAGCCCGAACAGACCGGGCATGGTGCGTTTCACGAGCATCTCGGTCTCCTCGTTGCCTTGGGGCTGCCCGCGGCTCGACGCGCGCCCCTTCCTTCAGACATGGGTCCTGACGGGCGCGCGCGCAACCTTCTCGCGCGCGGGGCGTGGGGGCGCGCAATTGGGTAACGCGACACAAGTCGTGGTACGCAGGAGGCTAGCGGAGGCCCTCTGTGCATCGATCACACACGCCCCTCCTGATGTCTGGCCTGCTGGCCGTGGCCGCGCTGGCGCTGGCCGCGTGCACGCAGAAGCCGGCGACCATCGAGTTCGCGGGCACGCCACCGACGACGATCGAGACCATGGACGCGATCCCGCTGCCGAAGGTCGTCGTCAAGGACAAGAACGGCGAGCCGCTCGAGGAGCAGCCCGCGCTCGACTGGTCGACCAAGCCCGAGGGCATCGTTCAGATCGCCGGCGGCACGCTCTCGCCCATCAAGTCCGGCGAGACCCAGCTCATCGCGCGCGTGAAGGACTCCGAGGTCGTGCTCGAGCAGCCGCTCAAGGTTCAGCTCGTCGAGCGCATCACCGTCAGCTGTGAGCCGGAGAGCTGCCGCTTCGCGCCGGGCACGCGCTTTCGCCTGCGCGCAGAGGCCAAGAGCGGCGGCGGCGTCGTCGAGGGGCTGTCCTTCGAGTGGAGCGGCGAGCCCGCGGACGTGCTCGAGTCCCTCGGTGGCGGTGAATTCCTCGCCAAGAAGGCGGGCAGCGCGAAGGTGCAGGCGGCCGCGCGCGGCATCGTCGCGCACCAGAACGTGCTCATCGAGGCGCCGGTGGATCAGCTCCTCGTCATCTGCCCGAACCCGCCCTCCGTGTACATCGCGCCGTCGGCGGACACCGGCACGAGACCCTCCTGCGTCGTCAAGGAGGGCGACACGCTCGCGCTCGCCGCCGAGGTGCGCGGCCAGGGCGAGGTGATGGAGCGCCGCGCCGCCTGGAGCTCGACGAACCCGACCTACGTCGACGTCTCTTCGGGGCGCGTCACCGGCGTAAAAGAAGGCGCCGCCATCGTGGAGGCGCGCGTCGAGAACCTGTTCGTGGCCATGCCCGTCGAGGTGCGCCGCGCGGCGAATGATAAGTGCGACGGCAGCTTCCAGGAGCGCCTCACGACGACGCTCGAGGGGGCGCCGGCCAGCTTCGCCTGCGGCGATGCCGACGCGACGCGCTGCTTCGAGAAGGCCATCAGCAAGGCAGAGACGCGCAAGAAGCCGCTGTCGCCCATCGCCATGCTGGCGGCGGCGAAGGGCTGCTGCTGCGTCGAGATCCCGGCGCTGAAGAGCGCGGCCGCCGCGGACGCGACCGACGGCGGACCCACGAGCGACGATGGCGGCGCGCCCTGAGCCAAGTGCCGCGGCGCCGCGTCAAGGCGCGTAATCGTTCCCGTCCCTGACCTTGTTCTCGAAGCGCGTAATGGAGTCGAAGAACAGCATCTCGACGGCGCCGGTGGGTCCGTTGCGGTGCTTGGCGACGATGATCTCGGCGACGCCGAGCTTGTCCTCGGGCGTCTTGTCCTTCAGATAATACTGCTCGCGGTAGAGGAACATGATGACGTCGGCGTCCTGCTCGATGGCGCCCGACTCACGCAGGTCGCTCATCATGGGGCGCTTGTCGGTGCGAGACTCGACGCCACGGTTGAGCTGGCTGAGCGCGATGACCGGCACATTGAGCTCGCGCGCGAGCGACTTCAGCCCCTTCGAGATCTCGCCGACCTCGGTGGCCTTGTTGTCGTAGCCGGCCGGGCCCGTCATGAGCTGCAGGTAGTCGATGATGATGAGGCCGATGCCGTGCTCGTGGTGCAGGCGCCGGCACTTGGTGCGCATCTCCGTGACGGTGATGCCCGGCGTCTCGTCGATGAAGATGGGCGCCTCGCCGAGCTCGCCGGTGGCCTGCGCGAGCCGCACCCAGGCGTCGCTCGGGATGTGTCCCTTGCGCAACTGCGGGATGTTGATGCGCGCCTCGGCGCCGATGAGGCGCTGCACGAGCTGCTCGGCGCCCATCTCGAGAGAGAAGAACGCGACCGGGATCTGCGAGCGAATGGCGGCGTGCGAGGTGATGTTCAATGTGATGGCGGTCTTGCCCATTGACGGACGAGCCGCGACGATAATCAGCTCGCCATTTTGAAAGCCCGAGGTCAGGTTGTCGAGGTCGGTGAAGCCCGTCGGCACGCCGGTGATCGCGCGGCGCTCGCGGTAGGCCTTCTCGAGCTGCTCGAGCACGCTCTTGACCAGCGTGTCCATCTTCTGGATGCCGCGGCGCTGGTTCGACTCACCGATGGCGAGGATGGCGCGCTCGGCCTCGTCGATGATGTCGGCGACCAGCTTGTCCTGGCG
>CAYLZW010000418.1:0-4626 GCA_964388085.1 uncultured Myxococcales bacterium | reverse complement strand
CGTGGTGCAGGTACCAGCTGTCCCAGCGGACATCGCTCTCGGTCCAGATGGTCTTGTTCGTCGACAGCACGCCGGGCTCAGCGTCGATGTCGAGCACCCGGTCACAGAGCAGCAGCGGAGGCTCCGGCATCCGAACCTGACGAGGAAAGTGGTCCTGACGAGAGAACACGGGCCCGAGCACCTCGGAGATCCGTCCGGACGCAAGCCGCTCCAGCTGCCCCCGATCGAACATCGGCCGCTTCCCAACAGCAGCCGGAGCAGAAACCGAAGGCGTCGCAACCACCGTCGCCGTCGCCGTCGCCGTCGCGGTCGCGGTAGCCGTAGCCGTAGCCGTGTTCCCCCGCTCCACCGTCCCACCAAAGCGCCGCAACTGCGCCGCCTGAGTCTCCAGGAACGTCGCGTGCGCCTCGCCCTGAGCCTCGACGAACGCCCGATGCGCCGCCGCCAGATCTCCCCGCGCCCCACTCAGAGCCGCCCAGATCGGAGACATCGACACATCCGACACCGTCGAATCAACAGCAACCGGCGCCGCCGCCAGGGAGCGCAGCGGAGGAGCAGGGAGCGATCCCACAGCAGGAAGCAGAGGCGCTGGCGCCATGGACTGCCGTGCCTCGCCACCGCCCAGCACGGGAGACGGCATCCGCGTCAGCCGACGTCGTGAAGGCACCCGAACCTCCAGCCCGGAGGAAGACCCGGCAGCGGCTGCCTCCCGCGCCACACCCGCAGCAGCAGTCAGCTCGACGACCGCACGAGCGCCGCCAAGCCCGCCCGCTTCGACGCGAACGCGCGACGCCTCCTTCGACCCTCCGCCCGCAGGCAGCACCCGCGACTCCAACGAGAGCGCGGCCGCCGTCACGTGCAGCAGGGAGGACGCCGCATGGCAGTGCCCGAGCGTCTCGCTCAAACGCACGCCGGCGCTCGGCTGCTCGTCGTCGAGGGCGGGTGCCGAGAACACAACAGCGCCGTCGGTCGCCTCGGGCGCGCTCGCTTCCACGATTGCGTAGATATGATCGCCGTCCCGCTCAGCGTCGGAGGCCCGCTTCAGCACCAGCGCGACGGCTCCGTCCAGCGGACGCTCGGGATCGACGCTAGCGGACACCGCCCGCACGGCCTGCACATGGCGCTCGTCGTGACAGACGTCCACGGCGGCGACGAGGACGGCATCCAGCTCGCCGCTCGCGAGCCACGAGCGCGCGCACTCGAGCGCGGCGGTACCGGAGAGCTCCTCGGCGGAGACGGTGAAGCTCGGCCCCGTGATGTCGAGCTGCACGTTCAAGCGGTTGGCGGGGATGTTCGGCATGCAGCCGAGCACCCCCTGCGCGCTGATGACGGGAATGACGTCGTCACCGATGGCTCTCGCCCAGGTGTCCGCGCCCTCGTCGTCGAGCGCGAGGTTCGCCGCCTCTCGCCAGGTGCGGGTCCACTCGCGCGCGCGCCAGCGGACTCCGGCGCTCGTGATGTCGACGTCGCAGCCCATGCCGACGAGGGCGCCGGTGCGCGGCCCAGCGAGGTCCTTGCCGTGGTCGCGCACGGCTTCGCGCGCGGCCTCGAAAGACAGCACCTGCTGCGGCAGCGCACACTTGAGATCGTTCGGCGGGAAGCGCAGGCCGGCCGCGTCGAAGCTGACCTCGTCCGGCGCCGCAGGAATGGCGCCGTCGACGAGGGCGCGGCGAAACCCTTCGCGATCGAGCCCGGCCACGCGGGCGCCGATGCCGACGATGGCGAGCCGCTCGTCGCGCTCCTGTCGTTGGCTCACTCGCTCGTTCGCTGGCGACGCAGCGGTCTGCCCGTCGCGGTATTCCTCGAGGACAAGGTGGGCGTTGTTCCCGCCGAACCCGAAGGCGCTCACCGCGGCCACACGGGGTTTGTCGTCGTCGTGGATCCAGTCCTCGGCCTGGTTGACGACACGGCAGCCGGCCGCGGCGTCCGCGAGAGCGCTCAAAGGCTCGTCGCAGTGCAGCGACGGCGGCACTCGCTTGTACGCGAGCGCGCCCAGCACCTTCATGAGCCCGGCCACGCCGGCGGCGGTGATGAGGTGTCCGAAGTTCGACTTCAGCGAGCCGATGCGCAGCGGGGTCGCTCGCGCACCGAACACCTCCCGCAGGCTAGCGAGCTCGGCGGCGTCGCCGGTCGGCGTGCCGGTGGCGTGGCACTCGACGAGGGAGACGTCCTCCGGCGTGACGCCTCCGCTCATGGCATAGGCCGCGCGCATGGCCCGCACCTGCCCGGCGCTCGAGGGGGCGAGCAGGCTCTTGGCCCGCCCGTCGTTGGAGAGGCCGACGCCGCGGATGACGCCGAGCACGCGCTTGCCCTGGCGCACGGCGTCGTCGAGCCGCATGAGCGCGACGACGCCGGCACCCTCCGCGGGCACGAGCCCGTCGGCGCCGCGGTGGAAGGGGCGGGAGCGGCCGGTGGGGCTGAGCGCCTTCAGGGCGCAGAAGCCGACGTGGAGGAACAGGTTGTCGGCGCGGTTCACGGCGCCGGCGAGCATGACGTCGGCGCGGCCTTCGTGCAGCCAGTCGGCCGCGATGCGAATGGCGTACAGCGACGACGCGCAGGCAGCGTCGAGGCAGAAGCCGCCCGCGTCGAGACCAAGCGCGCGGGCCGCGAGGTGGGCAGGCAGCCCGGACATGAAGCGGTTGTATGCGTCGGGGCGCTCGAGGCCGAGCAGGGACGCCGCTCGGCCGCCAAGGAGATGCCGGCCGTGCTCGTCGAGGAACACGGACTCGCCGAAGCGAGCGAGCGCCTCCGAGGGGAACGAGAGGTTGCCGAGCACGATGCCGCCGCGCAGGCCGTTACCTTGTGACAGCGGCGCGCCGAGCCCCGCGTCGAGCAGCGCGTCGCGGCCCGCGTGCAACACCCACTGGAACAGCGGATCGAGCCCCTCGATCTTGCTCGCGGGGAGGTCGAAGCCGCCCGCGTCGAAGGTGCGCTCGAAGCCGCTGACGTAGCCGCCCGCGGTCGAGTAGGTGGCGTCCTCGCACGCAGCGGGCGTGCCGGCGACCAGCTTCGGGTCCACTCGCCAGCGCCCCTCGGGCACCGGCGTCACGCCGTCCTTGCCCGCGACCACGTTCTCCCACAGCGCGCTCGGCGTGAGCGCGCCGGGCAGGACGCAGCCCTGTCCGACGACGGCGATGGGCGGGAACGGTCTCATGACGCGGCCGGCGCCACCTTCGAAGCGTCCAGCGGGCGGAAGGCGTCGTTGTCGAGCAGCCGGTGCGCCTCCACGCCGTGCATGGCCATGAGCACGCGGCCGCCCTCGTCGAGGAAATGGATGTCGACCCGCACGCGATCCTGTCCCTCGGCGCTGCCGACGGTCACGCAGCGCATGGGGCCCGAGGGCAGCTCGCTGACGTACGAGGTGAAGCGCTCGAAGCCCGTCGGCAAGAAAGGCGCGCCAAGCGTGATGCGTCCGAACAGCACGACGAGCTGCAGGCCGGCGTCGAGGGCGCCGACGTCGAGGCGATAGCCGTCATCGCCCCAGTCGGAGCCGAGCGTGCCACGCACCTTCGCGACGATCCCGTCGGCCGACGCGCCCTCGACGTGGTCGACCAGCTGGAAGCGCGGCCCGTGGAACAGCATGTCGCGGTACATGGCCGCGCGATCGATCGGGAAGGGCGCGAGGGACGCCGGCGCCACGGGCGCGGCCGGCGCGTGCTCGAGCGACTCTCCGAGGTCCACGAGCGCGATGTAGCGAGGAGCGGTGCCGCCGTCCGCGAACACCTCGGCGCGAAGGCGCACGGGCGCGCCCGAGCCGTTCGGGGCCTCGGCGTAGAGCCGCACCTTGAGCTCATTTCCACCATTCGAGAACCCTGAAAGCGGCAGCCCGCGCAGCACACGCAGCTTGTGGATGCGGCGCACCTTCATGCCGGGATGACGACGCTCGGCGGCCCTCGCCATCAGCTCCATGGCGAAGACGACCGGCAGCACCGGCGTGCCGCGCAAGCTGTGATCGCGCAGGAACGAGAAGCTGCGCGCGTCGACGCGGGTGGCGACGCCATCCTCCTCGACGGCGCGCGGGGCGCTTGCGGCGGTGGACGCGTGCGTGGTGGACGCGGTCAGCGGGCCGCCGAACACGACCTCGACGCCGGCCCCGCGGGCGGCGCCCGACAGCTCGTCGACGAAGAAGCGCGCGCCGTCCGCCAGCGGCAGCAGGGCGACGCCGCGCGACTCGAACACCTTGCGCAGGGCGGGGGTGACCATGCCGCCCTCCCAGGGTCCCCAGGCGTACGACTTGACCACGCAGGAGGTGCCGCGCCTCGCCTGCTCTCGCTGCGCCAGCTTGTTGAGGGCCTCGTTCGCCATCGCGTAGTCGGCCTGGCCGACGTTGCCGAAGCGGCCGGCCACCGACGAGAACAGCGCCAGGAAGCGCAGCGGATCGCCCGCCGTGGCGTCGAGCAACGCGAGCAGGCCGCCCACCTTGGTCTCGCTGACGAGATCGAACTGCTCGAGCGTCTTGTCCTCGAGCCGCTTGTCGGCGAGCACGCCGGCGCCATGCACGACGCCGCTGATGGGGCCGAAGCGCCGGCGGGCTTCGTCGAGCGCCGAGCGCAGCGCCGTGGCGTCGCGCACGTCGACGGGCAGGTAGAGCACCTCGGCGCCCCGCTCGCGGAAGCGCTCGAGCTG
>CAYLZW010000417.1:0-4636 GCA_964388085.1 uncultured Myxococcales bacterium | reverse complement strand
CGGACCTGCCGCGCGACGCCTTCATCGCCCTCACCGAGCGCATGGAGCTCGTGCAAGCGGAGCCGGGCGAGATCCTCATCGCCGAGGGCGAGTACGCGGCCAGCATGTACATCGTCATCCAGGGCAAGGTGAAGGTCGTGCGCGAGGTGGAGGGCGGCGAGGAGCTCAAGCTCGCGGAGCTCTCCGACGGCGCCTTCTTCGGCGAGATGGCGCTGCTCTCCGACGCGCCGCGCACCGCGAGCGTCATCGCCGTCGAGGAGACCATGCTGTTCGAGATCAGCCGCGAGCTGATGAACGAGATCATCGCCGAGCACGCGCAGGTCGAGCAGGTGATGAAGCGCTTCCACCGAAATCGCCTGCTCACGAACCTGCTGCGTACGAGCCCCATCTTCTCGCCCTTCTCGCCGGCCGATAAGAAGGACCTGATCGAGAAGTTCAAGAGCCGCCACGTCGACAGCGGCCGGCTGCTCATCACCAAGGACAAGCCCGGCGACGGCCTCTACGTCCTGCTCAGCGGCCGCTGCCAGGTGCTCGGCAAGAAGCCGGGGGAGGATCGGGATCTCGTGCTCGCGGAGCTCAAGGAGGGCGACGTCTTCGGCGAGATGAGCCTCTTGTTCCGGCAGTTCGCGACCGCGTCGGTGCGGACGTCATCGCCCTGCATCGTGCTGCGCCTGCCGAAGAGCGCCTTCGACGAGCTCATCATGACCCACCCGCAGGTGCTCGAGACGCTCTCCCGGCTCAGCGACGAGCGCGTGGCCTCGAACGAAGAGATCCTGCAGAGCGACGAGGAGACGCTGCAGGACTTCCTGGCCTGAGCGTCATGAGCGAGCGCAGCGCGACCGAGCGAAGGATCTCGATCGACTGCCGGGGGGCGCCCGGCTGTTATCTGTTCCACCGCGCGCCCCTCCGCGAGCGCGCCGGCGCCATGCAGGACGAGGGCGGCGGCCCGGCCTTGATCGTGTGCCCTGGCTTCATCCAGAACCGGAAGGCGTTCGAGCTGCCGCGGCGCTCTTTCCTCGAGCACCTCACGCGAGCCGGCTTTCACGTCTACGCGCTGGAGCTCGCCAAGCACGTGCGGCACGAGGGCGAGGGCCTGGCCTACTACAGCGATAGAGCCGCGACGGCCGCGGTCGACTATGTCACGGCGCGCCACCGTCACCTCGCGTGGATCGGGCACAGCATGGGCGGCCTCATCGGCGTCGGCCTGCCGCCGCACGTGAGCGCGAAGCTCGACGCCATGGTGATCATCGGCGCGCCGCTGCGGCCAGGGTTCGGCGTCGCGGCGGCGCGCGGGCTCGAGGCTCTGTTCGCGCGCGTCGGGAGCGGGCTCATGCGCGAGGGGCGCTCGTTCAGCGGCAGCCGCGTCGCGGCCTGGTTCCACGTCGGCAAGCCCGTCCTCGACCACCGCCTGGCGCGCTATCCGCTGCAGATCTGGGCGCCGGGTCATCTCTCGCGCGAGGAGCTCGAGTGGGCGCTGCAGAACGCCTTCGTCGAGGACTCCTGGGGCGCGTTCTCGGACATGCTCGATCTGGCGCGGACCGACGGCGAGCGGGCCGGTTGGCTACACGTCGGCGAGCGCCTACGCGCGCTGAAGCCGCCGCTGCTCGTCATCAGCGCCGACCGCGACGGACTGGCCCCCGCGCGCTCCACGCGACCGCTGTACGAGCGCGCGGGCTCCGCCGACAAACGGCTCGTCGAGGTGGGCGTGGCGACCTCGGGGGTGCCCTTTGGTCACATCGATCTGCTCGTCGGCCGGCACGCACCCGAGCACGTGTGGCGGCCGGTCAGCGACTTTCTCGTCGAGCGGCTGGTGACGCGTGTGGCGGACACGGGGCCGACGCCGCCCTCCGCCGGCGTCCGCGCGACGCAGACAAGCGTACGGGGAGCGCCCTCCGACGGTCGGTGCTAGCGCCACCTCGGTCGTGTACACACGGGGCATGTCTGCAGCGCCTCGTCGTCGATCCTCGCTCGTCCACCTCGCCGCTCTGTCCGTGCTCGTCGGGAGCGGCTGTCCCACGGATCCGCCGCCGGAGCCACCGCCAGGTCCGTGGCCGCTCGACACCGTGCTCGGCGAGGGGGAGGTGCGCTGCGGCCCCGTCACAAAGAGCAGCGAGCTCATCGGCGGACCGGGCGCCTACGGCCAGGTCGGCCGCGCCTTCCGCTGCCACAACGCGCGCATCCGCTTCTTGTTGCAAGACAGCTCCCGGCCGGTGGGCAACTCCTCGCTCGGCGGCGGCATCATCGACGTGGATCGCGTGCGCGCGGACGAGCTGGCCGACGGGCGCGACGGCTTCCGCGAGCTGGTGGTCGCGTTCGGCGCCAACGAGGTGGAGGTGGAGTCCATCGTCGTCGTGAACGACGGCCGAGACGGCGGGCCCGGCGTGCTGCGCGTGTCGGGGCGGCCGGTGACCATCACCATGGCGCCGCAAGCGTACTTCCTGCAGCAGGACCTGCCGGCGCGCGTGGAGACCGACTACATCCTCGCACCCGACACCTCGTACATCGAGATCAAGACGCGCATCATCAATGAGTCCGACGACCTCATCGGACCGCTGCTCTACGCCGACTTCGTCACCTTCGGCGGTGAGGGCGGCGTGCACACCCCCGTGCACGGCTTCGGCGGCCTCGAGCTCTTCGATCGGGCGCCGTACCTGAGCGTGCAGAGCAACGCCGACGTCAGCTACGGCTATGTCTGCAGCGACAGCGACCTCACCGTGCCCATGGCGGACGGCAGCATCTCGGTGGCGGTCTGCCGCGACGACGTGCAGATAGGCTTCGAGGCGAGCTACTCGCGCTACCTCGTCGTCGGCGACGGCAGCCTCGAGAGCGTCGCGGCAGAGGCGTGGGCGCTGCGCGGCGTCGAGACGGGCACCGTCTCGGGCGTCGTGCGCACCCCGGACGGACAGCCCGCGGCCGGCGTGCGCGTGTCCGCTCTCACGGGGGGCGGGCCCGACGACGCGGCTGCCCTGGTCGTGAACCAGGCGCGCAGCGACGACGCGGGGCGCTACACGCTCACGCTGCGGCCGGGCGGCTACCAGCTCGTGGCGCACAGAGAGGGGGCCGCGCGCGCGGAGCCCGTCTCGCTGGACGTGGCCGCCGGCGAAGGGCTGACGAACGATCTCAGCCTCGGCGGGGAAGGGCGCCTCGTCGTCAGCACGTCGTTCCTGGGGCTCGGCGGCGATGACCTCGGCGCGCTGCCCGCCAAGCTCAGCGTGCTCCCCCTCGACGACACGCAGCGCTCGAGCGTCGCCCTCGCCGAGTACCGGCGCGCGGGCCTCGTCCGCTATCGCCCGAGCGCGGACGGCAGCTTCGACGAGACGCTCGCGCCGGGGCGCTATCGCGTCTTCGTCACGCGCGGCTTCGAGTACACGCGCTTCGAAGAGGACATCGAGCTCGCCGCGGGCGCCAGCGTGGCGCTCGACGCCGTGCTGCGCCAGGTGCTCGACACCAGCGGCCTCATCGGCGCCGAATTTCATCAACACACTTTGGCAAGTGTCGATGCCAACGTCCCGCTGCCGGTGAAGGTGTTGGAGAACGCTTCTGAAGGTGTCGAATTCACCTCCTCCACCGATCACGACAACATCGCGGACTTCGCCCCCTACGTGACGGAGCTCGGCCTCGCGGAGCACCTCGTCGCCGTGTCCGGCAACGAGATCAGCTACACCGCCATCGGCCACTTCAACGTCTACCCCTGGACCCTCGATCCGAACGATCCATATCGCGACGTCGGCAGCCGCATCTGGTGGCAGAAGACGGTGCCGCAGGTCTTCGCCGACGCCCGCGCGCTCGCCGGCGATCCCATCGTGCAGATCAACCACCCGCGCGACCTCGGCTCCGGCTACTTCGCGTCGCTGCTCTTGAACCCGGCGACAGGCACGCGCGGCAGCCGTCCGGCGCCGACCCTGCCGGGGCTGCCGGCCACCGTGTACGAGGCGTGGAGCGCCGACTTCGACGCCATCGAGGTGAACAGCAGCTTCGGCGCGCCGGAGCAGTTCACCGAGGAGGGCTGGCTGACGCTGGCGGAGATGGCCTCGACGGACGCGCAGTCGCTGCCGGTGCTGGCCGACTGGTTCGGCCTCATCGGCGCCGGGCTGCACGTCGCAGCGTTGGGCAACAGCGACACGCACAGGCTCGACAGCGGCGTGGGCTTCCCGCGCAACTACCTGCGCGTCGGCAAGGACCTACCCGCCACGGTCAGCCCCGACGATGTCCGCGAGGCCATCCGCAACCAGCGCGTCTCCGTCGCGAACGGCTGCCTCGTCGAGTGGCTCGTGGACGACGAGCGCCCCATGGGCGTCGGGGAGGCCATCGCTCCCCCGCGGCTCGGCGGCCTGCGCCTGCGCGTGCAAGCGCCGCCGCACGTCGGCGCCGACGGGGTCGAGGTGTACCTGAACGGCCGCGCGCAGCGCCTGGCGCTCGACGACGCGGGGCTCCACGTGAGCTCCGAGGGAGCGCTGCACGCGAGCCTGCCGCTGGTGGATGCCGCCGAGACGGCGGTGCGCCTCGACGTGCCGGTGCTCGGCGTCCTTGCGGCGGCGGACGTCGTGTTGGTGGCGCTCGTGCGCGGCGGCGACGGCCTCGAGCCCACCGGCGGCGGCGGCACCTTCTGCTACACGGCGCCGCTCTACGTCGACGC
>CAYLZW010000416.1:3724-4639 GCA_964388085.1 uncultured Myxococcales bacterium | reverse complement strand
AGCATGAAGCCCTTGATGACGCGGTGGAAGTGCAGGCCGTCGTAGAAGCCGCTCTTCGCCAGGTCGAGGAAGTTCTTCGCCGTGATGGGCATCTTGTCGGAGAAGATCTCCACCTTGAAGGTGCCCATGCTGGTGTCGAAGGTCGCGATTGGGTTCGGCATCTCTGCTCCCGAAGAGGTGAACTGGAGGGATCGAGGGGTGGGGCGTACCAGCGAACCGGTCGTTCCGAAAGCGCTTTTGCGGGCGAACGGCGCGCGATCGCCAGGGTAGATCCGCGATTCTCGCGCGCACGCTTGACATTCTGACGCGACGCGTCACAATTGACGCACTGCCCCAAACGCAGCGAAACCAGGAGGGTGCGAGCATGACCACGACCGCGAAGAAGACCGCCACCAAGGCGTCCCCGAAGCCCGCGACCGACCCGAAGCGTCGTCGCGCCTCGCGCGCGCGCAAGGGGAAGAAGCAGCCGCAGCTCCGCCTCGTCCCGAAGCTGCCCGAGCGCCTCGAGCAAGTGGAGCTCCTGCAGCGCGCGGTCGCCGAGCTCGAGCGACGAGAAGGCGACCTCAACGACGCCCTCGAGCGCGCGCTGTCGTCCTATCGCGAGCTGGCCGCGCGCCTCGGCGGCTGGCCCGAGAAGACCCGTGACGAGGCCGAGCGCCGCGCAAACGACCTGCTCTCGCGCGTGCGGGACAGCAAGGCGGGCGAGGCCTTCGAGGACCTCCCCGAGCGCGCCAGGGAGGAGCTCGACGAGCTGCTCGACCGGATCGGCCTCATGCGCAAGGCCAAGCACGAGGAGGAGCTGGCCAAGGCGAAGAAGCGCGCCAAGGCCGCCGGCAAGCGCGCCGCGAGGAAGGCGCTCGAACGGAAGGGCGAGGCGGCGGAAGGCTGACGCGCCCCTCGCGTCCGCTGCTACGC
>CAYLZW010000416.1:0-3714 GCA_964388085.1 uncultured Myxococcales bacterium | reverse complement strand
GTCAGGAGACAGCCCATGGCCGACACCACCGACGACAAGAGTCCCGCCGAGAGCGCGGGCGCCAGCGCGAGCGCGCCAGCAGCTAGCGCTGGTGACGACGACGATCGCGCGGGCTTCGTGCAGCGGCTCCAGCGCGCCTGGCGCGAGACCGTGGGCACCTACGCCACCGAGGAGGGCATCACGCGCAACCTGATGCAGCGCCTCGTGGACTTCGGCGCCCTCTCGCGCGACGAGAGCGCCAACGTGCTGGTCGACTTCAAAAAGCGCATCGAGCAGAACCGCAAGGAGCTCGATCGCCGCGTCGACGAGAGCATCAAGCGCGCGACCGATCGCCTGACCATCCCGAGCCCCGCCGACCTCGAGAAGCTGCGCGCGCGCGTGGCGGAGCTCGAGCAGCGCGTCGCCGGCGCTGAGCGGCGGAAGCCCTGAGCGACGACGACACGGCGCAGGACGCCAATGATGCCGGGGCGCCCGTGGCCGAGCCGCTGTTCGCGCGTCCGCTCGTCGGCATGCCGGCGAACGCGGCGCGCGCGCTGCCGGACCCCGACGACGCCGGTCGCGGCGGCCCGCTCGAGCTGCGCGTCAGCGACGACGACTTCGTCGTCGACGAGGTGCCGCAATACCTCGAGTCGGGCGAGGGCGAGCACCTCTACCTGCACCTGAGAAAGCGCGGCATCTCCACGCCCGACCTCGTCCGGCGCCTGTGCCGTCAATTCAAGCTGCGCGAAATGGAGGTCGGCATCGCCGGTCGCAAGGACGCGCGCGGGGTGACGTCCCAACGCATCAGCGTGCCGGCGCGCAAGGTGCTCGGCCGCGAGCACGAGGTGGCGGAGCTCGGTGACGTCGAGCTCTTGTCCGCCAAGCGGCACGGCAACAAGCTGCGCCTCGGCCACCTCGCGGGCAACCGCTTCACCATCCGCGTGGCGGGTGACGTGGATGTCACAGCGCTCTCTGACCGTGCGCGCATGTCGGCCGAGGTGGGCTTCGCGAACTATTTCGGCGCGCAGCGCTTCGGACCGGGCGACGCGTCGCTGCGCGAGGCCGAGCGCTTCCTCGAGCGTGGGCCGCGGCCTCGTCCGGCGCGCTCGCGCAAGGAGAAGTTCCTCGTCAGCATCGTGCAGTCCGCGCTCTTCAACGCCTGGTTGCACGAGCGCATCGTCGCCGGCGCCTACCATCGCGCGATCGACGGCGACGTGATGCTCAAGGCGGGCAACCTCGCGCCCTTCACCTCGTCGGAGCCGGACGTCGACACGCCCCGGGTCGAGGCCCAGGAAGTGTTCGTGAGCGGGCCGCTGTGGGGCTCCGAAATGCGGCGTCCGGATCGCGAAGCTCTGACACGGGAGTCGCGGTCTCTCGCGGAGCAGGGAGTGAGCGAAAGTGCGCTGCTGTCGCACCCTGCATTTCAAGTCGGCGCCAGACGTCCCTCTCGGGTCGTCCCTCTGGACGTCGTGGTCCTGCCCGACGACGGCGGCGCGAAGCTCTCCTTCACGCTGCCGCCGGGCAGCTATGCGACCGTGTTCCTTCGCGAAATCTGTGGTCCGCGGCTCTCCGATCGAGCCGAGCGCATCGGCGGCGCGGACCCGTTCGCGGCCTGATCGTCCGCCGAACAAGCGCCGCGAACGCCCCACCTCCTGACGACGAGGCACCCCCGCGCCGCCGCAGCGCGCGAGCGGGCGAGGGACTTGCATTGCCGGACGGACGCGTGCGCGGGTGAACGCGCGCGTCGGTCTGCGCGGCGCCGCTGCGCATGGTGGCAAGCCTCTGGAGGTGTCTCATGGCACGCGCATCCGCATCCCCGTCGTCCTCGAAGGGAAAGCGCGACCCCGGTCGTGACGAGATGCTCAGCGAGTACCTGGCCTCCTTGGGGGCGATCCCGCTGCTCACCCCCGAGAGCGAGCAGGAGCTGGCGCGCGAGCTGCGCGAAGCCGAGGTGGCGACCTGGACGGTGCTGCTCGCGGCGCCGCAGACACTGTCGCTGCTCGCCGGCCACCCCGCGCTCGAGAAGGGCTTTACGGCGGCGAGCGAGCTCAGCCGGCTCGTCGATGACCAGGCCCGCAAGAAGGTGGACGCGAAGCGCGCGGCCAAGGATCGCGAGCGGCTCGCCGACGCGCTGCGCGAGGCGGACGACGAGCGCTGCCTCGTCGTGGAGGTCATCTCCGCGCTCGAGAGCCGCGAGTACGAGCGCTGCTCCCAGAACGACGGCGCGCGCGGCAAGCGGACGCGCAAGGGCGACAAGGAGCTGAGCGCGCTCGTGAGGAGCGCGCGCGAGGAGCGGGAGCGCGCCCTGCGGCTGCGCAATCGCTTCGTGCGCGCCAACCTGCGCCTCGTCGTCAGCGTCGCGCGACGCTTCCACCACTATCGGCTGCCGCTCATCGATCTGATCCAGGAGGGCAACCTCGGCCTCATCAAGAGCGTGCACCGCTTCGATCACAGGAAGGGCTTCCGCTTCTCGACGTACGCGCACTGGTGGATCCGCCAGGCCATCGAGCGCGCCATCATGAACAAGGGCGCGCAGGTGCGTCTGCCGGTGCACATCTTCGATCAGCGCCGCGAGGTGCAGAAGGCGGCGCACCACCTGAGCCAGGCGCTCGGGCGCGAGCCGTCGAACGAAGAGGTCGCGGACATGCTCGAGATCCCGTTCGACAAGCTGATGGAGATCCTGCGCGCCGTGCCGCGCGATCCCGTCAGCCTCGACGATCCCATCGGTGACGACGAGGATCGCACGCTCGGCGAGACCATCTCGGACAGCGCGGACGCGAGCCCCGACGAGCGCGTCATCGCCAAGTCCGAGGCCAGCCTCGTGCGCCGCGTGCTCGATCGCCTCTCGCCCATGGAGGTGGACATCATCCGCCGTCGCTTCGGCCTCGACGCCGACGAGGACGAGACGCTCGAGGCCATCGGCAAGAGCTACAACCTCTCGCGGGAGCGCGTGCGCCAGATCCAGGTGCAGGGGCTCAAGAAGATGGCGACCTACTGTCACAGGCGCTTGGGCGTCGAGGCCGTCGCGGGCTGATCAGACGGCGGGCTTCTCCCGCGTCGGATCGAACGCAGGCTCCGTCACGACCGGCTCCGGCGAGAGCGCCGTGTGGCCCTCGTCGACGACGGAGCTGCCGCGGCCCTCGGCCTCGAGGGAGAGCACGCGCGAGAGCAGGTCCGAGTCCATCAGCGCGCGGTCGTGGCTCATGAGCTCGCGGGGCGCGCGGAAGTAGTGCATGGGGCTGTACTGCAGGAAGTTCGAGACGCGGCTCGTGTACGTGTCGGCGTAGAAGCTGATCTGCCCACCGAAGCGGCTGAGCTCATTGTTCGCCTTCAAGAGGCGACCCCACGACGGGTTGAAGCGGCGCTCGAGCTCGCCCTGCAGCGCGCGCGCCTCCTTGTCGAGGGCGCGCAGCTCGCGCTTGGCCTGATCGATCTCCTTGCGGACGAGCTTCACGGCCTCCTCGAGCCGCGTGCGGGTCTGCTTGTCGAGGGCGGGCTCCTCGGCGTCGGCGAGCCGCATCTCCATGTGCGCGAGCAGCGCGCGCTGGTGACCGATGGCGTCGTCGAAGGCGTGCCGCTTTGTGTCGAGGGCGGTGAGGGCGTCGACGTCCTTGGCCCACGAGAAGAAGCCCTGGATCTCGCGCTCGAGCTCCTCGACGATGAGGCAGGTGCGCCAGCGGGAGTCCTTCTTGCTGCGCAGGATGTCGCCGAAGATGTGGTCGCCGACGTAGAGGA
>CAYLZW010000415.1:0-4651 GCA_964388085.1 uncultured Myxococcales bacterium | reverse complement strand
AGTCGCGTCACGTGCAGCTTCTCGTGCGCGAGGCTCTGCGTGAGGAGCTCGACGGTGCGCGGGCCGATGCCGGGCACGCGCGTGAGCCTCCCCGACGTCAGGGCGGCCTCGAGGGTGGCGACGTCGGTGACGCCGAGCGTCTGCCAGAGCTGGCGTACCAGCGCGGGCCCGACGTCACGCAGCTCGAGCACCTCGCGGAGGCCGGCGGGGATCTTGGCGCGCAGCAGCTTGTGCTCGGCGCACGTCCCCGTGCGCAAGACCTCCTTGATGCGATCCACCGAGCCCGGCCCGATGCCCTTCACCTTGGCCAGGCGGCCAAAGCGCAACAGCTCCGACGCCGGCTCGCTCAGGCTCTCGAGGATCTCGGCCGTGCGTTCGAAGGCCTTCGCGCGGTGCGGCTCTCCGGCGTCGATGCGCAAGAGGTCCGCCATCTCGCGGAACACGCGCGCGACCTCTTCGTTGCTCATGGGGAGCACGCTCGCGCGCCCGCCCTCACGCGCTCGCTCCGCGCCGCGACGAGAGCCACGTGCGCAGCTCGGGGAGGGGACGCGTGTTGAGCACGTCCTCGGGCGCGAGGCCGGCGCGCCGCGCGATGGTGACGCCGTACTCGAGGTGGTCGAGCGCCTCGACGCTGTGCGCGTCCGCCGCCAGCGACACCAGCACGCCGCGCGCCTTCGCCTCGGCGAGCCAATGTTCATTCAGGTCGAGGCGCGCGGGGTTCGAGTTCAGCTCGATGGCCGTCCCCGAGGCCGCGCACGCGTCCAGCAACGCCAGCACGTCGAATTCCGACGCTGGACGGCCGAGCAAGAGGCGCCCGGTCGGATGCCCGATGACGTCGGCGCGAGGGTTCAGGGCCGCCGCGCGCATGCGCTCGGTCAGCTCGTCGCCCTTCTGCCCGTAGCGCGTGTGCACCGACGCCACCACCACGTCGAGCGGCGCCAACACATCGTGCGGGTAGTCGAGCGAGCCGTCCTTCAGGATGTCGCTCTCGACGCCGGTCAACAAAACGCAACTCTGTCCCGCGCCGGCGTGCGAGCCGTCGGCGTTCAGCTTGGCGATGGCGTCCCGCTGCGCCGCCAGGCGCTCGGCTTCGAGCCCGCCGGCGTAGGCGGCCGTCTGGCTGTGCTCCGTGATGGCGAGGTAGCCGAGGCCGCGCGCGGCGGCGCCGGCGCGCATCTCCTCGAGGCTGTTCATGCCGTCGGAGGCGGTGGTGTGGTTGTGCAGCGCGCCCGCGAGATCCTCCCGGCGGAGCAAGCGCGGCGCGGCCTTCCCCTCGTGCACGAGCGGGACGCCGGGCTCCCGCCGCTCGGGAGCCGTCGGCACGAGAGAGAGCGCCCGGTACAGCTCGTCCTCGTCCGCGCAGGACACAGGGGTGCCGTCGCCAGCGGCCAGCCCCCGCTCGAACGACAGCGTCATGCCGCGCCCCGCGGCGTGCTCCCGCAGGCTGCCCAGGTGCTCGTCGCTGCCGGTCACCAGCACCGCCAGCGCACCGAAGCGCTCCTCGCGGTCACAGACGAACACGCGGCAAGGCGTCCCGGCGAGCGAAGCGCTCAGCACCGGAACGCCCTCTACGTCGTCGAGCCGAGCGTCCTCGCCGCCGTCCGGGAGAGCGCCGGCGAGCGCTCGCCGCAGCGCGTCCGAGGACGCCGCCAGCTCGGCGCCCACCAGCACGAGCAGGTCGAGCCCGCGCAGGGTCTCGCGACCGCGCCGCGCTTCTCCGACCAGCAGCGCGCGCTCCACGCCGGGCAGCGCGGCCAACGAGGCGACCACGGGGCGCGCGAGCGCGAGCATCTGATCGAGCCGCAGGTGCCCTTCGGTCCGGCGCACGTGCGTCACGGCGGCCTTCACCTTCTCCTGCGTCTTCTTGCCGAAGCCCTTCAGCTCGAGGAGGCGGTTCTCGTCGCAGGCGTACTCGAGCTCGCCCAGGGTCGTGATGCCGAGCTCCCGCCAGAGCGTACGGATCTTCTTGGGGCCGAGCCCGGGCACGCGGCGGATCTCGAACAAGCCGAGCGGCACCTTTTGCTCGAGCTCGACGAGCAGCGGCACCGGCTCAGCGCGCATGACGTGCTCCACGACGACGAGCACGGCCTTGCCGACGCCGGCGACGCGAGAGATGGCGCCATTTGCCACCATCTCCTCGAAGTCGCCCTCGGCCGAGCGGATGTTCCAGGCTGCGCGCGAATAGGCGTCCGCCTTCACGCCGCTGTCGTCGTCACCGAGCAATTCGGCGGCGAACGCGATCCGGTTCAGCGCCTCCACCACCTCGCGTCTGCCCATCTCTCATCCTCTGTCGCCATCGCGGGTTTACGCAGCCGGCGAGCGGTACTAGCCAGCCCGGGTGAAGATCCACCTCGTCGACGGCACCTACGAGCTGTTCCGCATGTACTACGGCGCGCCGCCGCGCGCCGCACCCGATGGCACCGAGGTGGGCGCCGTGCGGGCGCTCATCGGCACGCTGCAGGGGCTGCTCCAGAGCGAGGGCGCCACGCACGTGGCCGTCGCCTTCGACACCGTCATCGAGTCGTTCCGCAACGATCTGTTCGACGGCTACAAGACCGGCGCCGGCATCGATCCGCTCCTGCTCGCGCAGTTCCCCATCGCCGAGGAGGCCGTGCGCGCGCTCGGCATCGTGTGCTGGTCCATGATCGACTTCGAAGCGGACGACGCTATCGCCGCCTTCGCCTACCGTCACCGGGACGATCCCTCGGTCGAGCAGATCCACCTCTGCTCCCCCGACAAGGACCTCGCCCAGTGCGTCATCGCCGACCGCGTGGTGCTGAACGACAGGCGCCGCAAGACGCTGCTCGGCGAAGCCGGCGTCATCGAGAAGTTCGGCGTGCCTCCGTCGCTGATCCCGGACTACCTCGCGCTCGTGGGCGACAGCGCCGACGGCATCCCGGGCATCCCGCGCTGGGGGGCGAAGTCGTCCGGCGCCATGCTGAGCGCGCACGGCGGCCTCGAGCACATCCCCGCCGACCCGGCCGACTGGAAGGTGAAGGTCCGCGGCGCGGCCGCCCTCGCCACCAGCCTGAACGGCCTTCGTGAGGAGGCGGCCCTCTATAAGCGGCTCGCCACCCTGCGCACGGACGTCCCGCTGCAGGAGACGCTCGAGGATCTGCGCTGGCGAGGCCCCGATGAAGCTGCCTTCGCCCAGCTCCAGAAGCGGCTCGGCGACGGTGCCTGACCGGGCCCACCATATGCGACATGCACCCACATGCATGGCGCGGTCATCGCCAGCACCAGGGGCATTTGGAGCGCGAGAGGCGCAGGTGCTCTAGGAAAGCAGCTGAGAAATAGCGACGACGGGCGAGCTTCCCCTATGCTGCGTTCCGACGTCTTCGAGGGGTTGCGCTCTGCTTGAGATCAAGAACCTGAAGTCCGGGGAGACCCACGACATCCCGCCCGAGGGCGCGATCCTCGGCCGCGAGGGTGCGAAGGCGGATATCTCCATCCGCGATCCCGGGGTCTCCAAGAAGCACGCTCGCATCTTCGAGAAGGGCGGCGTCTGGTACCTGCAGGACGTTGGCTCGTCCAACGGCACGTTCATGCAGGGCAAGCGCCTGACCGGCCCCACGGTGCTCTCCGAGGGCAGCGTGTTCGGGATGTCGCGCCACAAGTTCAAGGTCACGCGCATCGGCAACGGGCTCGGCGGCGGCGCCGGCGCGGCGGAGGACGAGGAGCCGCTGTTCGGCGACGACCTCGCGCCGCCCGAGATCGCGCCCGCCATGGAGCGCCCGTCGTCGTCGTCCGCGCCGCGACCGCCGCTGCCGAAGGACGACTTCCCGCCCCTCAGCCCGTCCGGGCCCGACGAGGTCTCCTACGGCAACCTCGGCCAGACCGCCCCGCCCGGCCCGGCGACCGGCGCGCCCATGTACGCGCAGCAGGGTGCCGGCGGCGACGACATCGAGGCGAAGGGCATCGGCTACTTCTTCATCGCCGTGCCGAAGGCCGTGGCCTTCTACCTCGCGGCCGTGCCGCTGCTCGCGGTGAACCCGCTCGGCTACGTGCGCAAGGGCATCGAAGAGCAGCGCAGCGCGGCCATGGGTCCCATGGAGATCATCGCCTACGCGCTACCCGCGCAGGTGTTCGCGGCCATCTTCTCGTCGTGGTGCGCGCTCATCGGCTCGCTGGTCGGCGGCACCGGTTTCCAGTTCAAGCTGTTCCTGCCGATCGTGCCGGTCATCATCGCCATCCTCGCCAGCGCCATCGTCGGCTTCGCGCTGCACCCGCTGCTCACCTGGATCATCACGAAGCTGAAGGGCTCGAGCGACGCGCGCTCGCGCACCAACTACTTCCTGATGTTGATGACGGCGTACGTGCTGACGCAGATCCCGGCGGGCCTCGGCACGCTGCTCGGGATCGCGAACCTGCCGTTCCTGAACATCCTGGCGCCGCTGCTGCTGCTCGTCTCGAGCCTGCTGTCGCTGCTCGTGTTCTACAAGTGGCTCGTCTACTTCAACGTCGTCCGCGTCGTGCAGATCATCGTGCTCGTGCTCGGTCTCCTCGGAGCCTTGAGCACCGGCGTGGGCGTCGTCACGGCCACCATCGACAGCGTGAAGCGCGTGATGAGCGGCGGCTCCGCGGACAGCGGTGACGCCGAGGAGGCCGCCGCCAAGGTCGCCGAGCTGCAGTCGAAGCTCGCCGCCATCGC
>CAYLZW010000414.1:0-4693 GCA_964388085.1 uncultured Myxococcales bacterium | reverse complement strand
GCGGCGAGCACGCGATAGCTCTGGTACTGCGTCGTCGCCGCGAAGAAGAGGTTGAAGCGGTTGTCGTTGAAGCCGGCCGTGTCCACGAGCTCGAAGGCGCTCGATCCCTTGCGCAAGATCTCTGGACGAAAGCCGCCGCTCTCCGGCTCGACGCTGCCGCCCCACACGAGCACGTCGCCGGTGTCGAGCAGGAAGGCGGCGTGCCCCGCGCGCCGCCGCTGCAGCGTCGGCCCGGCGACGCACGTGAGCGAGTCGGGGTCGCACAGCGTCGTGTCGCCGATGGCGTTCGAGAGATCGTTGACCGCGTTCGTCGACGGGACACCGCCGCTCAGGAACAAGAAGCCGTCGCTCGTCGTCGTCGCCGCGTGGAACAGGCGCGGCCCGTTCGGATCGTCGCTGGCCAGCGTCGAGAACTCTCCCGTCGCCGGGTCCCACAGCTCGATGAGGGAGATGGGCGCGAGCCGCGGCTTGATCGGGAAGGGGTTCGCGGCGTCGGTCGGCACGACGACAGCCTCGGAGGTGCCGCCCGAGATCGCGACCTTGCCGTTCGCGAGCAGCGTCGCCTGGTGGAACATGCGCGGCACCTGCAACGTGCCGGCGGCGGCGAACGTGCCGGTGGCGGGATCGTAGAGCTCGGCCGTGCCGGTGGCGTCGAGCAGCGTGCAGCCCTGACCGCAGGTGGTGCTCGCGTCCGTCTCGCTGCGCGCGCCCCCGACGAGCAGCACGCGCCCGTCGTCCAGCAGCGTGGCGCTGTGAAAGCTGCGGCGCTCGGCCAGCGGCGTGCGCGCACAGGTGAGGTCGGCGATGCGCGCGAGCAGCACGTCGACGCTGGTGTTGGCGTTCTCCGTGATGGCGACGTTCTGGCGCACGCCTCGCCACGTCGGCGCGCCGTCGGCGTTCTGGCCGAACACCGAGACCTGCCGGCCCTCGCCCGCGGGGATGCCTTCGACGGTGATCTCGTTGACGCCGCCCTCGGCGACGATGGCCTCGCTGATGCCCGGCCCCGTGATCTCGATCATGAGGCCCGAGACCTCGCCCGCCATCTCCGAGGCCGCGGCCTGCTCGGGACACGGTCCGCTGAGCGGCAGCAGCGTCGTGCGCAGCGCCACCGCGGGGGGCGGCTCCAACGCGCAGCCGGCGAGCGACAGGCCGATGAGCAGCGTCCCCGCCGGCAGCGTGTTCGACGACAAGAGCGACGGACGGCGGCGGGGGAAGAGGTGGAGCAGCTTCGTCACAGCGCCCTCGTGCCATACGGAGCGCGGCCCTACAACGGGGCCGCTACGTCAGCCTGCTCCGGAGAGGACCGCTCCTTGCCTCCATGACCGCCGGCGGACCATCGTCACGCGGTGCACGACCTCGCCTCCCGCGCGCCGCTACCGCTGCGCGTAAAGCTCACCTACGCGCTCGGCAACGGCGGCGCGGTGTTGGGCGACACGATCATCGCGAACTACCTGCTGTTCTTCTACTTCCCGCCGGAGGGGCGGGGCAGCGCGCTCGCGCCGGCGCTGCTGTTCGCGCTCGTGCCGACGTGGCTGCTCATCAACCTGGTGGCGCGCGCGCTCGACAGCATCTCCGATCCGCTCGTCGCCGCTTGGAGCGATCGCAGCGATCACCCGCTCGGTCGCCGGCGCGCGTTCATGCTCGCGGGAGCGGTGCCGCTGGCCATCTCGACCGGGGCGCTGTTCTTCCCGCCCTTCCCCGGCGCCGCGACGGGGAACGCGGTCTTCCTGCTCGTCGCTTTCAGCACTTACTTCCTGCTGTTCACCGTCTACGTCGCGCCCTACCTCGCGCTCGTCCCCGAGCTCGGGCAGACGCCGGCCGAGCGCGTGGACCTGACGACGTTCCAGGCGGCCTTCGGCCTCGGCGGCGCGGGCGTCGCGATGGTGCTCGGCCCCGCGCTGCTGCCGGCCGAGAACGAGACCACCGGCGACGTGCAGCAGATGATCGTCTGGCTCGCGCTCGTCAGCCTCGTGCTGCTGCTCATCCCCGCGCTGTTCGTCAACGAGAAGAAGTGGTCCGCGCTCGGGGAGGGCAGCTCGACGCTGAGCCTGCTCGCGAGCCTCAAGACCACGCTCGGCGACCGCAGCTTCCGCCTCTACCTCGTCGGCACCGTGCTGTTCTACTTCGGCTTCAACGTCGTGCGCGGGGCCACGCCCTACTTCGTCACCGTGCTGATGGGAGAACCCCTCGCTTTTCAGATGCAGACGTTCATCGCGGTCTTCGCCGTCGCCGGGCTCTCGTTCCCCGTCGTGAACCTGCTCTCGAAGCGCCTCGGAAAGCGCCGCGTGGTCATCGGCGGCACGGGCGTCATGCTGGTCGCGCTGGCGCTCATCCCTCTCATCACGGGGCCCGTGAGCGGTGTCGCCGTCCTCGCGGTCGCGGGCGTCGGCGTCAGCGTGCTCCTCGTCGTCCCGAACGCCATGCTGGCGGACATCTGCGAAGCCAGCGCGAAGGAGACCGGCCAGCGCGGCGAGGCGATGTTCTTCGGGGCCCAGGGGTTCTTCCTGAAGTTGAACCTCGGGCTCTCGAGCGGCGTCCTCGGGCTCTTGTTCTCGTGGTTCGGGACCAGCGTCGAGCGCCCCCTCGGCGTGCAGCTCGCCGGCCCCGTGGCGGCCGTCGTGCTGGCGCTCGCCATCGTCGCCTACTCCTCCATGCCCAAAGACGCCCCGAGCGATTGAAGGGGCCGTAGCCGCCGCCCCCGAATCCGCGCCCCCTGTTGTCCGAACCCCGTCCGGCGCGTACCTCTACCTACATGTCCTCAAAGATCCCCAAGCTGAGCGATCCGCTGAAGCAAGCGCGCTCGAACCAGATGAACCGCGAGCGCGCCCGCCGGGGCGGCGCCACCGGACGCGTGGTGGCGGACGCCCGCTCCGAGACCGGCGTGAAGGCCGACCTCGACATCCGCGTCGATGACATCGACGACGGCGGCCTCGACGTCAACGAGACGCTGCCGCGCGCGTGGCTCGAGGCGCTCCTCGACGATCCGAGCGATCCGCCCTGGCAGGCAGCCGGCGACGCCCGCCTCGAGCTCACGCTCGAGCGCGAGGCCAGCACCGTGCGCGTCATCGGCGAGGGCCGCTTTCCGCTGCAGCACGCGTGCGTGCGCTGTCTGCGGGACGTGCGCTTCACGCTCGATCTCGACTTCGACCTGCGCCTCGCCGAGGGCGTGCCCACCGCGCCCGACGACGACCTCATGGGGGAAGGCGAGCCCATGGGCCTCGGAGACGACGGCGGCCTCGATCCCGGTGAGGCGGATCTCGTGCCCTTCGACGGCCGCGTCGTGCACCTGCCCGACATCGTGCGGGAGCAGATCTTCCTCGAGGTGCCCATGCACCCGGCCTGCGAGAGCGAGGGCGCCGAGCCCCCGGAGGGCGAGTGCACGCTCGATCCCGACGGCGCCCTCGCAGAGGAGCGCGCGCGCTGGCAAGACCCGCGCTGGGCGGCGCTGGCGGCGCTCAAGAGCCGCCTGCCGCCCGGCTCCGATCAGAATTGACGCCGAACCTCGCGGATCTCTGGCGTTTTCAGCCTGAGATCGGCACGAAGAGAGCTCCCCGCCCGCGCGGAGAGTGCGGTCCTTGCCCGCGCTGGGCGCGCCGAGAGACCGGTTTCGCCCGCTCCCGTTGTCCGCCCCGCGAGCCCTGCGCGAAAATGCCGGCGTTCCTGCGGAGACCAGTCGACAACCCGTCTCTGCTCCATTAGGAGAGCCGGGTTTCCCGCTTCAGGAGAGTTGAGATGGCTGTCCCTTATGGTCGAAAGTCGCGCACGCGCTCGCGCATGCAGCGCGCTGCCAACATGCGCTACAGCCCGAAGGCCCACGCGCGCTGTGCCCACTGCGGCGAGCCCAAGGCCCCCCACTTCGCCTGCGGAAGCTGCGGCGTGTATCGCGGTCGTCAGGTGCGCGAGGTCGTCGAGGGTTGATCCTCGAAGGCAGACGCGGCCCCTCTGGCACACCGCCAAACATCGTTGAGCGCATAATTTGGCCAACGGCCTTCCCATCGCATTAGACGCCATGGGCGGCGACCATGGCACCACTCCCAACGTGGACGGTGCCATCGCCGCCGTCCGCGAAGATGGCGCCAAGGTCATCCTCGTCGGCGACGAGGCCCTGCTACGCCGCGAGCTCGAGGCGCGCGGCGCCAGCGCTTTGCTCGACGGCTCCATCGCCATCCGTCACGCCCCCGAGGTGGTGACGATGGATGAGAAGCCCTCGCAGGCGGTGCGCAAGAAGAAGGGCTCCTCCATGCGGGTGGCGTCCGACCTCGTGAAGAACGGGGAGGCGAGCGCCGTCGTCAGCGCGGGCAACTCCGGCGCCATGATGGCCGTCGCCCTCTTCGTGTTCGGGCGCATCGACGGCGTCATCCGCCCCGCCATCGGCACCGCGTTTCCGTCCCCGACCAAGTCCGGCTTCTCGGTGCTCGTCGACGCCGGCGCGAACACGGACTGCTCCCCGGAGCACCTGTTCCAGTTCGGCCTCATGGGCCACGCGTACCTGAAATCGGCCTTTCAGAACCCGGCGCCCAGCATCGGCATCATGTCGAACGGCACCGAGGACTCGAAGGGCACCGATCTCACGCGCGGCGCCCTCGCGCTCCTGCGCCAGACCGACCTGAACGTGCTCGGGCACATCGAGGGCAACCAGATCCTCTCGGGCGACATCGACGTCGTCGTCACCGACGGCTTCACCGGCAACGTG
>CAYLZW010000413.1:0-4695 GCA_964388085.1 uncultured Myxococcales bacterium | reverse complement strand
TCCCCTCGCCTTCTTCACGCCGAGGAACAGCGCCATGGGCGCGAGCGCGAGCAGGAAGCTGCCGAAGACGGGCGAGAGGCTCGTGAAGCCGAACGCGACCGACGTCCACTCGGCGACGGGGGCCGCGAGGAAGCCGAGGCCAGGCAGCGACGAGAGGCCGAGGTCCGTCAGGAAGAACAAGCCGGTGGCGCCCATGAGCAACGCGGACGCGAAGCCGAGGCCGGGCTTGAAGCTGCTGAGCGAGTCCCGGCGACGCGTGCGCCGAACGGTGACGACCGCGAGCAGCGCCGCGAGGCCGAGCGAGAGGAACGAGCTGTCGCGGTGCGACTTCTTCACCGCCGCGGCGGCGTCGAGCCCGCCGGCGCCGTAGCGCGTCTTGTCGTTCAGGTCCTTGGCGCTCTTCTGCAGCACCTCCTCGACGCGGTCGGGATCGGTGACGCCCGTCGAGATGACGAGCGCGGCCGCGGCAGCGACGTGCGGCGTCGCCATGGAGGTGCCCTGGAAGGGGAAGAAGCCGTGCGAGGACGGGTCGCCGCGCGCGATGGTGTCCTGCAGCACGCCGTCGGGGATGCCGTCGCGGTTCAGATCCACGCGCGTGTCACCGCCCGGCGCCGCGATGTCGGTCTCCTTGCCGTACGACGAATAGAACGCGAGCTTGCCGTCGGGGCCGAGCGCGCTCACGGCGAGGCAGCCGGGGTAGGCCGCCGGGTACTCGACCTTCTCGCGCCCACCGTTACCGGCGGCGCACACGACGGTGACCCCCTTGTCGTGGGCGTACTTCACGGCCTTCGCGAGCGTCGCCGAGTACATGCCGCCGCCGAGGGACATGTTGATGACCTTGGCGCCGTGATCGGCCGCGAAGCGGATGCCGTTCGAGATGTCACCGACGGAGCCGAAGCCCCTGTCGGAGAGCACCTTGATGGGCATGATCTTGGCCTTGTACGCGAGGCCCGCGACGCCGTACTCGTTGTTCGTGCTCTGCGAGATGGTGCCCGCCACGTGGGTGCCGTGCCCGTTGCCGTCGGACGCGTCCGGCCCCTTGTTCACGAAGTTGTAGCCGGCGACGATCTCGGTCTTGGCGAGGTCGGGCACGCGCTTGAACTTCGTCTTCTTGTCGCCGAGCTTGCCGGCCGACACGCCCGTGTCGACGACGGCGACGATGACCCCTTCGCCCTGGGTGACCCGCCAGGCGCCCTCGGCGTTCACCATGTCGAAGTGCCACTGGTGCTTGTACATGGGGTCGTTCGGCTTGGTGCTCGGCGGGCGCGTCTCTTCCGGCGGCGCGTCGAGCGCGCTGCCGTCGGCGCCGTCGAAGGTCTGCCGGATCAGCGAGTAGAAGACGTTCGGCTCGACGCTCTCGACCTCGTCACGGCCCTCGAGCAGGCGCTGGGCGCGCTCGAGCGAGGTGCCGTGCAGCTCGTAGCGCTTGCCACCGACGACGTCGTCGGCCGTAGGCACGAGATCGAGGCCGGTCTCCAGCTCGAGGCGCGCGAGCTCGTCGTCGTCGAGATCGTCCCGCAGGTCGACGAGGATACCGTCGGGCGCGGGCGCGGCCTCTTCGGCGGCGCGCTGCCAACCGCTCTCGTGGAAGGAGACCTCGGCCATCGTCTCGGAGCTCGCGTCGCTGAGCGCGGCGTCGTCGTGGCTGTGACCGGCAGCGCCGCCGTGACCGGGGTGGGCGGCGACGGAGGGCGCCACCAGGAGCGCCGCGAGGCTCGCGCTGGTGATGAGCGCGGCCCGGCGCGAGCGAGTGACGTGGGAGAGAGCGACCATCAGTCCTCCGTGGGCGGCAAGTGCGCGCCCGGCCCTGTTCGGGGAGCCTGTGGCGAGTCTAGCGGCTGCCCTGCAGGAACGCCTGCTTCTGGCCCCGCGCGCGCCGCGTCCTTCGTGTCAGTTTGGTCACGTCGCCGCTCGGCGCAAGGTCGGTGAAAAGTGCACATGTAGGTGACGACGCCAAGCGTGGTGACGATGTAGGCAGCACACGCCAACGCGGGCTCAGTACCCGAGCACCACCCAGCGACGAGCGCGCGCGTGCGCATCGTCGGGCCGCGGCGTGGCGTCGTCCTGCGTGAGGCTCATGAGCGCGAGCGCTGCGCCTCCGGCGAGCACGGCGGCGAGGGTCACGCCTCCCGCGGCGCCCGCGATCCAAAAGACGCCGCCGAGGCCCTCTCCCTCGTCGGCGATCGGATCCGCCGCGGTCGCCGCGACGGCGGGCGCGCTCGCGCTCGGGATCGGCGCGTCCAGCAGCTCAGCGAGGGCGACGTCGAAGCGATCGCAGAAGCCCTCCCCGGCCGGCACCTCGCGGTAGCCGACGAGCACGCCGCCCTCTACGAGCACGCGCACGATCCGGAGCACCGGGCCGCCGGACGCCGCCTCCTCGACGACGACGGCGATGAGCTCGTCCGGCCGGCCGATGGCGTCGGTGAGCGCGAGCAGCGTCGGGTGCAGCTTCGTGCGCTCGAGCACGAGGCGCTGGATGCGGCTCGGCAGCTCCTTGTCCGTCGCCGGCGGCACGAGCCGGACGCGCTCGACGGCGCCCTTGCCATCGACGCTGATGCTGCCGCTCTTCGGCAGATAGCCCTGCCGGCGCACGAGCCACACGTGCGTGCCCGGGCCGACTACGTCGAGCTTCAGCGGCGTGAAGCCGCGCAGCTTGCCGTCGAGCCAGACCGACGCGGGCACGTCACCCGACGAGATCTCGAGGCTGCCCGGCTCGGTGAAGGCGAGGTCCTCTTGTAGGCGCTCCATCAGCTTCACGTCCGCCGGCGGGAAGACGCCGTCGTCGAGCGAGTGCGTCGGCGCGAGGGACAGCAGCGTCAAGAACGCGTGCTCGGCCTCCTCGCTGTTGCCGCTCTGGTTGTGCACGGAGCCGAGCAGCGCCAGCGCGCGCACGAGCAGCTCCCGCTCCCCCGTGCGATCGAGCTCCGCCTTCAGGAGCCGGACGGCGCGCTCGAGGCTGCTGACGGCCGCTCTGGTCTCGAGCTCGGCGTAGGCTGCCTCTCCCTCCTCGACGAGCGCGCGCGCCTCCGCCAGCACCATGCTCGGCTCGCGCGTGGCCGCGGTGGCGTCCACGACGACGAAGCCGCTGCGATCGCGGAGCTGCACGCGCGCCATGGCCTCGGCCTCGGCCGCGACGGCGTCGAGCGCGGGCGTCCTGCCGGTGGCGACGACGACGACGGTGGCAGGCGCGGGCTCGGCGCCGGCGGCCTGCGCGGCGAGCGCGAACAGCAGCGTGGGTAGGAGAGCGGACATCACCAAACGAAGGCTACCTGACCGCGCCTCCGAGGGGGGATGGCCCCGCCGCTTGTCTCTCCGGCCGACAAGGCGTGCCCTCGTGCGGCCGGCGAAGCGATTCGTTCCACCTCCGGCCCGCGCCGTTCCGCTCGCGGAACGCGATCTCCCCCACGGCAACGGGACCCCGCGAGCGCGCGCGCCCGACGAGGTGGCACGCCGCCCGCAATGTGTGGCTCCGTGCCTCGGTCCGCTGCTCGAAGCGGCCGGAATGGTCCGGTCGTCGACGAGAGGGCGCTCAGAGAAGTTTCATCACCGCCGCGCACACGGAAGAGAGCGACGGGCGGGCCGGGGCACTCTCTCTCGATCGTCGACGCGAGCGGTCGTCAGGCGCTTGCGTGCAGGGCGGATCTGCCGCTCGCCGCTGCCGACGTAGACGGGGGGAAAGGCTTCGCCTCTCCCCCCGCTCCGAGCCCGCTGCGCGGTCTCGTCGACTCCCCCTCACAGCGGGCTGCCGCCCGCAACGCCCGCCTGATCTGTCGGATGACGTCGGGCATCCGGGCGCTCCACCAGCTGGCGGCGACGTACCAGCGAGGTGGAGCGACGTTCAGACGTGCTGCGTGCAGACGTGCTGCGTGCAGACGTGCGGCGTGCAGACGTGCTGTGTGCAGACGTGCTGAGTGCAGACGTGCTGTGTGCAGACGTGCTGTGTGCAGACGTGCTGTGTCCCGCCGCTCCCCCTTCCCTCACCCCCTCAGCTACACACGAGCACAGCCGTCAGCGCCCCTCTCCCACGGGAGACGGGCCGACCTTTCGGCGGGGGTCGTCGTCGTACGGGCAGAGGTCCGGGCTCACGCGCGCGCTGTTGCGCGAGGCGGGCCAGGCGCTCGAGCGCCTCCGGCAGCCGGGCGAGGACATCCGCTTCCGTCAGACGCAGGGTGACGACGCCACGGCGCGCGAGCGCGGCGTCACGCCCCTCGTCCGACGGCTGTCGAGGGTGGTCGTGACTCGCCCCATCGACCTCGACGACCAGCCGTAGCTGGTCGCAATAGAAGTCCGCAATGAAGCCAAAGAGGACGTGCTGACGGCGAAACTTGAGCCCGAGAAACCTACGCGCTCGTAGAGTCTCCCACAGGCGCCGCTCGCCCGGCGTTGCTCGACGACGCAGCTCTCGAACGGCAGCAGTGGCCGTATATCGGTTGGGGAAGTGAGTCATGTCCTCTATCCGTCACCACGGCTGCACATTTGCACGACGGCGCCTGCCGAACGACGACGACACCCAACGAAAGGTCGGCCCGTCTCCCGTGGGAGAGGGGCGCTGACGGCTGCGCTCGTGTGTAGCTGAAGGGGTGAGGGAAGGCGGAGCGGCGGGACACAGCACGTCTGCACTCAGCACGTCTGCACTCAGCACGTCTGAACGTCTGAACGTCTGAACGTCTGAACGTCTGAACGTCTGAACGTCTG